>PKCJ01000098.1 GCA_002862945.1 Opitutia bacterium | reverse complement strand
TAGGTTCAAAATTAAGAGGCTATTTTTTATACTTCAATGCGGCTGCGATAAAGTTGGCAAAGAGTGGGTGTGCTTCGTTGGGTTTTGACTTGAACTCTGGATGAAACTGCACACCCACATACCAAGGGTGACCAAGAATCTCAACGATTTCAACGAGGTCACGCTCGGGGTTGACGCCGCCGATCCGTAGGCCAGATTTGACGAGCTGGTCGCGGTAATTATTGTTGAATTCGTAGCGATGTCGGTGGCGTTCTTGAATACTTTTTTCACCGTAAGCGTAATAACTAAAGCTGTCTTCGGCGAGTTCGCAGGGGCAGGCACCAAGACGCATGTTGCCGCCCTTAGTCGTCAGGTCTTTTTGATCCTCCATTATGTCGATCACGGGGTGCGCTGTCTCAGGGTCGAACTCAGTGCTGTTGGCATCTTCAAGCTTAGCTACGTTGCGCGCATATTCAATTACCGCAATCTGCATACCTAGGCATAGACCGAAGTAGGGGATACTGTTCTCGCGGGCAAATTTTGCTGCGGCGATTTTACCTTGAGTGCCACGGTCGCCGAAACCTCCGGGAATGAGGATGCCGTCGAGAGTGCCGAGGTGTTTTTGCAGGTCATCCTCGATCAGCTCTGCGTCTAGACGTACGATGTGCACACTTGCGTCATTAGCGATGCCAGCGTGTATGATGGACTCGTAGACCGATTTGTAAGCATCTTGCAGTTCGATATATTTACCGACCACGCCAATTTCGACTTTGTGACTCGGTGCTTTTAGGCGACGAACGACATCGTGCCAAACCTTCATGTCGCTATCTGGAGCGTTAAGCTTTAAATGGTCGATGACAAGGTCGTCGATGTTTTCGGCTTTGAGCGCGAGAGGGAGTTCGTAGATAGAAGTCTCGACATCAATTTCTTCTATTACGGCCTTTACGTGGACGTTACAAAAGAGGGAAAGCTTCTGGCGCATCTCATCTGTCATCGGTTCTTCGGTGCGGCATACGAGGATGTCGGCTTGGATGCCGATTTCACGAAGTTTGGCCACGGATTGTTGGCTGGGCTTCGTCTTGAGCTCGCCGGCAGCCTTTAAGTATGGGAGCAGGGTGCAATGAAGGAAGAGCACGTCGTTACGCCCAACTTCAAGAGCAAATTGACGTATGGCTTCAAGGAAAGGAAGCCCTTCAATGTCCCCGATGGTGCCACCTAGCTCTGTGATGAGCACATCGACATCTTCGCCGCCGCCAGCATAAATACGCTCTTTGATCACGTTGGTCACATGTGGGATGACTTGCACAGTCGCGCCTAGATAGTCGCCACGGCGCTCCCTTGCGAGCACGGTTTCATAGACTTTGCCTGAGGTGAGATTATTCAAGCGGTTGAGCTCACCGGAAGTGAATCGCTCATAGTGGCCGAGATCGAGGTCAGTCTCAGCACCGTCGTTGAGCACGTAAACTTCGCCGTGCTGGAAGGGGCTCATGGTGCCCGGGTCGACATTAAGATATGGATCGAACTTTTGGAGTCGTACTTTCAGACCGCGCTGCTCGAGGAGAGCGCCGAGGGCGGCGGCGGTGAGTCCTTTGCCTAGCGAGGAGACGACGCCGCCTGTTACGAATATATACTTCATGTGTTCGAACTTTGCATAAATAATTTTAGCTGAGATTGGAAAAGTCGTTGCGCAATAATGGGCATACGCTTATACCTATTCAATTCTTTGGCTTTCTAGGTTGGCAAACCTTTTCCAAACATTAGCCAAAAGAAGTTTTGGATTAGCTATGCTGTTTTTACCTGTTTTTGTAATAAGAGCGATCAAACATCAGTGTTGAGTCAATAATCTCGGCATGAGGGACTGAATTATTCTATTTACTATGAATTTCATATAGCACTACTTATGAAGCCTATAGGCTGAGCTAATAGATGAATTGCAATTGGGTCGGTGTTTGAAAAGTTTATCTATGTGAGTAATTTTAATATCTAACGTAATCCCCTAGTCATGTGCACATTGTGTAATTTTGTTCAATCAACCATCGGTCGTAAGATTTTAATGGCTCTCACCGGTCTGGTCCTAGTTCTTTTTGTGATGGGACACATGTTAGGTAATCTCCAGATATTCCTCGGCCCCGACGTCATTAATGGGTATGCTTACAAGCTGCATCACTTGTTGCCAGCCTCTGCACTGTGGGCCGTTCGTTTGGTCTTGCTCGGCACCATCGCGGTCCATTTATGGGCGGCAGTCACGCTAACTTTGGATAATCGCAAGGCACGTCCGCAGGGCTACTTAGAAGATAAGGTCGTGCAAGCCAGCTATTCTTCCCGCACAATGAGAATGAGTGGCATCATCTTATTGGCGTTCATCATTTTTCACATTGCCCACTTCACTGTCCGTATTGTGCCAGGTAAACAATACGAGGAGTTTGGTGTACTAGAGAATACTATGGTACCACTTGTGAAAGATGGTGAAGTTGTTATGAAAAATGGTCATGAGATCATGACTTTCAATGTAAATGATATGATGGTTCTAGGCTTTGAGGTCTGGTGGGTATCTGCTTTTTACATCATCGCAACAGGCCTGCTTTGCATGCATTTGACGCATGGTTTCAGTAGCATGTTTCAAAGTCTGGGGCTTCGTAATGGACTTTGGCGCAAGCGTCTCGATCGAGTAGCGCTTGCTTACGGCTGGATTGTTTTTCTTGGATTTGCAATCATTCCGATTTCTGTTATGACTGGTTTTCTGGAGAAAGATCCGACGGGTGGCCTCGCTTTGCAGATCACAGAGACTGTTGCAATCATTGGAGTAATTTAAAATTAGTAACGCCGAAATATGAATCTCGATTCCAAAATTCCCGAGGGTCCCCTCTCAGAAAAGTGGTCCAGCCATAAGTTTAATATGAAGTTGGTCAACCCAGCCAACCGCCGTAAATACAGCGTGATTGTCGTCGGCTCTGGCCTTGCTGGTGGCGCCGCTGCGGCTAGTCTCGCCGAGCAGGGCTACAACGTATCATGCTTCTGCTACCAAGACAGTCCACGTCGTGCTCACAGTATAGCAGCCCAAGGTGGTATTAATGCGAGCAAGAATTACCAGAACGACGGTGACAGCGTTCATCGGCTTTTTTACGATACAGTCAAAGGCGGAGACTATCGGGCGCGTGAGGCCAACGTCTATCGCCTTGCCGAAGTTTCTTCAGACATTATCGACCAATGCGTTGCGAATGGTGTACCTTTCGCCCGTGAATACGGCGGTCTACTAGCTAACCGTTCTTTCGGTGGCGCACAAGTTTCTCGCACTTTTTATGCTCGTGGTCAGACTGGTCAGCAGCTTCTTCTCGGTGCTTATTCTGCGTTGAGTAAGCAGATTGGTCTCGGCAAGGTGAAGATGTATAATCGTCACGAAATGCTCGACTTAGTTAAAGTGGATGGGCACGCCAAGGGGATCATTGTTCGAAACATGGCAACTGGAGAGGTCTCTCGTCATGCCAGTGATGCGGTCGTTCTCGCCACGGGTGGATACGGCAACGTCTTCTTTCTCTCTACGAATGCGCAAGGTTGCAACGTCACTGCGGCTTATCGCGCCCACAAACGTGGCGCAGGTATGGCGAACCCTTGTTACACTCAAATCCACCCTACCTGTATTCCCGTTCACGGTGACAAACAGTCAAAGCTCACACTTATGTCTGAGTCACTTCGCAATGACGGTCGTATCTGGACCCCGAAGAACGCAGAGGTAGCAGCTATGATTCGGAAAGGCGAAACCGACCCTAACACTGTGGCCGAAGACGATCGAGATTACTTCCTCGAGCGCAAATACCCTAGCTTCGGTAATCTGGCGCCGCGTGACATTTCCTCACGAGCAGCGAAAGAAGCCTGTGATGAAGGTCGTGGTATCGCCAGCACTGGTCTCGGTGTATTTCTCGATTTCCGCGACGCGATTAAGCGTGACGGTAAGAACACCATCAAAGAGCGCTACGGCAATCTCTTTGACATGTATCAGTGCATCACGGGTGATAATCCTTACGAGACGCCAATGATGATCTTTCCTGCAGTCCACTACACGATGGGCGGTTTATGGGTAGATTATAATCTAGAGTCTACCATCCCTGGCATGTTCGTCGGTGGTGAAGCTAATTTTTCTGATCATGGTGCCAACCGCCTCGGCGCATCTGCACTTATGCAAGGCCTATCGGATGGCTACTTCATACTTCCGTACACAGTTGGTAACTATTTGGGCGAGCAGGGTGTCGCTGCGGCGGGAAAAGTTACTACAGAGCATCCTGCATTTGCAGAGGTCGAAGCCAATGTGAAGGCACGCATCGACAAGTTCCTTACAATTGGCGGCACCGAGTCGCCACGCTCTTTTCATAAGCGACTCGGTCACATCATCTGGGAGCAATGTGGTATGGCCCGATCTAAAGAGGGTCTTGAAGGTGCGATCAAAGATCTACAGGCACTGCGCAAAGAGTTTTGGACAAACCTTCGCGTGGTTGGTGACGCCGATGGTATCAACCCTGAACTTGAACGAGCTGGCCGCGTAGCTGACTTTATTGAATTCGGTGAGCTGATGTGTCGTGATGCTCTGATGCGGGAAGAGTCATGCGGCGGTCACTTTCGTGTCGAGCACCAGACGGAAGACGGCGAAGCGCTTCGCGACGACGAAAACTTTGCCTTTGCAGGCGTCTGGGAATATAAGGGCGACGACGTTGCTCCGCTGCTTCACAAGGAGTCACTCATCTACGAAAATGTGAAACTTGCCACCCGTAGTTACAAATAAGCTAAGCCTGTTTATAAGATGGAAAAGACAATGGATCTCACTCTTAAAGTTTGGCGCCAGAAAAGCGCAAACAGTATGGGCGCTTTTGAAACTTACGCTGTCAAAGATGTTTCCGAAGGCTCTTCTTTTCTCGAGATGCTTGATACTCTTTCCGAGGACTTAGTGGAGAAGGGTAAGGAGCCTGTCGCCTTTGACCATGATTGCCGTGAGGGAATCTGTGGTTCGTGTTCAATGACTATTAATGGCATCCCACACGGCCCCGAAAAGGCGACCACTGCTTGCCAACTTCACATGCGCCATTTTCATGATGGGCAGACAATCACGATTGAACCTTGGCGTGCCAAGCCCTTCCCTGTAATCAAAGACCTCGTCGTTGACCGCTCGCCTTTGGACAGGATCATTCAATCTGGCGGCTTTATCACATCTCGTGCCGGCAGCGCTGTGGATGCCAATGCCATACCAATCAGTAAAGCGACCGCCGATTATGCGATGGATGCTGCTGCTTGTATCGGCTGTGGTGCTTGCGTCGCTGCCTGTCCTAATGCCTCAGCTATGTTGTTTACCGGGGCTAAAGTCTCACACATGAACAGTTTGCCACAAGGCAAGGTTGAGAAAGATCGCCGCACCCTAGCTATGGTCACTACCATGGATGGCGAAGGTTTTGGCGGTTGCACTAATATCGGTGAGTGCGAGGCAGCTTGCCCAAAAAGTATCTCACTTGATATGATCGCGCATTTAAACCGTGATTACGCGACTGCGCAGGTTAAGAACTTCTTCAAACCTGTCGCTTGATCGGTTGCCGCTAATCACAGCGTTTTCTGTAACATCAGTTAAGCGGTATCTTGATAGCTGTAATCTAGATTATCAGACTGTTACCAAGCTACTCTATATTTTGCACCTGCTCGCGTATGCGTTCTAAGGCGTTTTTTCCTTCAATCACAAGCCGTGTGATTTCGATGTCATTTGACTTACTGCCCGTGGTGTTGAATTCGCGGTGGATTTCTTGACAGAGAAAATCCATTTTTCTTCCCGTCGGCTCATCGGCATTTAGGAAGCCTAAAAATTGTTCGAAATGGGAACTTAGTCGGGTTGTTTCCTCGCTGATATCGGAACGATCTGCATAGATTGCTAACTCCTTCAAAACGCGTTCGTCCGAGACATCGAGTTCGAGATCTAATTGCTTTAACCGTTCCAACAGTGCGTTGCGGTAGCGCTGCGTGCTACCAGAGGCGTTCTTTTCGATTTGTTGACGTAATGCCTCTAGCTCGGCGATTCGCCCCCTCAGGTCTTCCGCCAGCGCAGCGCCTTCTTGCAGGCGCATTGCATTGATGTCGGCTAGTGCCAACTTAAAAGCTTCCTGCAACGCATCTTTTAAATCTTTCCAATCGGGAAGGTTGCTACTGTCTTTGACTGAACGAGCTAGATCGAGTATTAGACTGCTATCAGGTTTAAAATCAAATCCCTGCGCCTCGGCAAAGGCCTTCAAGTTATTCAGACTCACAGTCATCGCTTCGGTATTCATGGCTAGCGAGTCATCACTATCCTTGGCAGACTCCACTTTGATTTGCACATTAACACGCCCGCGCTCAAACGCAGCATTTATCCATTCGCTGCAGATGGCTTCGTAACCGCCCCACTCTCGCGGGGCGCTGATCTGAATATCGAGCGTTTTCCGATTGACTGAATGAATCTCCACTTGGATCCATACGCCGGCTTTAGCCGCCTCTACGCAACTGCGCCCAAAACCTGTCATACTTAACATTTAGAATACCTTAAGGTGCCAGAAGAAAGAGGGAAGGCGAAAATGTAGTGGTCAGCTTATAAGCCACACCCGTCTTAGCTAGTTACCTCTACAGGCAACTCAAGTATTCAAGACAATCTTCTTCATCTTTAGTTTGCAATTCATTCCCGCTTAAATTGACTCAACCGCTTCTTATGAAAATATTAATAGCAGACCGCATTTCGCCCATAGGCGTTGATTTGTTTAAGGCCCAAAAGGGTTTTGACGTTGTAGAAGCCTACGGCTCCTCCCCTGAGGAGATCCTTGAATTGGCTAAGGACGCCGACGCAATCGCGGTGCGCTCCGACACTCGCATTACTGCTGAACTTATCGCAGCAGCCCCACATCTCAAGGTCGTCGGTCGCGCGGGTGTGGGGGTTGATAATATCGATATTGAAGCCGCCACCGATCGTGGCATCATCGTGATGAATACGCCCACCGGCAACACCATAGCAACGGCAGAACTTACTTTCACCCACATGCTCGCTGGCACTCGCGCCATCGTGCAAGCATGTGCTGGCATGAAGGCTGGTCGCTGGGATCGTAAAAAATACACTGGTTCTGAGCTAAATCAAAAGACTCTAGGTATCCTCGGTATGGGGCGTATTGGTGCTGAAGTTGCTAAGCGCGCCATGGCTTTCCAGATGGATGTATTAGCTTATGACCCTTATCTGACCGAGTCACGCGCTAAGACACTCGGCGTTAAGCAAGCCTCGCTTGATGAAGTGATTGTAAGCGCCGACTACATAACTGTGCACATGCCAATGACGAAAGAAACCAAGCACATGCTCAATGCGGGTGCTTTTGCCCGCATGAAGGATGGAGTTCGTGTTTTCAATGTCGCTCGGGGTGGTATCATTGAGGAAGCTGCGCTTATTGATGCACTCAACTCGGGTAAAGTTACTGCTGCTGGCCTTGACGTTTATGAGGACGAGCCTCCCTCCGAAGACAGTCCACTGCGCCAGATCGATAATCTCGTACTCACACCGCATCTTGGTGCATCGACTCAGGAAGCACAAGAGAACGTCGGCATCGACGTGGCCAAACAAATGATTGAAGCCCTTACCGGTGGTATGGTCATCAACGCGCTTAATATGCCATCCGTCGATCCTAAGGTTTTGGAAAAGTTGGGTCCTTACATGACGCTCGGCGAAAAGATCGGCACATTCTCTCAGCAACTCGCCCCTGAAGGCGTAGAAAAGATCACCATCCGCTACTACGGTAAGATCGTTGAGCTCGATATACTTCCCCTGACCAACGCTGTCCAGCGTGGCTATCTCCGCGAGATCTCGGATAACGTCAACAATGTCAATGCGCCCAAAAAGATAGAGCACCTTGGCGTCGAAACCGAAGAGGTTAAAAGTAGCATACACGCTGACTTTAACGAACTGATCGAAGTCGAAGTTAGCTGCAAGGGTGGCAAGTCGCGCATCATAGGCGGCACGCTTGTCGGCAAGAACCAGATCCCACGCATTGTTATTATTGACGGACACAGCGTCGAAGTCAGCACAGATGCGACACTTCTTGTTTTAAAGAACAAGGACGTACCTGGTATCGTCGGTTTCATCGGTGTCACGCTCGGTGAGGACAATGTTAACATCGCTAACATGTCGCTCAGCCGAAATAAAGATCAAGACTTTGCCGTCTCGGTCTTTGAACTCGATACCCTTCCCTCTGAGGTCGCGCAGAAGAAGATCACCGACAATCCCTCGATTGAGAAATACCGTGTGATTAAATTATAAATTAGGTCTAATTATTTTATTAAAGGATTTTCCGAGAGGAGAGTCCTTTTTTATTTTTTAAAGTGCAGAGACTCGCTTCGAATGGTCTTCCTAGTTGATAATGCTGACCCGAAGATCAGCCATGCTAAAATCGACCCAAACATTCACCCACTGTCAGGCATTACTGTGCCCCATCATAAAGGCACTCATAAATACGCTCGCGCCCAAGCTTAGAATTCTCTCTGCTTGAACCATGACAGTAGTCTCTATTCTTCTCATCACAATCATTGGCTACTTTCTCGGTGCCATCAGCTTTGCCGTGATCATGGCGCGCAGCAAGGGAGTAGACATCTTCAAAGAGGGTAGTGGTAATCCGGGTGCGACGAACGTCAAACGTATACTTGGTAAGAAGTGGGGTTATACTATCTTCGCACTGGATGCACTCAAAGGTTTTACTGCAGCTGGTTTACCTTTAATGGTTTACGGCGACGATCGATTAGCTCTCATTGGTTTAGTCGCCGCGATCTTAGGGCATAGCTTTTCAGTATTTCTTAAGTTTCGTGGTGGTAAAGGTGTGGCGACCACCATCGGGGGCTTACTCGCACTAATGTGTCCCGTCGTGCTGATTGGATTAGTCGTCTGGTTGATTATTTTTTATACGAAAAAAATCGTGGCATTGGCCTCAATTTTTTTCGCCGTCAGCTTGCCGATCTCGGCCTACTTTATTTACGACACAGAAGAGCCTCGATTCTATTTGAGTGCTGCTCTCGCATTGTTCATAGTTATTCGCCATCGCTCTAACATTATCCGCATGTTCTCCGGTAATGAGAATAAGTTCTGAGAGCAACCTTATTGATAGGTATAAGGCATATAACTCGAAATTTCATATGAGTTCACCAATGATTTTGTTTTTTAAAACTGGCATCGAATATTAATCAAGGATCAAGATATTGTCTGATCACTTAATATTTATTTCTAAGCCCCACGACAGCCAAGTCCTGTTGCTTGAGCTTATCACCAATTTGGAAGAACAAAAAAGCCCTCCGATTCGTCGGAAGGGCTTTAGTATTAGATTGAATCTAGTTTAGGTTATTTGAGCGCTGATTGTGCAGCAGCCAAGCGTGCAACTGGAACACGAGGGGGCGAGCAGCTGACGTAGTCGAGTCCAGTATTGTGGAAGAACTCAATAGAGGCTGGATCACCCCCGTGCTCGCCGCAAACGCCGAGCTTGAGATTTCCCCTCGTGCTACGACCCTTTTGAACACCAATTTCAACAAGCTGCCCAACGCCCGCTGCATCGATCGATGCGAACGGATTTTGTGGAAGGATATCGAGGTCTTTGTATTGGCCAAGGAATGAACCCGCGTCGTCACGGCTCATGCCGAGACCAGTCTGGGTGAGGTCGTTAGTACCAAAAGAGAAGAACTCTGCAGTTTCAGCAATCTCGTCTGCGGTCAAAGCACCACGAGGTACTTCGATCATTGTGCCAACTAGGTATTTGAACTTCACACCCTTTTTCTCCATGACTTCGGAAGCTACACGGTGAACCACTGTTATTTGATTCTTGAGCTCGTCAGCAAAGCCGACGAGAGGAATCATCACTTCAGGGATTACCTTTATTTGCTTCTTGAGCTTGTAGCAAGATGCCGCCGCTTCGAAGATTGCACGTGCCTGCATTTCTGTGATTTCCGGGTAGGAAATTCCTAGACGGCAACCACGATGACCAAGCATTGGGTTGGATTCGTGCAGCGCATGCACGCGTTTCGATATCACGTCGACCTTGACTCCGAGAGATTTAGCTAGCTCGCGTTTGGAAGAATCGTCGTTGGGAAGGAACTCGTGCAGAGGTGGATCAAGAAGGCGAACAGTGACGGGAAGACCGCCCATTGCCTTAAAAAGACCTGTGAAGTCCTTGCGTTGGAATGGAAGTAGCTTCCTCAGCGCTGCACGACGTTGTTTTTCGTCTTCGGCAAGAATCATCTGGCGCATGAATGTGATTCGATCACCTTCGAAGAACATGTGCTCTGTCCGGCAAAGTCCGATGCCTTGAGCGCCATAAGCGATTGCAGACTTAGCTTGGTCTGGAGAATCTGCATTGGTGCGAACTCGAAGTTTACGATGCTTGTCAGCCCACTTCATGACTTGGTTATACATTTGGTAAGTATAGCTTTCCTGGGACTTGAGCTTACCGTTGAGCACTTGGTCAACTTCAGAGGGGGCAGTGGCCACTGCACCAGCGAAGATTTCACCAGTTGTGCCATCGATGGATATATCGTCGCCGTTTTTGAAGGTCTTTTTACCGATTTTGAGTGTTTCTTTACCGTAGTTGATGACAACCTCAGCAGCGCCACAAACACAGACCTTGTTCATCTGACGAGCAACGAGTGCGGCGTGAGAAGAAACACCACCACGGGATGTCAGGATACCTTCTGCTGCAATCATTCCACGTAGATCTTCCGGTGTGGTTTCAACGCGGCAGAGAATCGCACGGCCACCTTCAGCAGCAACCTTTTCAGCTTCTGGAGCTGTGAAGCAGATCTTACCGGATGCAGCACCTGGGCCCGCAGGAAGACCTGTAGTGAGTGTCTTTGCCTTTGCGACTGCAGCTGGGTCGAAGACCGCAACGAGTAGTGAAGATATAGAGTCTGCTGGGATCTTGAGGAGTGCTGTCCTTTGGTCGATCAGTTTTTCCTTAACAAGTTCAACAGCAATTCGAACGGCTGCGAGGCCTGTGCGTTTACCGTTACGAGTTTGTAGCATCCAGAGCTTGCCGTCTTCAACCGTGAACTCAAAGTCTTGCATGTCCTTAAAGTGCTTTTCGAGTTTCTTACGAACTGCCTCAAGGTCAGCGTGTGCTTTAGGCATTTCTCTCTTTAGCTCAGCAATTGCCTTGGGTGTGCGAATACCTGCAACTACGTCTTCACCTTGGGCATTGATGAGGTATTCACCGTAGAATACTTTTTCACCGTTTGCAGGGTCTCGTGTGAAAGCAACGCCAGTTGCACAATTATCACCCATATTACCGAAGACCATGGCCTGAACGTTAACAGCTGTACCCCAAGCAGCAGGGATGCCGTATTTTTGGCGGTAGAGAATTGCTCGCTCGTTCTGCCATGAGTTGAACACGGCGCTTACAGAACCCCAGAGTTGCTCGTAAGCGTCTTGGGGAAAAGCGGTGCCAGTACGTTGTTTGATAACTGCCTTGTAGCGCTTAATGAGTTCCTTGAGGTCTTTTGCAGTGAGCTCGTTGTCTAGTTCAACACCCGCTTCTTTACGAACTTTTTCGAGGATACCTTCAAACGGGCAGTGATCATTTTCGTTCACAGCTTGGACGCCCATGACGACATCGCCGTACATTTGGATAAAGCGGCGGTAGCAATCATATGCAAATGCAGCGTTACCCGACTCTTTAGCGAGTGCCTTCACGGTCTTATCATTTAGACCAAGATTAAGGATTGTGTCCATCATACCAGGCATGGACTCACGAGCACCAGAACGAACAGAAAGTAGAAGCGGGTTTTTGG
Organism: Opitutia bacterium; assembly: GCA_002862945.1. GTDB lineage: Bacteria > Verrucomicrobiota > Verrucomicrobiia > Opitutales > Coraliomargaritaceae > Thalassobacterium. The sequence continues at coordinate 4,343 of PKCJ01000098.1, read as the reverse complement.
CTGCACCGAGTTTTTTGCCGACCTCATTTTCGATTTGTGCGACAGAGGCTTTGACTTCACTTGCAAGTGTTTTGGGATACTGGCGACCGTGGTCGTAGAAGTAGGTGCAGACATCAGTCGTGATGGTGAAACCAGGAGGGACAGGGAGGCCGATGCGGGCCATCTCTGCGAGATTGGCTCCTTTACCGCCGAGTAGTTCCCGGAGTTTAGAGCTTCCGTCGGTCTTTTGTCCGAAGTCGTAGCTATATTTTACCGCTTTAACGTTTTTGCGTTTGACGGCCTTCTTGGTGGCTTTTTTTGCTTTTTTAGCTGGCATAAGATTACGATCTTTCTGGTGGATCGAGTTGAGGTAATTTCACCACCAATGGGCGGCGACGTGTTGGAAAAGGTCGTAGCAAAGCCATTTAATGCTGTCTGTCAATTGATTAGGCAGGAGCTTTGTAAGGATTCTGGTGACCGACCTTGTGGGAGTTCATTTTTTTGAAATATTGTTAATTTTTAGATTGGAGTTTGCCCGATCACCTAAAAATTGAATAGGAATTCATTTTGAGATGACGGATTACCAAAACGATGATGACGAAGTTGAAGAGCTGAATGACTCCGAAGCTGTAGGCATGAGCTTTCTTGAGCACTTGGAAGACTTCCGTTGGACCGTAGGGCGAAGCTTATTGGCTTTTGCCACGGGCATCGTTCTGGCTACCTTATTCATTGGGGATATTGCTACATTTCTAAAGATGCCGATTGTGACTGCCTATGGTTCGGCTGAGATGGCAGATGAAAACCTGATCACCTATCGACCAATGGGTGTGATTTCAGTGTTTATTCAGATTGCATTTTTATCCGGCTTAACGCTTTCAATGCCCTTCGTGCTTTACTTTCTAGCTGCCTTCGTGGCTCCGGGGCTGACGGATAAGGAGCGGAAAGTCGTTAGGCCTGCCTGCTTTGCAGCTTTCTTACTTTTTTTAACCGGAGTGTCTTTTGCATTTTTCGTAATTCTCCCGCTCACTCTGTCGTTTTCAGTACGGCTAAATATGTTCTTCGATTTCGACCTCTTTTGGGCGGCTTCTGATTATTATAGCATGGTCGTATGGTTTTCTTTGGCTACGGGTGCATTTTTTCAGTTTCCATTAATAATTGTAATACTCGTCTACCTAGGCGTCATAGCTGTCCAGAAGCTTCAAGACATTCGCAGGGCAGTTTTTGTTGGACTGATGGTCTTTGCTGCATTCATGACTCCGGGCGGCGACTTTGTATCCTTGCCGCTTGTAACTGGTTTCATGTATGGTCTCTACGAACTTGCGATCTGGGTTGGTATGAGGGTGGAAAAGAAGCGCGAAGATGAACTAGAAGACTGGGATGATGAATAGGGCAGTTACGTGCTCTGCTTAACCGCTAGTTAGTTAGGTAGATTCCTTGCCAAATTACCCGCATCATTGAGTCTAACTGCTTTTGCTGTAGAGGCACTCGCACAAAAGCCTAGGGCTGCTCAAGCGGTAATTAAGAATATTGCGCAATGATTTCACGGTGGCAAAGAGACTAAATGGAATATGTCCAAGAAAAAGGCCGTCCTTAGCGGGCGGCCTGCAAATGATTTAGTAAAATCTAATATCTGCTTACTTTTTTTGCTTTTTTTGGTCGAGCAGCACCACCATGAACATGTTGTATGCGAACCAGAATACAGCAGTGATTGGGGTTGCAGTCAGACAAGCTTGGCCTTGTGCGATCAAAGCATTGGTCGAGAAGGTAAACGGTACGAGCAAAATTGACATCGATATGAATACTAGAAAAGTAAGAATTAGACCGATGATGTGATGCACGGGTGTTAGCAATTTTTGATAAGGAGTGTTGTCCATATAAGCATATTTAGAATTACCTGAGCACGTTCTGTCAAAGTGAAAGTTCTCCCCAAACTGCTTCTTTTTTGATTTTAAAACTCATATTCGAATTTGACCCGATCACCTAAAATCTTATCTTACTCTAATGATCCGCTTTTTACTAGCCGCTACTTGCGCGATTGCAATCGGGTTTGTGCATCCCTCGCACGCTATCATCTTAGTGGGGGGTGGCAATTTGGTGAATACGACGAATCCAGGTAGCGGCGCACCTTGGGACGAGGTGGCCACTGTGACAAACTCCTCAGGTACGCACAGAACTAGCGGAAGTGCAATACACGTCGGGGGCGGCTACATGTTGACTGCCAATCACGTAAGTCTCGCACAAGGATATGTTAGTTTTGATGGCATTTCCACCTATCAAATTGCTAGTGGTAGTTCGGTTCAGGTGACGAGCGGTGCAGATGTAGTCGATTTAAAAGTTTTCCAGATCACAAACAACCCAGGCACTAGCGGGGTTAATCTTTTTCCGGAGTTTGCGAAAGGTCAAGAGGCTAGCTTCGGCGCAGCGACTCATATTGGCTGGGGCTCTGGGCACAGTTCTAACGATACATCTAATCCTTGGGCTTGGGGTGATTCTTCCACCAGTGAAAAGCGCTGGGGCGTCAATGTATTTGAGGGGGCCACCATCTTTACTTATACGAACGGGGGGCTTAATTATGAATTTCAATCAATCTATACTGCTTCCGATTCCGATGCCACCTCCAATGAAGCAGCCGCCACGCTCTATGACTCTGGTTCAGGCCTGTTTATCAAGGATGGTGTGGACCAATGGTTTCTTGCGGGCACAATTATGGCGGTTAGCACCAATGGTAGCTCGAATTTTGCTTCAGATAATACCGCGGATCTCAACTTTGCAGTTAGAATTGCAGAGTACAGTGATGAAATCTCTGCCCTCATGACCGCTCCCCTAGCAGTGCCAGAGCCGGCGATTTTTTCCTTTTTACTTGGCCTAGTTGCTATGAGTGCGGCCTGTGGTCGCCGCGCCTGAGGCCGAGGAGAAACTCGCGGTTGCCGTCTGTACCTTTGATTGGCGATTCCATTGTGCCGAGGAGCACTGCGCATGGCAACTGCTCGAGGGCAAAATCCTTTACTTGGGTAAGGACACGATTATGAATCGTTTTGTCGCGAATGACGCCACGACCGGCGTCGACTTCGTGCTTTTCAGCCTCAAACTGAGGTTTGACAAGTGCAATTAAATAGCCGTTGGGCTCGAGGAATTGCCAGACGGCTGGTAATACTTTGGTTAGCGAAATAAAGGATAAGTCCATTACGATTCGGGGGTAGGCGTCGTAGGGTAGGTCGCCTAGCTTCAAGTGGCGGGCATTGGTCTTCTCAATGTTAGTCACTCGGTCATTTTGGATCAGCTTATTGTGCATCTGCGCGCGACCAACGTCGACGCAAGTTGCGTTGATGGCTCCGCGTTGCAGAGAGCAATCAGTAAAGCCGCCAGTCGAAGCCCCCACATCAAGGACATGTGTCCCTTCCATTGTTATTTCGAAATGATCTAGAAAGCCTTCCAGCTTTTCACCACCACGGCTCACGAAACGCGGTGGCGACTCGACGGTGACTTCGCTGTCCGCGTTCAAGCTTTGCCCAGGCTTGTCGAGACGGTGGGTGCCAATTTTAACCTTGCCCGCAAGGATCAGGGCTTTTGCTTGCGAGCGCGTGTCGGCTAATCCTTTAGCGACAAGAAGTTCGTCTAGGCGGGCTTTCTTAACAGCTGCCATTATCTGTTTATTCTGGGTCGGGGTTATCTCGTTTCACGTGGAGTATCTCGCTTGAACGGATGTGGAGATCTCTTTGTGGGTAAGGAATCTCGATATTATTTTCTTTAAAAGTATCCCAAACCTTAAGCAATAACTCGCTACGAACCGCACCAACGCCGTTGGAAGGATCTGCAATCCACATGCGAAGCTCTAGGTCGATTGAACTATCTCCAAAGCCAAGTAGCAGGCAATTTGGTGCGGGAGTTTTTAATACACGCTTGGTGGAAGCTGCGACCGCTAGGATGAGTCGGATGCAATGGTGCGGGTCGGCATTGTAAGATACTCCAATAGGTACTCGCACGCGGACTAAGTCGTCGGTGAAAGACCAGTTTATGACTTTTTGCGTGATGAGATCCTCGTTTGGTATGAGATGCTCAGTGCCATCGCGAGTGATGACTGAGGCATAGCGAGCGCGTAAATTATTAATCCATCCATAGGTGCCCTCGATCTCGATGACGTCGCCAGGTTTGATCGAATTATCCATTAGCAGAATGATGCCGCTAACAAAATTAGAAACTACTTTCTGGAGACCAAAGCCGAGGCCGATACCGATGGCGCCACCCAGAAATGCGAAAGCGGATAGATCAATTCCGATGGATCCGATCGCTGTTACCACCGCCACCGTGATGAGTATAATTCTCACGATCTTTGAGATGAGCACCTTGAGTGAAGGACTCAATCG
>PKCJ01000048.1 GCA_002862945.1 Opitutia bacterium | reverse complement strand
CGTGCGGGGTGGACAGCGCAGGAACTTTTGACTACCTTCGAAGTCGAGCTTGGCGCGGTAACACTACGCCCTTCCGACACGAGTGGCACATTTCGTGTGAGCTTGGACGGCGACCTAATCTGGGATCGAAAGACCCAGGCTCGTTTCCCTGAAATCAAAGAGTTGAAGCAATGCGTGCGCGACCATATCGCGCCAGAGCGCGATCTTGGGCACAGCGATACAGACGAAAGACACAAGATTAGTTGATGAACTTTCTCAAAAAGCAGTCCCTTCACGACTGATCAATTACCCACCTCAATTCTTACTTAAGCCACTTTTTCCAGCTATCACGGTAGTCTTCCACATTCCGCCAATCGACGACGCGGGGCTTAGTACGTATGATGTTATTTTGAGGTTTTTGTTCATTATAAAGCTTCTCGATCATGGTCTCGACGCTCTTATATCCCCAATCGTAGTAGGGATGGACGACGAGCGCATCAAGGTAGCCTTGATCGACGTAGATGAAAGCAGAAGGTGAGGACTGAATGGCGACGACGGGTAGTTTGCCAGGCTTCCAAGGAAGCGCGGGCATGCCCAGTAGCGGCCAATCTTCGAGAAAGACCCAGCCCTTGATCAGGTCATTGCGGTCGGCCTCCTCGGCTGCACGAATTGCTTCGGTCGCAGAAAGATAGTTGGGCGCACAAGTGATTGTCGTCTCGATGTGTCGGTAGCTAAGCACCTCGCGTAGACCAGTCATACGCTGCTCCAGCTTCGCGCTAGGTGTCGCGCTAGTGAGTATCGCGACGCGAGCCTTTGTAGGAAGTTTGCTCAGAATCGAGCGGCCTGCTAAGCGGCCAGCTTCAAGCTCGTCGGCCAACACAGATGTGAGTGATTCACGGTCGGAGAGTTGGCTCTCGAAAAAGACGACTTCTTGACCTTGTAGTAAAGCAAAGTCTATGGATGCGCCGACGGCTTCAGTTTTTTCGGGGCTGATGATTAGACCGTCCGCATCTTTAATGAAGAGTTCGGCCAGCGAATTCATTTGGCTGCCTCCTAGAGTCTTATCTGGGGTGTAAATAACTACTTCAATGTCGATCGAATACTTTTTGCTCAGTTCAAGTGCTGCGGCTTGAGCCCCTTCTTGGGCGGCTTGGTAGATGACGTTCTCTTGGTCACGCCCGACAAAACCGATCTTAAACTCGCCGAGCAGTTCGCGGTTTTGAGCTTCGAGGACGGTGCACCAAAATAGGGCAGCTAGGAGAGTGAGTCGTTGCAGCATTGTTACCTAATGTAGGGATCTTTAAATAGAGTTGGCAACTGGCTTTGTTCGCTTTTAGCGAGGCATCCGAGCCAAACTCTCTGCTAGGCCACCTTCACGGTAATACTGACGCCATTGTGTAGCGAAGTCCTTAGCTAATTGAGCTTTGCTTTCGGAGGCAGTTTTATTGAGACAACGCTCTAAGCCTGCTCGATTTAACCGTATAGAGAGTGCGATTTCGGGATCAAGCCCGTCAGTCAAGATCGCGTTCAATGCCTCGCCACATTTTGTGAGTTGGGTCGGATTGGTCAGAGGGAGTAGGGTGTTTTTAAGTTGTTTTTCGTTCGCAAAGAAAGCACTGTTTAAAAAACTTTTCGGTGGTGAAGGCTGCGTGAGCAGACTGTCGATCTGACCTAGGGCGCAGATGCTCGTGCCATGTCCTTTTGGTTCATCTGGGTAAAAGAGTGTATCGATTTTTTCGGCTAGTTCGGTCTCGTCGAGAGTTTGCCCATGACTCTCTGCCGCTGCAATGACGAGCGCGGGGTAGAGGGTGAACCAAGGCTGATGATGCCCGTTGTCGCCCCATGCGGTGAGGAGCAGGCCACGTGCGCCATGAGCGTGACCTTGTTTGGCAGCTTGGTGGATATTAGCCTTGGCCACTTCTAGGCGACCAGAAAAGGAATTCCAATTGCCTGCACCGGGCGCGACGTAGAATTGATCACGGAAGCCGGACTCGGCCACGATGCGACATTGTTCGGCAAATGGTGAGTCGCCCTCGTAGCCCCAGATGACTGGGATAACACCATTAGGTAGTTCCATAACAAGATCGGGACGTTCCATGATAATATCTGCCCAGAACTGGGCTGTTCGTCCGTATTTTTCCGCGATCTCACAAACGCGCCTCATATAGTCAAGATACACCCGATGCTTGCCTACTTTATCAGCCAAGTTTTTACTGCGCCCTTTGCCTAATTCCCAGGGTTCGTCGCCGCCCACATTGACTTGTTTCGATTTAAAATTGGGGAGTAGTTCGCAAAAGAGCTGATCGATAAAGTCGAGGCTTTCTGTAGATGGATGGAGCGTGCTGGGGTGTTTTGCTTCTCCCGAGATGGGATGAATGAATCCGTCTGGTGATTCCGCTAAGTGCCGGTATTTGGGATGCCGCAGCCAGCGCTCCATATGGCCGAAGGAATTTTGATTTGGCACTAGTTCGATGCCACGATCTGCGCAGTAGCTGTCGAGTTCGAGTATCTCGCTGGCTGTTAAAGGCGAGGCATTCTGCCAAACCGTTTTGTGCTCAGCGTAGGCGAAGGTGTGTTCGGTATAGAGTTGTAGTTCGTTATATTTAAGCGCTTGCAGAGCATCAATCAAGCTGTGGAGTGTTGCCATCGTCGGCACTCGGTTGCGACTAATGTCGAGCATCAGACCACGACGATCAAAGAGAGCGGTATTATTTAACAACATTGGCAGAAAAAAATGGCACGCTCTGGAGGAAGCGTGCCGTATTTCCTATGGTCGGGCCGACAGGATTTGAACCTGCGACCCCTTCACCCCCAGCGAAGTGCGCTACCAGACTGCGCTACGGCCCGAACGAGAAAGATTGCGAAAGATGCCTTTGTGTTATTGTGCGTCAAGTCTATATCCTTTATTGAGTCACGGAAATACGAAAAAATTGTAAATTTTCCACTTACAAAAAAGGCCCAAGCAATGAGCTTGGGCCTTTTTTGTAAATTTAATATTATGAATTTTTTTATCTTCGTGCTAAGAAGTAGAGTAACCATCCTAGGCTACTAACGAAGGCAGCCACGTAGGTATAGGCAGCTGCGTCGAGAGTCTTGGTTACGCCGACTAGCTCGTCTTGGTCGACGATTCCGAGGCCTACCAGTTGTGCTTTGGCGCGCTTACTGGCGTCAAACTCCACGGGGAGAGTGACGAGCTGGAAGACGGTGAGTACTAAGTAAACTGCAATACCTAGATAAATGGTGATCGGGCCAAAACCTAGAAAAAATCCTCCAAACATAATGACTGGCAAAAACTGCGAGGCAAATCCAGTAATTGGAACAAGAGTCATGCGCAAGTTGAGCGGCGCATACTTCTGCTTGTGCTGAATGGCGTGGCCTGCTTCGTGGGCGGCGACTCCGAGGGCTGCGAGGCTAGAGCCTCGGAAATTGTCATGACTCAGTGCGAGTCGCTTTTTGCTCGGATCATAGTGATCGGTCAAAGTCCCGTGGCATTCGACGATTTCGACGTCGTAGATGCCTGCGCTTTCCATGACTGCTTGGGCTGCTTCTCGCCCTATAATACGGCCACGAGAGGGCATTTGCACGTATTTAGCGTAGGTGCTTTTGACCTTCATTTGCGCCCAAAGTCCAACAATGATTGGTATAATGATGAAAAAGATAATTGGTGACATAATGAGTGATATTTATTTCTAGGAACCTTAAGAGAAATTTGAGTTCCAATTAATAGTGTATCTTATTGCAAGAATTTTTATAAGTCGAATTTTTTCCGGTTTTTCAGCAATACTATCTCGCACATACTTCTTTACCTGCCATACTCAATATTATTCTAAAGTTTAAGAATATGCAAAAACTTCTCTCAATATCTCTTCTCGGATTAATTGTTTTCCATACCTCCCTTATGGCAGGAGACGATTGGATGACTGACTTCGCGGCGGCTAGAATTAAAGCTGCCGCTGAACAAAAGCCGCTGCTTTTGGATTTTACTGGCTCTGATTGGTGCGGCTGGTGTATCAAGTTGGAGAAAGAGGTTTTCAGCCAAAAGGTATTTAAGGAATTTGCGGCCGACAATTTAGTTTTGGTCGAGTTGGATTTTCCCCGCTCCGAGGAGCAGTCCGAAGATTTAAAGGCGCAAAACAAGGCATTAGCCGAAAAATACGGTATTCGTGGCTTTCCCACGATATTAGTGCTATCTCCCGAGGGGGAATTGATGGAAAAGACTGGTTACCTGCGTGGCGGTCCGGAGGCTTATGTCGCGCACATCAAAGAGATCCTTTTAGCAGACTAATAGTCTGAACAATAGATATTTATATAATATCACTTAATCTATTATTTGTGAGATTCTTATTACTCAGGGATTGCTTAATAATAACAGATACTGAGTTACTTTATCCCCAGGAGCGCGTACTGAGCGTAAAATCAGAAAAGCGGTCACAACTGTAGTTGTGTCATCCCGCCAGTCTGACTTCAAAAATCCCTAAACTTAGGGTTGCTTTTCGTTTTCTCTCTTTTAGTCTGCGCGGCTTCCTAGAAGCAGAGCGTTTCTTGGTACTATATTTTTCAATAAAATTTTAGACATGCAACAGTACACACTTAATATCACAAATCGTGAAAACACTGGTCGTGGTGTGGCCCGTCGCTTACGTGCTTCGGGTAAAATTCCTGCCTCCCTTTACGGTCAGGGTAATGCTCGCTCGATCACCGTTGCTGCGGTTGATTTTCGCGACCTCAACCGAGAGATTGGAGGCGGTGCTGCCCTAGTCGAGTTGACTGATGAAGTGGGCGATACTGCTCTTTGCCTCGTTCAAGATGTTCAGTATCATGCTGTTAAGAGCACTATTGACCATATTGATTTCCAAGAAGTAGAACGCGGTCAAGCCTTCAACACGAAGATTCCTGTCCACCTCGTCGGCGAAGCAGATTGCATTGGTGTTAAAACCGACGGCGGTGTGCTCGACCATAAGACACACGAAATCGATATCCGCTGTCGTCCCTCCAAACTCCCTGAGCACGTTGAGGCAGACGTCTCTGCACTTGCTGTCGGCGATGCGCTCACGATTGCTGACTTACCTGTTATCGAGGATGTCGAATACATGGGTGAATCAAAACAAGTCATAGTTTCCGTCCAGCACCCGACTGTCGCCGCCGAGCCTTCTGGGGAAGATGTCGAGGAAGTTGCTGCCGACGAAGTTCCTGCGACAAAGGTCAGTGATGACAATGGCGAGGATGACGACGACTCCTCCGAAGGAGATAAATAAACCTTTAACCCGGCCAATTTTCTCTACGAGATATTGACCGACAACGTTCTTTTACAGATGCCCATCGCGGTTATTGCAGGTCTCGGAAATCCAGGATCTAAATACCGTAACACCCGACACAACATCGGCTTTAGCCTTGTTGATCAATTAGCTGTAAAATACGACGCTGCGTGGAAACATGAAGCTCGATTTGAAGCAGAGGTCGCAGTGATCCAGTACGGTGAGCGCAAGCTCATGCTGCTCAAGCCGCAGACCTTTATGAATGCCAGTGGTCGCTCTATCGGAACCGTGCTGCGCTACCGCAAACTGTCTGCTGAATCATTGCTTGTCATTTATGATGATCTGACTCTCGATTTAGGACGGATTAAACTGAGTGTCAACGGCAGTGCTGGCGGCCATAACGCAATTGCTGACATGATAACTCAAGTCGGCACAGGTTTTGCTCGCTACCGAGTTGGGATTGGAGCTAAACCACACAAAGAGATGGACCTCGCTGACTATGTTCTTAGTAAATTTTCTAAGGACGAACTAAGCATTTTGGCAGATCGCAGCTCGATTTTTCTCGATCAGATACACTTGATCTTGAATGAAGGCATCGAATCCTCTATGAAAACAATCAATCAACGCATAGCTACACCGCATGAGCGCAACGACTAAAAACAAGTATAAAGCAACTTTCATCCTAGACCTCCGCGAATCTAAAGACGATTCCGTTAAAGTTATGGCTGATCTTAACGAAATCTTGAAGTCCATCGGAGGCGAGCCTTCTGTTAGCGAGGACCTAGGTATGCTCGACTTCGCTCGTGCTGCAGATCGCCGCTACACTAAAGGTTACTACATCGAGATCTATTTTGAGGGTGCTGGCGATGTGCCCTCAACCCTGAACGAAAAGCTCAAACTTGACAAGCGCGTCAACCGTATCTTCATCGAGTCTAAATAACACTACAAACCCACAACCACTATGGCCTCATTCAACAAAGTTATTTTGATGGGAAACCTGACCCGCGACCCTGAAACTCGTGTAACAGCCACTGGTTTGACTATTTGTAAGCTTGGGCTCGCAGTATCTCGCTCATTCACTACCAAGGATGGCGAACGCCGTGAAGAGGCTACTTTCGTCGATATTGACGCATTTGGTAAGCAGGCTGAGGTGATTACTAAGTATTTTCGCAAGGGTAAGCCTATCCTAATCGAAGGTCGCCTCAAGCTCGATCAATGGGAGTCTAACGACGGACAAAAGCGAAGCAAAATGGGAGTCGTAATGGAGACTTTTCAATTCGTTGGCAACCGCGACGATAGCGATTCTACCAACAACTCCGGAGCTTACGAACAGAGCTCACCCCCCAAGCGCCAAGTGGCCGATGAAAAGCCCGCTGCAAGTGGAGATTTCTCTGCGCACGAAGACACTCTAGACGAAGACGTGCCATTCTAGGCCTCTGACTTCCTTTTCTCAATTTATCCACAATTTATTTAATACACCAATAGCATCATGGCCAACAATCAGGTTCTCCTACTCCAGCCCATCAATGGACTTGGCGCCGAAGGCGACACAGTCATTGTAAAAGCTGGCTTCGCCCGCAACTTTCTGTTGCCTCGCAAACTAGCGCTACCGATCACGCAGGCGAACAAGAAGCACGTCGAGTCGCTCCTCAAAGCTCGTGAAGCCCGCGAGCAAAGGGAATTCGAAGATTCTCGTGGACTAAGCGAACGCATCGAAAAGACTAGTATCGCAATCGCTGTGAAAACGGGTGAGGGAGGTAAAATGTTTGGTGCTGTCACCGCTAACGACGTGCTTGAGCGCCTTAAGGCAGAGGGTATCGTGCTCGTGAAGAAGCAACTCCAGATAGCAGCACCTATCAAGGAGCTAGGGTCACATACGGCAGCCATTAAACTGCACGCTGACATCGAGACTGAACTCAAGTTTGAAGTCGTCTCCGAGAATCCAATCGAAGAAAGTGCAGATTCTGAGGAAGAAATTGCCGACGACGACGAATAACTGTTGGCAACGCCTCGTTGTTTTTACTCAATAGGGGATGTCTACTGATTCAGAACCAGCTTTCGGGCGAGCTAGTAGCGATAGAAAGTTCTCCAATAAAAAGGGGAATTCTCTGTCTGAAGACTCGATACGTATTCAACCTCACAATATCGAGGCTGAAGAGGGCTTACTAGCTGCTTGCCTAATTGATGGTGGTCACGACGTCATCACTACATGCATTGAGAGTCACATCTCTCCGGAATGTTTTTATAAGACACAGCACCAGATTATCTTCTCGGCAATCATCGCACTCTACGAACAGGGTAATCCTGTCGATGAGATTATCTTGCACGAATACCTGGTTAAAGAGGGTAATTCTGAAGAGATCGGGGGTATTGCTGGCATTTACCATATTCAGGGCAGAATTGAAACACCCGCCCACGCAAAGTATTACGCAGGTATTGTTCACGAGAAATATTTATTGCGCAGGCTCATCCGCACATCACGAGAGGCGACCGAGGCATGTTATGAACAGCAAGAGGATATTTCTGTATTCATCGATCGAATCGAAGAGGAAATACATAATATCAGTAGTGGGCGTATTATTAAAGTAGCGACCCCTATTGATGAACCGCTTGAGCAAGCGGTTGTTGATATATACGCGATGTTAAACGGCAAAAATGAGGCCGACGGCGTCATGTCTGGTTTCCGAGATCTCGATGGAATGACATATGGTTTTCATCCTGGTCAAATGATCGTTTTGGCAGCCCGCCCTTCGGTGGGAAAGACCAGTTTTGCTATGAATTTCGCGGAGCATGCGATCCTTCCAGACGGTGGTCGTCCTGCAACTGGTATTCTGGTCTTCAGCCTTGAAATGACCGCTTCGCAACTAGCTATGCGTTTGATCTGCTGCCGTGCTCGCGCCGATATGAGGAAGATTCGGGACCGGATAGCGTCAAAGAAGGACATGCAAGAAATTGCTAACACAGTTAAAGAACTGAAAGGCCAGCCTCTCTGGATCGATGACTCAGCAACATCCACGATCCTCGATATTCGTGCCAAAGCCAGACGAATTGATGCAAAGCACCGATTAGGCTTGATCGTCATTGACTACCTCCAGCTGATAAAAGGCACTGACTCCCGGGCTCCCCGTGAACAACAGATCGCTGATATCTCTCGGGGCATCAAAGGTATGGCGAAAGAGCTCAATGTGCCTGTCGTCGTCATCAGTCAGCTAAATCGTGAGTCGGAGAGGGAGAACCGTGATCCACGCCTCTCTGATCTCCGTGAATCAGGCTCGATTGAGCAAGATGCCGACGTTGTGATGCTACTTCATCGCCCGAAAAAGAGCGACGACGATGAGGCTGTCGATGGCGGGGGCACTTATAATGAGCACGAGCATATTAAATTAATCATTGCCAAACAACGAAATGGCCCCGTTGGTGAAATTGACCTAACATTTGTTCGCCGCTACACGCGTTTCGAGAATTTTCACCGCTAAAGGCTAAGTTCGTTTACTTTTATTAAAATGCGCATCTTACAGACAGTCACTTTCTTAGCAGCCAGCTTGTTTACTATTTGTTTGCCGGCTCAATCTACTAACCCGCAGGAAGCTGAAACCTATCCTATTATCAACCGGATTATCACCGAATTTGATGGGTTTCGCTCGACTAGTGATCAATTCGTCCTTGGTAGTGTCCAATTGCGCCCCGGTATGAATTATAATCCGGCGCTGCTCGACCAGTCGATTCGTGCTCTTTACAGCACGGGCTATTTCGAATTTGTTGGAGCGCGTGTCGACAAGGCGCAAAATCAAACCATCGACGTGGTTTTTGAGCTAGTTTCCAAATACACCATTGAACGCATCCGTTTTTTAGGTAACGACAAATATACCGATTCACGCCTAGCTTCAAAAGCCGAGATTGAGACCGGTAGATCGCTCGACGAGTATCTGGTCAGCGTTGGCGCGGATAACATTGCCGCATATTACGTAGAAAAAGGCTTTCCAGATGTAGAGGTCGACTACCGAATACAGAGAGATGAACAAACTGGCTATGCAGTGGTCATTTACGATATTGACGAGGGTGGTAAAGTCCGCATCGATGAAATCCTCTTCGAAGGAAACGAAGCCTTCAGTAGTAAAAAGCTTCGTAAGCAACTTGAAACAAGTAAGCATGGGTGGCTCTCTTGGCTGACGGGTTCGGGAAAGTTCGACGAAAAGAAATTCAAAGAAGATCTCGATATCCTCCGCAAGTTTTACCGCGACTCTGGTTATCTCGACTGCGAGATCAACGAGGAAAAAGTATCCGTTGATTTCGTCGAGTCCGATGAAATTGTAATTACTATACCTCTAGTCGAAGGGCAGCTTTACTATCTCGGAGAATTCTCTGTTGAAAATGCTACTATCTACACTGCTGACGAACTGCTCGGTGTGTTACGCATGGAAAAAGGTGATCCATTTTCTCCGCAAGACGTGGATGACGCCGCCATTGCTATCCGCGATTACTACACTTCCACTGGCTATCTTGATTCTAGGGTTCGTGCCGAACGCGTTCCAAATATGGAGACGCGTCAGATTGATGTCGTCTTCCAAGTGCGCGAGAGTGAGAAATTTTACGTGGAGTCAATCAACGTGGAGGGTAATACTAAGTCTAAATCGCGAGTCATTATCCGTGAGTTGGCGCTCAGGCCAGGTGATGTATTTGACCTCAGGCGCATGGATGTCAGTGAGCGCCGCCTTAAAAATATTGGTTTCTTTGAAGAAGTCCGCCTAAACCCTGAATCTACAAACATCCCCGGACGTAAGGATCTCGGAATTACGGTTAGGGAGGGCCGCACAGGTAGCTTTACTTTTGGCGCGGGTTTTGGTACAGTCCAAAGTGTTGTTTTGTATTTCGAGGTATTACAAAGTAACTTTGATCTTTTTAATTGGCGTTCTGGATTTCAAGGTGATGGTCAAAAGTTACGTTTGCGTGCCTCGGCCGGTACGACTAGTAATCAAGTCTTAATTGCTTTTGAGGAGCCTTGGCTTTTCGAGCAACGCCTCGCCTTTGGGGTCGAGCTTTACCGTACAGAGTCCGATTATAATAGCTCTGATTACAACGAGTTACGATCAGGCTTTGAACTCTACCTTCGCCGTCGTCTATTCGAACTGGTCGAAGCACGACTATCCTACCGTATGGAACTAGTCGAGATTTTTGACGTAGTTCGCAATCCTGTCGATGGGGTAACTACAGATAATGGTGATGGCTCCATTACAGGTGATGGCATTGCCGATGTTCTCCAGCGTTCAGAAGGTGAAGATCTTATCTCTAAGATCGGCCTCACTCTTCTGCGCGATAATAGAGAGACCCTCATCTTTACGCGCAGGGGCAACCGTTCCTCACTCAAGTTTGAGTATGCGGGCATCGGTGGTGATATCAATTACTACAAAATGGAAGGGCGGACTGCGCAGTTCATCCCCACATTCGATGCCTATGAGCAGTCGCTATCCATTATCGCCCGTGCAGGTAGCGTATCTCCTTTCGGTCAGAGTGACCTCGTCCCTTTTTACGACCGCTTTTTCCTAGGTGGTCCCGAAACGCTTCGTGGCTTCGAATACCGGGAAGTGGGTCCACGAGATAGTGATGAAACTGCGCCCGACGAATCAGTGGGCGGCAACTCTTACGCCTTCGTTTCTTTTGAGTATGGTTTCCGAATTGCGGAACCTTTGGGGCTAGTCGTCTTCTATGACTGGGGATTTGTTAATAAAAACGATTTTGATTTCAGTATGTCTGAATACGCCGACAATTGGGGCGTTGGGGCACGACTTATGCTCATGGGCTCGCCGCTCAAGCTTGATCTCGGTATACCGATTACATCCCCTGAAGGTGCAGGTGGAGGCACACAGTTCAATTTTTCCTTTGGCACACGCTTCTAATCGTGCTACAATCTAATAAATCAAACACATAAACACATCCTATATGAAAAAATTCACCACCCTTATTCTCGCATCTGTATTGCTTGCCACTGGGCTATTTGCTCAAAAGGCTCCTGTTATTGGCGTCGTCGACGTGCAAGGAGTCCTGGCAGAATTTACTGAATTTCAATCAGCTCTTGAAAAAGTTCGAGGCTCTGTAGCTCCAGTCGAAGAGGAAATGCAAAAAATGCAGGCTAGCATTCAAACAATCGTCACCGAGGGCCGCGAAATCGAAACTAAGGCGAATAACCCAGCCGCGAGCGAAGATGCTCGTTCAGAGGCTGTAGCCGCGCTCCCCGCGCTCCAAGCGAGGCTCCAAGAAGCGCAGGCTAACTTAAACCAATTCCGCCAGCAAGCGCAGGCAATCGCTCAGCAAGGTCAGGAAGAGCAGCTGGCCCCGCTCCAAGCGAGGGCTGTTGAAGCTGTCAAGGCAGTCGCTGAGGACAAGGGAATCGATCTTGTCCTTCCTAAGAACAACCTCATATACTCATCAGACGCACTTGAAATTTCTGACGCTGTAATCGCTTTTCTCAACTCTGGCGAATAGCTTAGATAAATTTCAATTTTCAAAAACCCTGTTCTCGCATAGGACAGGGTTTTTTGTTTCTATACATTATGTTTTTAAATTATTCTACTACGCGTATTCTCGAAATCCTAGGTAAAGAGTGCCAAATCGTCGGTGCTTATGACGGCCCAATAGGAGGCATCGCATCGCTAGCCGAGGCCGAGCAGGGTGATCTTTCGTTTCTAGGAAACCCTAAATACCGCTCAAAAGTGGCTGATTCCCAAGCTTCCGTCATACTTGTTCCTAATGACTACGAAGATACGCCCAAGGTTGGTCAGCTTTATTTGAAACTCAAAAACCCCTCATTCGCCCTTGCATTGATTTGCCGCGATATTGAGGGCAAATTATTGCCCAAACCATCTGCGGGGGTTCACCCTAGCTCAGTGATTGAGCCTGATGCGGAAATTTCACCAGAAGCTAGTATCGGCGCGTTTTGCTATATAGGATCGGGTGCTAAAATTGGGGCATCTGTTTTAGAGAGCCATGTTAGGGTGGGCCGCGACGCCGTGATCGGTGAAGGCGCGCATTTATTTTCACGTGTTTCGGTTGGTGACTATTGTAAGATTGGCGAGCGTAATCGCCTAATGTCTGGTAGCGTGATTGGCTCGGACGGTTACGGCTACGAATATGAGGATGGGACCCATCAGCGTGTGCCGCAGATTGGTAATGTAGTCACGGCAGCCGACGTCGATATCGGCGCCAACTCGACGATTGACCGAGCTCGCTTCGGATCGACCCAGATCGGTGCTGGTACTAAGATCGATAATCAGGTGCAGATTGCGCATAATGTGCGAATTGGACAACACTGCTTAATTGTTGCTCAGGTGGGCATCAGCGGAAGCACAGTTTTAGGCGATGGCGTGATCGTTGCAGGCCAAGCTGGCCTCGCAGGGCATTTAAAGATAGGCTCTGGCGCTATGATTGCTGGAGGCACCGCTGTAATCAACGATATAGACGCGCAGTCTAAGGTCCGTGGTTACCCTGCTATGCCCTTGATGCTCTTCAATCGGATGGCCGTTTTGCAACGAAAGTTACCTGATCTTTTCAAAAGGTTTGATCAACTCGAAAAAAAGGTAAACTCTCAGTCAGGTGAGTCTACGTAATACATTTTAAAAATGATGAAAGAAAGTCCCCTCAAAATATTCTGCGGCAATTCAAATCCCGCTCTTGCAAAAGAGATTTGTGAATATCTCAAGGTGCCGCTAGGCAAGGCTGATGTCGTCAGCTTTCCCGATGGTGAGAGCTTCGTCCGAATCAACGAAAATGTTCGTGGTGCGGATGTGTTCATCATTCAGTCCACTTGTAATCCGGCCAATCAGAATTTGATGGAGCTCTTTATCATGATCGATGCCGCTCGCCGCGCTTCAGCCAAACGTATAACCGCCGTCATTCCTTTCTATGGCTACGCTAGACAAGATCGCAAAGATCAACCTCGCGTACCAATTACTTCGAAACTAGTTGCCAATCTGTTGGTCTCCGCAGGCACAGATCGCGTTCTTACGGTCGATCTTCATGCTCAACAAATCCAAGGCTTCTTTGACATCCCCGTCGACCATCTCTACGCTTCGCCAGTGTTGTTTCAGTATTTAAAAGATATTGATACTAAAAACCTCACGCTCTTCTCTCCTGATGTGGGAGGTATGAAAATGGCCTCTGCTTACGCGGGTATGCTCGATGTGCCTATTGGTTTTATTGCAAAGCGCCGCACCAGTGCCGAAACAGTTGAAGCGACTTCGCTGGTCGGTGAGACCGAAGGCCGCGATATTTTGCTGATCGACGATATGACAGAGACCGCAGCGACGCTATGCGCTGCTGCGAAATTACTTAAGGAAAATGATGCCAAGAGTGTGATGGCAGCCGTCAGCCACGGAGTGCTTAATGAAATGGGCTACCAGCGTTTAGCTGATAGTGCTATCGATCAGCTTATTACCACCAACACTACACCCGTGCAAGCGCGGCCTGGTGTGCCAATCACTGTCCTGAGTGTCGCAGAATTACTAGGCGAGGGGATTAACCGCATTTATAATAATGCAAGTGTCACTGGTCTTTTCGACATCAAGGGCTTCTAGTTAAAGGGCGTGGTTGGGTTAAACGTGGATATTTTTTTCCTGCTCTATTTGGGAGCAGGATTTGCGCTGCTCTTTAGTCTCTGGTTCTATTATGACTGGCGCGATGGTCATATCCATGATGCGCAGCGCGCTAAAGTCATCTATCATTGCATCAAGTGCAGCCAGATCTATACGGGACCGCATCTGAGCGAAGAATGCGATTGCCCCCAATGCGGCTTTACTAATGGTCGCTTACGTTTTTGAGACATTTTTCCAAAGTTTCTAAATCTCACACAATGCCAGACATCATCGCAGTTCTAGACTTCGGCTCGCAATACACACAAGTCATCGCCCGTCGCATCCGTGAGGCTCATGTCCTCTCTCGGATTTATCCTTATAATACGAGGGCGAGCGTCCTCAAAAAGGAGGGCGTTAAAGGCATCATTCTATCAGGTGGGCCGTCCTCAGTTTTACTCAAAGGTTCACCGCGGCCCGACAAAAAGGTTTTTGAACTAAGAGTCCCTGTGCTCGGGATCTGTTATGGAGAGCAGTTGATGGCACATATGCTTGGCGGCAAGGTCGGCAAAAGCTTACAACGCGAGTTTGGGCATGGCACTCTTAGCATTTCCAAAAAAGGTAAGCTCTTTGCAGGTCTACCCAAAATTCTTCGGGTCTGGAACTCCCACGGTGATCGCCTTGAAAAACTGCCTCGGGGTTTCGAAGCCATCGCATCGACTGAAAACTCTCCCTTCGCAACTATTCAAGATGCAAAAAGGAATTTCTATGGTATGCAGTTTCATCCTGAAGTGGTGCACTCCGAGATGGGTATGGAAATACTCTCCAATTTCTTGCTTAAGATTTGCAAATGCAAAGCAGAGTGGTCGATGGCCAACTACATAGAAGAGTCCATCCGCCAGATCCGTGACACTGTCGGTGAAAAACGTGTCATCCTTGGTTTGAGTGGTGGTGTCGATTCTTCAGTTGCCGCAGCCTTGATTCACCGAGCCATAGGCAGGCAGTTGACTTGTGTCTTCGTCGATAACGGACTGCTCCGTCTTTATGAGCGTGAACAGGTGGAGAAGCTTTATGGTGATCACTTCGACCTCGACGTACGAGTTGCTAAGAAATCGAAACTCTTCCTTGATCGCCTCAAGGGAGTCGCCGACCCGGAGAAAAAGCGTAAGATTATCGGCAATAGCTTTGTCGAAGTTTTCGACGAAGAGGTCAAAAAACTCAAAAGGAAAGGCGACTACGCATTCCTCGCTCAGGGTACACTCTATCCTGATGTGATTGAATCGGTCGCGATTGAAGGAAACCCTGCGGCACTGATTAAGAGCCACCACAACGTCGGCGGTTTGCCCAAGAAGATGAAACTTGGCCTCCTTGAGCCTTTACGTGAGCTTTTTAAAGATGAAGTCCGTGAGCTCGGCTCCGAACTTGGTTTGCCCAAGGAGGTCGTTTGGCGCCAGCCATTTCCAGGCCCAGGTCTAGGGGTCCGCGTGATGGGTCCTATTGTAAAAAAGGACCTAGACGTACTCCGCAAGGCCGATGCGATTCTCCAAGAGGAGATGATGGCCGCGGAACTCTATTATAAAGTTTGGCAATCCTTTTGCGTCTTCCTTCCTGTTAAGACCGTTGGGGTGATGGGCGACGAGCGTAGCTACGAAAATGTCGTCGCCCTGCGTATCGTAGAGAGTGTCGACGCTATGACCGCCGACTGGGCCCGCGTGCCCTATGAGGTGCTCCGCACCATCTCCAGTCGTATCATCAACGAAGTCACTGGTTGCAACCGCGTCGTGCTGGACATTAGTTCCAAGCCTCCTAGCACCATCGAGTGGGAGTAGAAACGAACCTATTCTCTCCGTGATAGTCAAAGTGAACAAGCTACTCGCTGCGGGAATATTCAGCGTCCCCAAAGGCGATATTCAATAGACTATTTTCACCAAGCGCACTTGCAGGCAGTCCGCAGAACTGTTTGCTTATTCAAACTTATGAAAAAGATCGAATTTTCCGAGTCTTCAAAATTTCAAAACGCCTTACGTAGATTTTGCGAGCAAGCAGTCGTTTCTGGAGATTTGACAGAAGTAGTGACAAGCGTGCTTTCCGATGTGGGGAAGCGCGGTGACCGTGCAGTCCTTGAATACACTGATAAATTTGATCAAGCAAAGCTCACTGCTAAGGGGATGCGGGTTGCCCCCGAGGACCTCAAAGCTTCGGTTAAAAGCCTCAGTGCTACCGACCGCAAGGCCATCCGCGAATCTATCGCGCTGGTCAAAGACTTTCATAAAAAGACGCTACCCAAGGACTGGAAGGCGAAAAATGCCCAAGGTGGCATCGTTGGAGAGCGATTTTACCCCATTCAGCGAGTCGGCCTCTATATTCCAGGTGGGAATGTGCCACTCGTCTCCACCGTCATCATGACGGCGGTACTCGCAAAGCTGGTTAAATGCCCGGAAATCGCTGTCTGCACGCCGCCCGATGCAGATGGTAATGTTTCGCCTAGTATCTTGGCAGCGCTTTCCATCATAGGCATCGATGAGGTTTACAAAGTAGGGGGTATCCAAGCCATTGGTGCGATGGCCTACGGCACCAAAACGATACCAGCGGTGGATAAAATCTACGGCCCCGGCAATGCCTTCGTGATGGAAGCCAAACGGCAGGTGCTGGGCACTGTTGGTATTGACCTGCTACCTGGACCGAGTGAATTGATGATCATAGCTGATGC
>PKCJ01000023.1 GCA_002862945.1 Opitutia bacterium | reverse complement strand
TCATCAAAACGAGTATAAAAAGCAGGCACGACCTTCCTGGAATTCGCTTGATTCGGAAATGAAGGAAAAATGGATCGAAGAGATGGCGACCTATGCCGCAATGATTGAGATCATGGATGACGGCCTCGGGGACGTTGTGGAAGCAGTAAAGAAGAAAGGCGAGTTTGATAATACACTTTTTGTATTTTTGAGCGATAATGGTGCTACCAGCGAAGGCGGCCTGATTTCACAACTTGCGGCCGACCTGAGCAATACACCGTATCGTTCGTATAAAGCAAAAACGTTTATGGGCGGCATCAGCTCTCCCCTAATTATCCAATATCCGAAAATTACTGGGCATGCAGCTGGAGGCGTTAGGGCGGACTACACGCACATTGTCGATATTTTACCCACGTGTCTGGATTTGGCCGGAATAAAATATCCCTCAACATTCAATGGGCTTGGAATTGCTCCCTCGGATGGCATAAGCGTGGTTCCGGCCTTGAGAAATGTGGCACTGCCCAAACGCGATTTTTTCTTTGAACACCAAACCTCGTGCGCCGTTATTTCAGGAGCTTGGAAATTGGTGCGGCTGAGCAGTGGCTGGTCTTGGGAATTGATCAACCTGAATGTAGATCCATTTGAGCTAAACGATGTCTCAAAGGCGCATCCCGAAAAAGTCGCGGAGTTAGAGGATAAGTGGAATGCATGGGGAAAAAAGAACCAGGTCCTTCCTTTGAATCCCAAAGGCCTTTCTTGGAATAAGCGCGTTGAAAAATATACCGAGCTTTATCCCGTTCAGGACGGTCGGGATTAGATCAATGGGAATACGCGAATCAATAGATATAAGGTAGTGGTATGAATTGGAGAAAAACAGGCGGTCTGCTATTGGGAATGCTGGTAGGCATGAACGTGGTGGGCGCCGCAAATGAAAAGCCGAATGTGGTGTTCTTTTTGGTTGATGATTTCGGCTGGGGCGCATTGTCGAGCATGGGGAGTGACTTTCACGAAACTCCAAATATTGATAAACTCGCCAAAAGCGGGATGGCATTTAGTAATGGATATGCCGCCTGCACCGTGTGCTCGCCAAGCCGTGCCGCCATCCTCACCGGATGCTATCCTGGACGGATAAGGCTTACAGATTGGATCGCGGGCCATAAACGACCCTATGCGAAACTGAAGGTTCCCGATTGGAACATGAAAATAGACCATGAGCACATCCTGTTACCAGAGGCACTCAAAGAGGCGGGTTATGCAACGAGTTTTATTGGCAAATGGCATCTTATGCCGACGAGGCAGAAAGAATTGATGAAGGATCATTTTCCTGAGGCGCATGGCTTTGACCAGAATATCGGGGGTCGTGAATGGGGGCAGCCAAAGGGGCGGGGACTGTTTTTTCATCCCTTTGACATGCCAAATGTTACCAGTAACGAGGGCGATTACCTGACGGATCGTTTAACCGATTATGCAATCGAATTTATCGATCAACAGCAGACCAATCCGTTCTTCCTCTATTTCTCATACTACACCGTTCATTGGCCCATTATGGGCAAGCCGGAGCTGGTGGCGAAGTATGAGGCAAAGTTGGAATCCGGAAAATATAATCAGAACAACCCGGAATATGCGGCCATGGTTCAGAGCCTAGATGAAAGTGTGGGGCGCGTTCTCGATAAGTTGGAAGAGAGTGGGCTGGCTGATAAAACGATTGTTATATTCACGGGTGATAATGGAGCGACGGGCAGTAAATATTGCGGGGGGCTAAGGGGTTCGAAAGCGTATTCCCACGAAGGAGGCGTTCGTGAACCATTTTTCATAAAGGGGCCGGGGATTCAACCGGGCACATCCGATGTGCCTGTCATCGGCACAGACTTTTACCCAACAATACTGGATTTGATTGCTGCTCCACTTAAGCCCGAGCAACATAAAGATGGTGTCAGTTTGAAGCCACTGCTCCTACAGACGGGCGATATTGAAGAACGCGCACTATTTTGGCACTATCCACATTACCATAAAACGAACCCGTACGGGGCAATTCGGAGTGGAGATTATAAGCTGATCGAATTTTTTGAAGACGGGAAACTTGAACTCTATAACCTTAAAGATGATCTGGCCGAAGAATCGAACCTAGCCGATAGGATGCCGGAGAAAGCGGCGGAGTTGTTGAAAGAATTAGAGCAATGGCGCATTCGTGTTGATGCGCAGTTACCGACGCCCAACCCGGAATATGACCCCGAACGTGGTAGCCATGGCGTTTAGATTAAATGATTATAAGTCAAGCGCATCTGCGACGAAGTCAAGCAGGCGAATTGGAGACAAGGTTTGCATCTGGCGCTATCTTACCTACGGTTGCTCAAAATAAATATGAAAAACTTTGAGCCATCTGATAAAGTAATTAAAGCGCTTCGGCAGGTAGTGGCCAATTCGTACGCGGTGCTTGGGCAGACGCAAATCTGTCATTGGAATGTGCGCGGGTCGTCCTTTTTCTCTCTCCACAGCGCTTTCGAGGCGCAATATACAGAGCTCTTCCCCGCCATCGACGAAATCGCGGAGCGTATTCGTGCGCTCGGAGCCTTTGCCCCGGGAGGTCTCGGTAATCTCGCTAAGATGGCGGGGATGAAAGAAATTCGTGAAGACGCTAGTGCTCAAGATATGGTCAAGCACCTTTCTACCGCCAACAATACCCTTGTTGCCGACCTAGTTGCCGCGCGAGACGCTGCGGGTGCTACTGGCGACGATCAGACAGAAGATCTCATGATTGCTCGAATCCAAGTTCACGAAAAGACAATTTGGATGCTAGATAGTTTCCTCGACTCTTAGCCTATGGAAACAGTCGCTGAGTTTCGCAAACCACTAGTTGCCGTCGCAGGCGCTAGTGGGTTTGTCGGGTCTCATTTGCGCGATTATCTTAAAGGCGATTATCGCTTTCGTGCGCTCACACGCAGTACTTCCGTAGCCGAACAAAGCCCCGATGCGATCAGTACGGAGTGGCGTGAGTGCGATCTTTATTCACTCCCAAAAGTGACCAAAGCATTGCTTGGCTGTGATTACGGTATATATCTTGTGCACTCAATGGCACCTTCCAGCAGGCTCGTCCAAGGTAGCTTTGAAGATACCGACCTATTGCTTGCGGACAATTTTATTCGGGCTGCCGAAGCTGCAGGGCTTAAGCATGTCGTTTACTTGAGTGGGCTCATCCCAGACACGGATGAGCCTCTGTCGCCTCATCTTCGCAGCCGACTTGAAGTGGAAAACGTACTGCGCTCTCGCTCGATCAAAGTGACTGTATTGCGCGCGGGTTTGATTTTTGGTCCGGGGGGGTCCTCGTTCTCATTACTCATCAACTTGGTTCGCCGACTCCCTGTCATGCTACTACCGGCTTGGGGGCTCTCAAAGACTCAATCAATAGATATCGAGAACGTCTGCCAAGCTTTCATGCTTTGCTTGCAAGACGCTGAACTTGCGGGTGAGACTTACGATCTGGGCGGACACTGCGTCATGACCTACCGCGAGATGATCAGTCAAACCGCCGACCTACTTGGCAAGCGAGCTCGTTTCTTTAATTTTCCTTACAATTGCTTTGGACTTTCAAAGCACTGGGTTTCCATATTCGGTGGCGTTCCGCCTGCACTGGTGGGGCCATTACAAGAAAGTCTGCAGCACGATCTCGTTGCGCAGCCTAGCGACCTGAGCGCACGGCTGAAACATAAATTAGTCAGTTTTGAGGCCTCTTTTCGCAAAAGTGTAGATGGCGAAGGAATACCAAAGCCAAATCCGCGTAATGCGACGCAAGCGTCGGACCGTAAGTTTCTTAAACAAGCGCGGCGTGTGCGTTCGGTGCAACGCATGCCCCTGCCTGCCAATTGGAGCGCGCAAAAGGTAGCCACGGGATATGGCGAATTTCTTAGTCGCCGTTTCCGTGGACTGATCGACGCGACTAAGGATTGCGACGGCGTTGTGCGTTTCACCACCCTAGGTGGGATCGTCCTTCTAGAGCTCACGCCTTCACCCTATTCGCAAGGGAGTGAGCGGCGTTGTGCCTTTTACATATCAGGGGGTAAGCTCTCTCGCGATGTCGATCCACCCGGGCGATTAGAGTTCCGCTTGTTTCCCGAGCAGGCTTGCGTGATCGCCTCTATCCACGGTTTTGCACCGACGCTTCCTTGGTGGGTCTATGCGAATACGCAGGCGCTCATTCATTTGGGGGTGATGCGTGCCTTTGGCAGACATCTAAAGCGTAAGAGGGGACAAAGTAAGATCTAGGTTATGGCACTCCGTACTGAGGGCTCGGGTATCTTACTTCATTAGCACAATGAGATCTGCACGGCGATTTTGCGAAGACTGCGCTTTGGATAAACCACTAGTTGCTTCAAGGCTTCCTTTGGAGAGTTTTTCTATGCGTTCTGGTTTGATGCCGAGTGTGTCAATGTAGTTCCCAATGCTGTTTGCGCGGCGATCTCCCAATACAAGGTTATATTCGCTGGTGCCATACCAGTCGCAGTGGCCTTCAACTAGAAGGTGATGTTCTGAGTTCTGCTCTAGATACTCGGCTGCTTGCTGAATTTTCAATCGCTCTGATGCGCCGACAGAGGAGGAGTCAAAGCCGAAGTAAATCGAAGGCAGTATGCCCTCAACCATTATGAAGTCGCCATACTTATTGTCGCCGATACTATCGTCTTCATTGCGCTCTTGGAGGCTTCCATCGAAAGTGTCACCGTCTGGGATGAAATCCATATCGCCAAGACTATTACTTCCATCGCTGTATTGGGAGGGCGCTTGCTTGCTGGAGCAACCGCTGAGGACAAAAATTGATAAAATCAAAGTAAGGAATGTATGGGCGTTCTTGTTCATAATTACGGAATGTGGTGGTTTGATTTGTAACTCGCAAACATTTTCCTTTCTCTAAGAATAGATTTTCATGTCCATTTGCATCTTTTCATGACTCCTCCCATCGTATTTCTGGTTGATAACGGCTCGCTTCGCCCGCAAGCCACCTTGGGCTTGCGTTGCTTAGCTGAAGGCTTGACAAGGCGCACGGCTTTGCGAGTTCAGGCAGTCAGTCTTCTGCATTCGCATAAGATCGCGGCAGATAAACTAAACGGCACTCCTGCGACTATCGTGAAACGTCGCCTTCGAGAATGCCTAAGAGCGGGGCATCGCGAGTTTATCTGCCTGCCGCTATTCCTCGGGCCAAGCCTAGCCATTACCGATTACCTGCCACAAGTCGTCGATGAACTGTCTGGCGAATATCCCGACCTGAAGGTTCGAATTGCGTCCGTTCTTGCCGGTGAGGACTACGACATACCGGATCCTCGTATTGCGCAGATGCTCGCGGATCAAGTTCGTGCTTTGCAGCCTTCACCAACTACGAAGGTGGCACTCGTTGATCACGGAACGCCGATCATTGAAGTCAACCGTGTTCGAAACGCAGTGGCGCGGCAACTGGCAAGTGAACTAGACGTGTCCTCAGTATTACCTTGTTCGATGGAGCGGCGAGAAGGTAGTGCCTATGCGTTCAATGATCCGCTGTTAGAAAAGCTCGGGTCAGTCGATGATTTCGCTGGCGGGGGTCTAATCCTCGCTATGTTTTTTCTACTCCCTGGTCGCCACGCGGGGGAGGGCGGAGATGTAGCCGAAATCTGCGAGGGCTTGATCGCAGAGGGCACTTTTGAGCAGATTCAAAACACGCCCCTGCTGGGGGAGCACCCCATGTTACTTGAGATTTTGGAAGATCGGCTACAAGAGACAATGGCGCGTAGGATCTAACAATGCAGAGTGCCTATGAGGACTAGCTCTTAGGAACCGATCGATATCAAGCCATTGTTAATCGCATAGCGTGTCAGGCTAGCCACGTTGTGCAGGTCGAGCTTGCGCATCAGGTTTGTGCGATGGTTTTCGGCGGTTTTGACGCTGATTTCGAGCCTTGTAGCGATATCCCGCGTACTATGACTTTCGGCGATCAACTGGAGAATTTCTCGTTCTCGCTTAGTCAAAATATTGACGCTTGAGTCGTTCGACTTAGGGTTGGCCATGGCCTCACGTAATAGTAGTGCGACCTCGGGGCCGAAGTAACTGCCGCCGCTAGCCACGATATCGATTCCCTTCCGAAGCTCGGAGAGCGGTGCGGATTTTTCCACAAACCCGTGAGCACCTGATTGCAGAAGTTCGCGCACTAGGCCAGGACTCTGGTAGCCAGAGAAGATTAAAATCTGCGTATTTGGTAGCTTTTCTCGGAAGACCCTTAAGATCTCGGTGCCGTTGAGATTGGGCAGCATTACATCTAGGATTACAAAATCTGGCCTTTGTACGAGGCAGGCCTCGCATCCCGTTCGCCCGTCTCCACTCTCGATGATAACATCAAAGTTATCTCTATCAATCACTGCCTGGCTCACCATCTCTCGGATAGCGGTTTGATCTTCAATTATGGCAACAGTCTTCATTGTAGTCAGCATATTCTCACTTAAGCATGGCAGGCTAGGCGCCGCATATAAAGCTTTTAGTTTTAACAATATTAGGCCTTTTTGAGATTTTCGAGAGTTGCCTCATTTATTTTGCAGCTGGCAGCTTCCAGCGCCATTAATACGGCACCTGCTGTTGGGTTTAAAATCGGCTGAGTTATAATTGCATTTGGGATGCGAGTATTCAGCGCCGCTTCCAACGAGTCAGAAAAATAAGTGTGCTGGAGAAGGCCACCTGCCAACAAAACGGTAGGCGACTTGATGTCTAATTGACGACACGTAATAAATACGCAGTTGGAAAGGGCGTCCACAGCTTCAGCCACGATCGTAAGCGAAACCTCGTCGCCCGCGCTTGCCAAATCGAGGATAATCGGAGCGAGTTGAGCGCGCTCGCTTCGTGATAGGCCTGAATCGTGGATGCGCGTCTTGAAGGCATCCATGTGCTCAATCTTTAGAAAATCCATAACCGCTTGTTTGAGGGGACTCTCGCGGAGTCGGCCATCAGTTTGGCGAACACATGCTTGTAGCGCGCGCAAGCCGATCCAGCTCCCGCTACCCACATCGTCTACTAGATCACCCCAGTCACCGCACGTTGTGCTGCTGCCTTCGCAGGTGCGTCCGTAGCAGGCTGAGCCCGTTCCCGCGACCAGAACAATACCTGTGTTGTTTCCAAGGCCACCAGCTAGGGCGATTTCTAGGTCATGCCCGATCGTGCGGGTGGCTTCCTCGCAGAGAAGTTCTTTAGTAATCGTTTGGATTTTAGCTCTTGTCCTGGCGTCTCCCGCCCCAGCGAGACCGAAGTGTGCGGCAAGGATTTTTGAAGGATCGATCGATCGAGTGGCTTGCTCAATCGCCTCCTGCAGATGAGTCTTTAATTCTCTAGCTGAAGAGGTTCTTGGGTTTGTTCCCCCGCTGAGGCCTTGGCCAATAATTTGTCCTAGGGTATCGCAGAGGAGTGCTCGGGTTCGGCTGCCCCCGCCGTCAATGCCTAAAGCGTACACGCTAGGACCACTCGGGTGGATTATGAAGTTCGGGACGAAGCACGCCGATACATGGCAGTTGGCGGTAGCGCTCAGCAAAGTCGAAGCGGATCTTATCAATGATTTCTGGCTTCTGCATCGACTTATCATTGTTACTATTCCTAGCGGAACGTATAAAGCCGAGTCTTATTGAGATACTCAGCTGGCGAATAAGGTCTGTTACGAAGATGATGGCTAGGTTAATAATAGCAACTCCTGCGACATCGCGCTCCTCGAAGGCTTCGTTGATTTCTTTATCTAGCTCAATCAAGCGCGCTTGAATAGCAGCCTCGGTGACGATAAAAGGATCAATGTCTCCGAGTGGGTTGTGAGTAGAGCCGTTGTTTCGCATCAGAAGTGATCCACTGAATTAGTAGCAAATTTCAAAATGTTGGCACAAGTTAGAGTTCCAATTACTCTTCCCTAAAACTCTCGTGGACGATCAGGCCGCCACGTGTAATTAGACAACCGTTCATAATCTCATCGTCTTCGCGGAACTGAAAGTTCTTTGCCTCGGCATCCCAGAAGTGCTCGATGAGATTATAAAAATTAGAAGCGAGCATGCATGACGCGTCTTTCGGGAAATAGCCTTCTAGATTTTCGGGGCCAATCACGCGGACGCCATTTGCGGCAAGGACTTCTTCGCCGACTTTTGAGCCTACCACGTTACCGCCAGATTCGACGGCAAAGTCGATCACAATACTTCCGGCCTGCATTTGCGCAAGCACGTTTGCATCGAGAATAAGGGGTGCCTTGCGACCGAAGAGTTTTGCTGTCGTAATAACTATGTCGGCGCGGGCGCAGGCTTTGGCCATTTCTTGGCGCTGCGTTTCCATTTGCTCTGCAGTGAGTTCTTGGGCGTAGCCTTGGTCGGTCTGCCCTGTGTCCCCGAGGTCGACTTTGATAAACTTTGCGCCTAGAGACCTAACCTGATCTTCGACTGCGGGGCGAGTATCGAAAGCCTCTACGCGCGCACCGAGACGTTTTGCCGTAGCGATGGCTTGCAAGCCTGCCACGCCAACACCGATTACTAAGACGCGGGCAGGTGAGATAGTGCCAGAGGGCGTCATCATCATTGGCAGAATCTTACGCATACGATTGGCAGCCATAATGACAGCGGCGTAGCCAGCCAAGTTAGCCTGCGAGGAGAGGGCGTCCATTTTCTGCGCGAGCGTAGTTCTGGGAATCATCTCCATACTGATCGCGGCGAGTTCGCGATTGGCTAGATCGGCGATCAGCGCGGACTCATTGAAGGGATCGAGGAAACTAATGTGTAGTGTGCCAGGGCGCAACGCATCAATCTCCGCGGCTTGGGGTTTACGCACACGTGTTACGATGTCAGCGGCAGCGTATCCAGTAGCGGCATCGCTGATCAGTTTAGCACCTGCAGCCTCGTAGTCACTGTCCTTGAAGTCCGACTTCAGACCTAGACCTTTTTCGACAATAACATCGAGCCCAAGCTCTTTCAGCTTTTTGACCGTAGCCGGCACAATAGCGGTGCGCGTTTCGACGGGGTGAGACTCTCGGGGTGCAAAAAGACTTTTTATCATAAGTTTTATAGTTCAAAGAATCCTAGTAATAGCGGCAAGTTTCAAGTGAATCACCCAATGAGGAGAGACCTAAACTTCCAACCGTAATTCTGGGAATGGGGGTAAGGGCCGAGGATCATTCCTCAATTGTAAGCTCCTGAAGAAGTGAAAACTTTAGTATTATTAGAATCAAAAAAGCCGGAGACGCAAATGCGAATCCGGCTTTGAAAATTAACATGGCTGAGTTTTAGACAGTGCCGCAGATTGTTTTACCAATAGAGCAGAGATCTTCGGCTGCTTGAATCAGGCGAGTAGCCATGCTCTTTTCGGCTTTTTTGAGGTAACCGCGAGGATCATAAACCTTCTTGTTGCCGACTTCGCCATCAATCTTAAGCACACCTTCGATGTTCTCGCAGATGTGAGTGGCGACTGGGCGAGTGAATGCATATTGTGTATCCGTATCGATGTTCATCTTCACGACACCATACTCAAGTGTCTCGCGGATATCGCTAAGCTCTGAGCCAGAACCACCGTGGAATACAAGATCCATAAAGGCATCTGAGCCGTGCTTTTCAGTGACAGCCCGCTGCCCATCGCGAAGAATCTTGGGCTGGAGTTTAACCGAGCCAGGCTTGTACGCGCCATGCACGTTGCCGAAAGTCGCCGCAAAGATGAAGCGCCCGATCGGCTGAAGGGCTTCGTACACTTCGACCATATCTGCAGGCGTCGTGTAGAGCTTTTCGATGGGAAGGCCTGATGTATCGTGGCCGTCTTCCTCGCCACCTACGCAACCAGCTTCGACCTCGAGGATGATGTCGAGCTCAGCGCACTCTTTGAGTAGTTCTTTAGAGATCTTTAAGTTCTCATCAAGTTCGACAACCGAGCCGTCGAACATGTGTGATTGGAAGAGAGGACCCTTGCCTTCAGCGATACGCGTGCGCGATGCCTCAAGGAGTGGTCTGAGAAAGCCGTCGACCTTTTCTGGGTGACAGTGGTCTGTGTGAAGAGCGATGAGAACATCGTGCTTTTCAGCGAGGAAGTGGGTCGCTTCTGCCAATACGATGGCTCCAAAGGCTGCATCATTGACGTTCAGGCCAGATGCGAACTGGCCGCCTCCAGTGGAAACTTGGATGATGCCGTCAGATTTCGAGTCGGCAAAGGCCTTGAGCGCGGCATTAATTGTTGTGATCGAAGTCACATTGACGGCCGGATAGGCGTAGTTGCCCTTTTGGGCTGCGTTGAGCATCGCTTCGTATTGTTTTGGTGTGGCTACTGGCATTTTTGATTAATTTGAGTGATCTAACTTTCAATTTTAAGCAAGTGCTCCAAAAGAAGCGACTTGGTGATTTTTATTTAAATTGGCTAGCGATTATTTTTCAACCTTCTTATTGCACATAGATTTTTGGGGTTCGCTTGGCGTGCCCTTCAAAGATGTCCAATCAAAACTCGTGAGTTTTGGGCGGACATATGGGTTGGTGCCCCCGTATTTTTCGATGCATCGTCTTGCGCTTGACCGCAACTAAGCCTTGTCTGGCATTGTGGACTTTAAAATAAAAAGCGACTACCCCCCCCAGGGCGATCAACCGGAAGCAATTCGGCAACTCGTCGAGTCTATTCGTGCGGGTAATCGTTGTCAGACGCTGCTCGGCGTTACCGGATCGGGTAAAACTTTTTCCATGGCTAACGTCATCCAAGAATTGCAGCGTCCTGCGCTCATTATCTCGCATAACAAGACGTTGGCCGCGCAACTTTACTCTGAGTTCAAAGCATTCTTCCCCGACAACGCGGTCGAATACTTTGTTAGTTACTACGATTACTATCAGCCTGAGGCATACATCCCGCAGACCGATACTTATATCGAAAAAGACTCTTCTATCAACGAAGAGATCGAGCGACTTCGTATCTCCGCTTCGTCTTCATTGATTAGTCGTAACGACGTCATCGTCATCGCCAGTGTGTCCTGCATCTATGGTCTCGGTTCGCCCGAAGACTTCAAGGCCATGATGATACCTCTCTCTGCCGGTCTAGAATTGTCGCGTGATGACTTCTTGGAAAATCTAGTGACGATCCTTTACAACCGTAACGACATCGACTTTGTGCGCGGCACCTTTCGCGTGCGAGGCGATGTGGTGGATGTTTATCCTGCCTACATGGAGTCCGCCATTCGTGTCGAGTTCTGGGGTGACGAATTGGAAAGTATCCGAGAGCTAGATCCTCTGACAGGTGAGACAGGCGCGGCACTGGAGATGTTTGATTTATATCCGGCCACTCAATACGTGACACCCAAGGATAAGATCGACAGTGCCATCGGCGGCATTCGAAAAGAACTCGACGAGCGCATCGCTTATTTCGAGTCGCAGAATATGTTGCTTGAGGCGCAACGCATACGCATGCGTACCGAATACGATATTGAGCTACTCCAAGAGATGGGCTTTTGCACCGGCATCGAGAATTACTCCCGCTACCTCTCTGGCCGTAAGCCTGGTGAGCGCCCCTTCTGTTTGATTGATTTCTTCCCCAAGGACGCCCTTCTTTTTGTCGATGAGAGCCACGTCACACTGCCACAACTTCGTGCCATGTATAACGGCGACCGCGCGCGCAAAGAACGTCTCGTCGAATTTGGCTTTCGCTTGCCATCGGCCATGGATAACCGTCCGCAAAAAGAAGAAGAGTTTAAACAAATTACTGGGCAAACAATTTATGTTTCCGCGACACCCGCGCAGCACGAATTTGATGTATCCGCAGTGGTTGCTGAGCAAGTCATTCGGCCGACCGGTCTCGTCGACCCCGAGATGGAGATCCGCCCGATCCATGGACAGGTGGAAGATTTTATTGGCGAAGTCCGCAAAGCCTCTGAAGCGGGCGAGCGCACCCTCGCCACCACCCTGACTAAGCGTATGTCCGAAGACCTTAGCGACTACCTGCGTGAGGCTGGGCTTAATGTGGAATACCTGCACTCTGATATTGATGCCATTGAGCGCGTGGAGATTCTCCGCCGTCTGCGCAAGGGCGACTTTGATGTACTCGTTGGGGTCAACCTTCTGCGTGAAGGCCTTGATCTTCCTGAAGTCGCACTTGTAGCCATACTTGATGCGGATAAAGAAGGGTTCCTTCGAAGCGCTACTAGCCTAATTCAAACAGCAGGCCGCGCCGCTAGGCATGAGGAAGGACGCGTCATTCTTTATGCGGACATGGTTACCAAATCCATTCAAGCCACCCTCGACACTACTAGCTACCGCCGCGAGAGGCAGCTTGCTCACAATAAGAAGCACGGGATCACTCCCGTTGGCGTGAAGCGGAGCATTGAGGAGAGTCTCCAAGCCCCTGGTAAACGCTACGATCGAAACGAAGAAGATGCCTGCCATGTTGCCGAATCTGATGACCGTGACGTGGCCGATGTCATCGCGGAAATGGAAGAGGAGATGCTCGAGGCCGCCCGCGAACTACAGTTCGAGAAAGCTGCTCTAATTCGTGACCAAATCGAGACCTTACAAAGCGGGAAACACGGCGGTGGTGAAAGCGGCGCGGCCAGGCGTAAACCTTTCAAAAAAAGAAAGTCAAAAGCCGTCTACAATAAGAGTGGATTGCCTCGGAAAAGGTAGTGCAGGTTTCTTTGATCGTATTGGATTATCAACTGGAGCAACTTCCGCAGCCTTGTTTATTACGACATATTCTCGTGGTCTTCCTTAGACTCTCCTTCGATGATGTAGACCTCTGGGAAATTTGAATTATGGTTTTTGTCTTCCATCCCGTAGCCAGCAAACCACTCTGAGCCGGTATATTCGAAGCCGGTGTAATCGGGCGTATAGATGGATGCCTCGTGGTTGCGATGAATCAGGACAGCGCTTTTGACCACACTGGCTCCGTTCTCTAGCGCGTAAGCGTGCAGATTTTTCAAAGTAGCCCCGCTATCGCAGATGTCGTCGATCAGCAAGACGTGACGCCCTTGCATCTCTGTGGGTTCGACCACGAGACGAAAGTCATCACTTTGGGTATTATTTTCGGACGAGTAGCTCATCGCTCTGCAGAATGAGGGCTCAACGGTATAGGGTATTTCTTTGAGTAAGTCGGAGAAGAAGAAAACGCCTCCTCGTAGAACGCAGATAGCGAGCACTTGTTGCCCGTCATTTTTGTGAGTATCTTTGACCCAGTGCCGCATTTTACCGGCCATTTTATAGACAGAATAGGCTATGTCTTCTTTTGAATAGATGAGCTTAAAGTTTTCCGGTATTTGGCGAATAATCATGATGTATACAGTCTCGTGGAGGGTTTTTGGATATGTCTATCTTTTATGGACTTGTGAGGAGAAAAGTTCTGCTGCTTAGTTTGCCTAACGCTTAGCCGCTTGCTTTATGATTCAGTTCGGTTATCCACTAAACTCAACAAAATTAAAATTGTCATGGCCCGAAACATTTTAGGTACTGAATTGATCGATTGTAGCATCGACCCTATGACAGGCTTTTACCGTAATGGTAAATGCGATACTTGTGGCGACGATGCGGGTCAGCACTCTATATGTGCGCAAATGACGGAGTCTTTTCTCGAATTCAGCGCATCACGCGGGAACGACCTCATGACGCCGATGCCAGATTACAAGTTCCCAGGTCTTAAAGCTGGCGACTTTTGGTGCGTTTGCCTTGGGCGCTGGATTGAGGCCCACGAAGCTGGCGTGGCGCCCAAGATCAAGCTCGAGGCAACGCATGCTTCGGTGTCGGAGTTTGTGGATATGAAAACCCTTAAAGACTTTGCAGTTTGAGGGAAATACTCTGCAATTCATTCATCCTCTAACACGATTGCGAGAGCCGACCTTCGATGCTTGGGCGGCTATCACACGGAGTTCCGCCTGTGTGTTACTTATTTTGCCGGGTCGGGTGTCTCTTCCTGACTCTCGCCAGTTAGCGATTCGCCCGCTTTTGGGTGGACCATTTCCATGATCAGCGCGGTCAATTCATTCGCTAGCTCGGGAGTGTCCTTGATATGTTGCTTGGCGGCCTCGCGGCCTTGGCCGATCATCTCCCCTTTGTAGGAAATCCATGAGCCCTTCTTTTCGAGGATCTTGTGCTCGACGCCTAAGTCGACGAGTGAGCCTGAGTGGGATATTCCTTCGCTATACATGATGTCGAACTCGCTCTCGGTGAAGGGAGGCGCGACTTTGTTTTTCACTATCTTAATACGGGTGCGGTTGCCGACGACCTTGCCATTGCTCTCTTTAATCTGACCGATACGGCGGATGTCCATACGCACGGAGGAGAAGAATTTGAGGGCGCGACCGCCGGGCTGTGTTTCGGGGCTGCCGAACATAACGCCGATTTTTTCGCGAATTTGGTTAGTAAAGAGGACAACGCACTGTGACTTGCTGATGGCACCCGTGAGACGACGCATGGCCTGACTCATCATGCGGGCTTGCAGTCCGACGGTGGTGTCGCCCATTTGGCCGTCGAGCTCGTTCTTAGAGACAAGGGCGGCGACGGAGTCGACCACGATCAGGTCGACGGCTCCGGAACGGATGAGGGTTTCGGTGATGTTGAGTGCGTCCTCGCCGCTTTCAGGTTGCGAGACCATAAGGTTGTCGAGATCGACGCCGACCGTCTTGGCATAGCGGGGATCAAGCGAGTGTTCGACGTCGATGAAGACGGCGTTGCCATCTTCTTTCTGAGCTTGAGCTATCGCGCTCAGGCAGAAAGTTGTCTTGCCGGAGCTTTCGGGGCCATAGATTTCGCAGATACGACCGCGGGGAAGGCCGCCGATGCCGAGCGCGAGGTCAATCGCGATGGAGCCGGTAGAGATGACATCGATCTCCATTTTAGTCGCTTCACCGAGCCGCATGAGCGCGCCGGGGCCGAATTGCTTGTTGATGCCAGAAATGGCGAGATCGAGGTTCTTGCGATCACCTTCTGGAGTACGGGTAGTCTTTTGGATTTGCGTTTTAACGGCCATAATAGTGTTCTTTTGATTAAATTTCTGTAATTGCAAGCTACATTGGAAGGCGAATCGTAGATGGCAAGACTAAATGATAATTTGTTCACTACTTTAGTCGATTGCATCATCGCGCATGAAATGAACGTCTTCTTCTCGGCGCGCTTCAGGTGCGTGTGTGTTCAGCTTATGGAAAAGGTTTTGTCTGAGTTGGCCCCTTAAGCGTTTGCGAATATCGTGGTGAATTAGGGTAATTAAGATCTAAAGGGCATGGAGGTCTGAGCCTATGTTCTGCAGGGCTTGCGTTCTCTCAATTCTCAATAATACATGAGTGTAGTATTTAATTTGTAAAATGAACAATTCACAACAAATAGACGCCGATCGTCGTGCCTCTACTGCCCTCGGACTCCGCTATGGACGTATTGCAGGTCATGTGCTTGCCTTATTGCTGCTCATCCTAGGTTTATCGGCATTGTTTAAGGGAGCTGGGGTCTTTGAAAACTTTAAAGGCTCTTACTTTATCGCCTATGCTATCGTACTGAGCCTACCATTCGCGCGCTTGTCGGACAAATCATGGCGCTGGGGTTTTGGTCTGCTTGTTGGGCTTTCAGCTCTATTTGTTTTTGTGATGGTGGTTGTAGTGATATTTGCCTATATGGCTTCGGATGCCCGGGGTGAGCGACTTGGGGTGCCTGGATTCGAAGGTACCTTAATCTTCCTCGCGCTGTTGCAAGTCCCCGTCGTGCTTTTTCAGCGTAAACCTGACATGCTGGACTGATGATTTTAAAGCATGTTATAACAATTCATTTCACTCATTAAAATGCCCTACAAGCACGCAATCTGGGATTGGAACGGAACATTACTCAACGACACGTGGCTGTGTGTTGAAGTGCTCAATGGTTTGCTCGCTCGTCGTGGCCGCGCACCGATTACGACGAATGATTACCGAGAGAATTTTGGTTTTCCAGTCATAAAGTTTTATGAATACCTTGGCTTAGACGCCGATGCGGATACTTTCGAACAAGTAAGCCGTGAGTTTATCGGCGACTACGAGAAGCGTTGGTTTGACGAGTGTATCTTGTATCCAGACGCGCATGAAGTGCTGAGTGCCATGACACAGCTAGGCATGACACATTCGGTGCTTTCTGCGGCCAAGCAAGATGCCCTAGAATCCGGCATCCAGCACTATGGTATCCACGAATATTTTATGGGCTTAGTCGGCGCCAAAAATATTTATGCCGAGGGTAAAGTCGCGCAGGGCAAGCAGTGGATCAAGCAGCTTCCGTGGAAGCCAGAGGAAGTCGTGATGATTGGCGATACCCTACACGACCTCGAAGTGGCTGAGGCAATTGGCGCGAACTGCATTTTGCTCGCGCACGGGCACCACACGCCAGAACGGCTTGCGGCTTCGGGTAAGCTTGTTGTCCACTCATTGGGAGAGCTTGTGGAGGTAGTGCGGTAACTAGGGTACCTAGTAGCGAGTCCTTTCATTTCACCCTTCGACCCTAAAGCCGAGCGCCTCCTCGTCGAATTTCATACTCGCTACGCGGGTTGCAGGACCAGTCATGCGGATAGCAAAACCGTCGTCGATGTGGATGTCGATCTTGCCGCCGGGCATATGCACGGTAATGTCGCGATCGCACAGACCGATGCGGTGCGCCACGGCGGCGGCCGCGCTGCTGCTAGAACCGGAGGCGAGGGTGTAGCCAGCGCCGCGCTCCCAAATTTCGATCTGTATGTTCTCACGGTCGATGACTTTGAGGAACTGCACATTCGTGCGATTGGG
>PKCJ01000057.1 GCA_002862945.1 Opitutia bacterium | reverse complement strand
GATAAATAAATATATTCTAGTAGATCAGCTATAAAGAATATGAAGACTAAGATTAATCGTCGCACTTTTCTCAAAGCGACTGCAGTGACGACTGCGGGGGCCTTTACTCTACCTCGGTTTTCGATTGGGCAGGCGGGTCCATCGGCCAATAGTAAGATTAATATTGCGATGATTGGAGCTGCTGGTATTGCAGGAATGGCCTACAACGGGTGTAAGGGGGAGAATATTGTCGCACTTTGCGATATTGATCGTCGCCGTTTTCCAGAATGGGCAGCAAGAAAAGGCACGCCTACTTATTCTGATTTTCGGGTCATGCTCGATAAAATGGGAAGCGAGATTGATGCTGTCTGTATTAATACCCCTGACCACACGCATTTTGCAGCTACCATGGATTCGATGCAGAGAGGCAAGCACGTTTGCACGCAAAAGCCTCTTACTCATAATATTTGGGAAGCACGCACATTACGTAGGGCGAAGGATAAATATGGCGTTGTCACGAACATGGCTAATCAAGGTCATACTAGCGATGGGATACGCACAATGCGAGAGTGGTATGAAGCCGATGTATTCGGTCAGATCACTGAAGTGCACTTAGGTGTAAGGGGGCCAAATTGGGAGAGTAAGTATTTCAGGAAACCAGTTCAAATGCCTCTTGATAGTCAGCCTATTCCTGAAGAAGTCGACTGGGATCTTTGGTTAGGTCCAGCCCCGGAGACTGCTTACAATGATATCTACCATCCTCTTACATGGCGTGGTTTTAATGATTTCGGAACGGGGCAATTTGGAGATTGGTTTTGCCACACAGGTGACGGTCCAGTATGGATATTAGACCTTTACGACCCGATTGTGGTCGAGTGCGTGGAGCGAGGTCCTGCGCTCGAAGGTATGATTCCCGATTACAGCGTCGTGCGTTATGACTTCCCCGCCCGTGGTGATAAGACTGCCTGCTCCATGTATTGGTATGAGGGGGCCCGCAATGGGGGCACCCCCATTAAATCACCACCAGAGTGGGATTTGGGTAAGATACCTAATGGGGGCTCATTCTGGTACGGTGATAAACAAAATGGTTATTTAGATAATCGATCTAATAACCCTCGCCTAACGAGCAGAGAGGTCTTTAAAGAATTTAAAGAAGATACCATTATTGAGGAAAGGTATTCCCGTATAGAGCAAGAGGGGCCTTTTGCCGAATGGGTGGCCGCAATCAAAGGCGATCTCTCTGAGTGTGGGTCAAACTTTGATTATGCCGCACCCTTGACTGAGCTAGCGCTTCTTGGGGTATTAGCGCAGCGTTTTGGCGGGCGCATCGAATGGGACCCAGTCAAGGGTGTCTTGAACCGTCCAGAGTTGAATGCGTTTATAAAAGAACCTGTCCGCGATGGTTGGCAATACGGGGAAGATCTTTGGTCATAATCTTGACCAATTAAAAGATGAATAGATTGTATAAAGTGTTGCTTATCTTAACTGCCGCGATCGCTACTCCAGTAGGACTTGCTGCAAAAAGCGCTTTCTTTGGCGATCCACCTGACAATCATCATCCATGGGCGGTGCATGACCATAATCGCCCATTGCCTCCTGTCGTCACACCCGCTGCGAACATTGCTCAGCCACCCTCCGACGCTATTGTCTTATTTGATGGCACTGAGGTATCTTTTCATGAGAACTGGCGGCACAATCGACCCGCAGACGAGCGTGAGCAAAACTGGATCGTTATTGAGGGCGCACTACAGAGCATGCGTGGCGCGGGTAAGCTCTCAAGTAGAGCTGAACTAGGCGATTTTCAATTGCATATTGAATGGCGTTCTCCGACCGAGATCGTTGGACAAGGCCAAGGGCGAGGCAATAGCGGTGTCTTTTTCATGGGTAGTATGGTCGAAGTGCAGGTTCTCGATAACTACAAAAACCCCACCTATGCCGATGGCATGGCGGGGGCGGTTTATGGTATTATGCCACCAGCGGTCAATGCCTTACGTCCAAGCGGCGAGTGGCAAAGCTATGATATCATATTTCGCCGCCCAATTGCTCGTGACGGAGTGATTTTAGATCACGGATCACTGACGGTTCTACTGAACGGAGTTGTCGTTCAGGATAACACTCCCTTGGAAGGGGGAAGTGGGCATAAGAAGCGTAAGCCGCTAGACCGAATTTTTCCAGAGCTGGGAGCTCTAATGCTGCAAGATCACGGTAACCCAGTTCGGTTTCGCAACATATGGTATCGCCCGCTACGACCAAGAGCGATTGATGGTGGCACCGATGGCCAACTCACTGAGGATTCGACTTTTACTAAACGTTGTGAAATTGCAGAAGAATTACGCCAGCATGCTCAATCTTTAGAAGGTCTGCAAAAAGCCCTCCGATTGCTGGAGTCGCTCAAATATGAAGAGAATACAGATGCTCGCGCAGAGGCCGACAAGCTAATCACACTGTATGTGGCTAAACTCAAAAAAATAGCGCCGCTTGAGATGGAGGCCGAAAAGAATCAGGTTTTGTCTCTAGATGAAGCGCTTCAATACATGCAACGCTACAAGCTCATCCCAAACGATTATCCGATAAGCTCTTTTGTTAATGATCTCGCGATCCAGCAAGGCTGGAAAGCGAATAAATAGTCGAAAGGTAAAGCCGGTAGAGCTGTTAGATGGCTTAAAAAGCTGTATCAAACTTTCCGGTAGGCTAATGAGACGAGTTCCTTAAGGCGCTCGACTTGGGCCGAAGAGGTCTTTGCTATGAAGCCGCGTGCGTGGGTGAAGTGAACGTCAGTTTCTGCTTCTAAGAGCGTGAACTCGATGCGCAGGTCGTCATTGAATCGGCGCATACCGTAGCCAGTGCCTCGACTGTCGGGATAGACGAGAGCGAGGATTTCGTTTTCTAGCCCGAGCTTTCTTACATGATAGCCGAGTCCAGAAGAGGCCTCGTCAGGGATGGGATCTGTACGCGGCATGAAGAGGGCTTTGAATCCATCAAATATCCAGACTTCTGCGTGCTGGGCGATAAAGTCTAGGCGGTTGCGGAGGTTGGTCACGTAATCGACCAAGTCTTGGCCTATCATGCGCATGATTTCCCAAATCGGTTCCCCTGGCTTGTGTAATGTTTGCGTGCCGAAGCGGCGGAGGATGGTAATGTCGAGCGGTGAGTTCAGCCTGCCAAGCGTTTCGCAATCCATCCCCAGCCACTTTGCTGTATCCGCTGGACCTCTGCAGTCGAGCCATTCTGTAACTTCAAGCCAGCTACAAAATTCGCTGCTGTCTTCGTAGATACCGAGATGCTGAAGCACGAGAGAGAGTGCGCAAGTGGGCACATGGTCGCGAGGAAGCTGATGGTGATCGAAGTTGTGCAGTGAGGCATCATGCTGGTACCCGATGTCGAGCACAGCGACGGAGGTGTCAGTTAAATCTGCCTCGGTAGGATCGCGGCGTTGTATAGCGACAGGCGCTTGTGTGAGTAGCACTGCGCAAGCGAGGAAGTCGTCTTTATGGGCACCGCCCGGATGCGTGATTATAGATGAAATCATGAGGCAAGTGGGTAGTGGAGAGTGGGGGGTGGCAAGTGTATTATAAGCGCACAAAAAAGCCCCAGCGTTTTTGCTAGGGCTTTTGTTAAAAGTGTGAATTTACCAGCGATAATTCGCAGTCACGCCGAAGCTGCGAGGCGTTGTCAGAGCTTGGTAGCGCTGCTCGCCCTGACCGTCTGGATCGAAGTTGTCGAAAAGGAATACCCGTTCTTCGTGTGCTTCATCGAGTAGGTTCTTGATCCAGAGTGTGATTGTCCAGCCTTCGAGTTGGTATCCGATGGATCCGTTGACAACGGCATAAGAGCCTCTCTTTTCATTATGACTGTTGGATTCGTAGTATTCGTCGCTACCAACTAGCTCCATGCCGGCGTACAGCGCTTTGATCGGGCGGTAATCGATTCTTGCACTGTATGTGAGTGCCGGTGCATTAGACACATCGCGGCCGGTAGCATCTAATTCGGTTTCCAGCATGCCTAGGTTTGCTCGTAAGGTCCAGTTTTCGGCAAAGAACCAAGTGCTTTCAGCCTCCAAACCATAGTGTTCTGCGTCTCCTTGATTGGAGGTGAAATATCGGAAGAAGCCGCCTGCTCCGGCGGAGTCGCGTAGTTGTGCATCTTTACGGTCTAAATAAAACATTGTTACTTGCGAGCTGACTTGACCATCGAACCAATCACTACGCAGACCGATTTCGTAGTTCCAGAGTGTTTCGTCTTCGTAAGTAGAGGGATCGGTCGGGAGGCTGAATGCGCCACTATTTGCGCCGCCAACCTTGTAGCCTCTAGTAATACTGGCAAAGAGCATGTGCTCTTCTTCGACGTCATGCTCTATGGTTAGTTTGCCGCCCCAGACATCATCGTCTTGCGATGCACTAGTTTCGCCTGCGACTAGAGAGCCAAAGTAATCTTCGGTAACCTTGGAGCTGAAGTCGACTTCGTGGTGCTCATAGCGAAGGCCAAGAATCACTCGTGTGCTGTCGGAGAGGTCGTGCGCAAGTTGAGTAAAAATAGCATAGTTCTTTGTGTTGTAGTCGGAACTTGCAATGCCCAAGCCAAATTCATCGCGATAATCAACATCGCTGTATTCGTCCATTTGATTGTAATAGAGTCCGAGTGTCCAACGGTCGATGAAGCCAAATGCATCTTTTTTGTCTTTTGAGTCGAGACGCATTTCTTCAGAATAAACATCGCGCCTTCGGTCAACGGATAGAAATCCAAAGTAGCCACTCTCGGCAGGTGTGCCTGAAGCGGCAAAATATCCTGCGCCCCAATCGGCGTCGTAGCTATAAATAGAGTCATTTTCGACTACACTAGTGACTGATGTGAGCGTAAAATCGTCCTGTCCGAACCATGTTGTGCGTAGGCTCCCGGCTTTCGTTTTTTGGACATCCTGACCCGGGGAGTCGGAGAATGTCTTGAACTCTGTGTTTCCGAGTGAGAACTCATCATAGCCATTATCGAAGTCGGCATATAGAACTGTGCCATTTACTTCCCAATCTTCATTTGCTAGCCAACGAATTTTAAGACGACTACTTAACTCGTCGCGTTCGTTGGTATCATCCCTATTGAGAAAGACGTTTTCGCGAAATCCGTCTTGTGTCAGTTGATGCAGCGCGAATCGGAATGTGAGTTTTTCAGGGTCTTTCTCCAGAAGCGGCCCACCCACAGCAAAACCGCCTGCAAACAGACTGTCGTTGCCAATAGTGCTTTCGGCCTGACCGGTCCAGTAGGGAGTCGGATTGTTGGTTACGATGCGTATCATGCCGCCAGCGGCATTGGCACCGAAGGCACCTGCTTGTGGACCACGGAGAACTTCGACTTGTTGCACATCGAAGAGATTGCCTATAGTTCCCACTCCAGTGAAATCGAGGTCGTCTACTAAGAAGCGGACGGTTGAGTCGGGAGTCTCGCCCTCAAACTGAGAATTTTCTCCGATACCGCGTATTTGGATATAGCGAGGTCGCGATGTGCCGCCGGTCCACGTTAGGTTGGGGATGGCATTGATTACATCCTCGAAGTGTTGAACGCCTTTGTCTTTGAGCGCGGCTTGATCGAGTACGGTGATGCTGGCAGTCGTCTTTTGGAGTTCAGACTCCCAGAGTTCGCCAGTGACGATGGTCTCGGGAAGTTGGGGAAGGACGGGAACGACATTTCCTTGCGCGATGAGCGCTGTCGTGGCGATACTAAGAAGCGTAAGTGCGCTGAATATGTGTTTCATATTGGATCTCAATTTTTGTATGTTTGAGACCCGGCTCTGGGCGATTGAAGGCGAATCGCCTAAGGAGCGACCGTTCCTTTTCCTACGCCGGTGTCAACCGGATCAGGTTCAAAGGGATCGCATCTGCTAAAAGAAGGAAGCGTCTCAGACCCATACCAGGTCACCCCTAAGGAAGACCGCTACAGAAGGTGGGTGACAAAGACTTGTCAAGATTGGGCACAAAAAAACTCCACCAGAATCAGATGGAGTTTTTGAATAAACTTTTTTGCGCTTACATTCAACGCATGCCACGCATGCCACCCATGCCGCCCATGCCGCCCATGCCGCCCATGCCGGGCGCACCGCGCTCCCATTCAGCTGGCCGACTCCACGGGACGGATTGATCGTCTGGATCGCTGTCTAGGCAACCAGTCGTGGAGAGTGCCATAAAGGCAAGGGCGATGAGGAGTGAAATGCGACGATACATATTAAATTTTATGATGATTAATTAGCGGAGTAGACTAACTGTCGTGCCTTCGGCCATTTCTCGTGTCTTAGCACCTGGGAGGAGATTAGCCAAGACAAGATCATCAGTGACTTGAGAGACTTGAACTTTGCCCAAAGATTTGAGCTTTTTAATAATGGTCACTGTGGTGCCAGGACTTAGACC
The DNA here is from genome assembly GCA_002862945.1 of Opitutia bacterium. Lineage (GTDB taxonomy): Bacteria > Verrucomicrobiota > Verrucomicrobiia > Opitutales > Coraliomargaritaceae > Thalassobacterium. The sequence goes on along the minus strand of PKCJ01000057.1, from coordinate 10,914 downwards.
AAGCTCGGGACTGTTGGATAGTGCGATAAGGCCATTTGTAGCACTAAGCGACTCAATAGTGGTCTCGGCACCGATTGATGCGGTAGATAAAGCTTGCGACTTGCTTGCAGTGAAACCCCTGCTGTCTGTGCCAAAGGATGCAAATTTATTGCCACCTTCCATACCCGCAGGAGTGCGTGATTTGGATGAAGTGGCTTTGGCGTCCTCGAGTGCTTCCTTCAGGTCTGCGGTGCTTTGCTCTAGCTCAGCGATGCGCTCGTTCAGTTGCGCAATTTCGCTTTCTTTACTGGCATTAGCAAGGCTTTGCTCTGATTTAAGGAGGTCTGCACGTAGACGCCTGGCAGTGTTTTCGAGATCAACGATATTTTTTTTGGCTTCGCTGATTTGCAGCTGCGTACGACTCACCTCTTGTCGAGCAGTATACATTTCAGCGCGCATACTTTCGAGCTTACTCTTTTCGTTGGCAAGGGCATCACGTTCGTTATTTAAGCTAACCTCTAGTGCACTGATTTGTTCATTCGCCTCCGTTAGTTCTGCTTGAACAGCCACCGTAGCTTGTTTGGCTTTTTGGGTGAGGGCTTGCTGCTCGGCCAGTTTACCTTTACTGACGAAGAAGAGTGCAGTCGCAGAGATGGCTGCGACAACTGCGAGTATGCGGAGTATCATGGATAGGCTGTTCATTCTGATTTGTGGGGAGGGATGATGAGGTTATTTAAAATAAAAGAGAGAGTTGTAAGCGGGATTCTTCGCTTCGATGGAGAATCCTCGCGGATTAATTGCAAGGCGATTTAGAAGTTTAAAGATCAATTCAGTCTGAGACTCAAGGTTCAAGTTTTGTGCAATTTTTACTGCATCCAGCTTAGTGCCTGCTTGTTCCCTGAGGTGAGCGATCACTTTTTTCTCAATATCGAGGACGGTTATCGCGGCTTGCTTGCCCGCTTCCACGCCTGGCTGATGGTAAGCGTTAATATTAACGAGACTGGCGTAAAAACCAACAGCGCGTTCAAAGAGCGCGATGAGTTGGCCTATAGCCTCGGGTGTGACCTCCCGGATCGTGATAGTGATCGACTGGCGACCATTATCATAGAGCGCGTCGCGGGTTCCGAGGAAGAAGCCTTGTAGGAAGTCACCTGAAGTGGTGCCATCTTCTACTTCGATTGAGTCGCCGTTGCGATCTTTGAGTACCTCGATGAAGGTGGCAAAAAAGTTGTGTATGCCTTCGCGAAGCTGCTGCACGTAGGCGTGCTGGTCGGTGGAACCTTTATTGCCATATACAGCGATGCCCTGTTGTACGACCTTGCCGTCGAGATCGAGTTCCTTGCCCAAAGACTCCATGACTAGTTGTTGCAGGTATTTTGAAAAGAGCATTAGGCGATCCTTGTAGGGAAGGACGACCATGTCTTTCGTGCCCTTAGCGTCGGTGGCAAAATACCACATCAGTGCGAGTAAAGCAGCGGGGTTTTCCGCAGTCACATTACTGCGTGTAATGTCATCCATCGCTGCGGCACCTGCGAGGATTCGGTCGATTTCGATTCCTTGAAGCGCGGCGGGCAAGAGACCAACAGCCGCGAGTTCGGAAGTGCGACCACCGACCCAGTCCCACATTGGGAGGCGGTCTAGCCATCCTTCGGATACTGCAACCTTATCCAGTTTGGAATCTTTACCAGTAATAGCGATGGCGTGTTTGGCAAAATCTAGACCGGCGGCAGAGTAAGCCGATTGGGCTTCAAGCATTCCATTCCGTGTCTCGGGTGTGCCGCCAGATTTGGAGATGACAATGGATAATGTTTCAGCGAGTTGACCATCGATTGAGGCGAGGGTACGATCAAGGCCGTTAGGGTCTGTATTATCAAAAAAGTAGAGCACCATCTTGTCGGCTTGCGGATCCCCGAGTGCATCGGCAACAAATTGAGGGCCGAGCGCTGACCCGCCTATACCGATAATTAGGCAGTTCTTGAATGTTCCCTTAGCTCCGGCGATTCTACCGCTGTGGACATCGGCTGCGATCTGCTTGATTTGAGCGAGGCAGTTTTCGATTTCAGTAGTCAGCTCGGGTTGAGGAGCGAGAGCGGGGTTGCGTAACCAGTAATGACCAACCATTCGACCCTCGTCTGGGTTGGCGATTGCACCTGCCTCTAACTCAGTCATTGCCAAAAAAGCGGATTGTATTTTGGGCTCCATTTCTGAAAGAAAATCGTCGCTGAAATCTATGCGGCTGATGTCGAGCGCGAAGTCGAGCTCGTCGATAGAGAGATAGTGCTTTGTGAATTTTTCCCAGGACATGATAATGAGAATTAAGAATTAGATTTTAAACAACGAAGGCAGATTACAGAGAGCAGATATATAAGTTTCGACCAGCGCCGAGTTATAGGTTTTTATCGGTTACAGCTCCTTCGGAGGCAGTTGCGACTGTGGCGGCATATTTACCGAGCACACCACGTTTTTCGCCTGCGCCATCAGGCTTAAAGGCTGCCATACGGGCATCGTATTCGGCATCGTCGATTAAAACGTCGATCGTGTTTTTGACAGCGTCAATTTCAACAAGGTCGCCGTTCTTGACGATACCGATAGGGCCACCCTTGGCTGCTTCGGGCGTGATGTGGCCTACGTCGAAACCATGACTACCTCCTGAGAAGCGGCCATCGGTGATGAGTGCGACCTCTTTGATTAGTCCGCGCCCAGCGACAGCACTAGTTGGGGAGAGCATTTCCCGCATGCCAGGACCACCGACAGGTCCCTCGTTACGTATCACGACTACATCGCCTGCCACGACATCACCCCGGAGGATCCCGACGAGCGCCGATTCTTCGCCTTCGTAGACTTTTGCGGTGCCTTTAAAATATTCGCCTTCTTTACCCGTAATCTTACCGACGGCAGCACCTGGGGCTAGATTACCCCGCAAGATGCGTAGGTGGGTGCTACTTTTGATCGGGCTATCCCAAGGGTAGATGATGTCTTGTTCGTCAGGAAAGCGACCGTAGGCTTGCACGCCTTTGAGAGATTCGGCCACGGTTTCACCGGTCACGGTGAGGCAATCACCGTGCAGGAGTCCGCGGTCGAGCAGCATCTTCATCATGGGGCGAATGCCACCGATGCGGATCAAATGGTTCATGCTATATTTACCGAAGGGTTTGACATCTGCCAGAAGGGGGATTCGGGCACCAATCTCAGCGAAGTCGTCGATGCTAAGGTCGACCTCGGCTGAGTAAGCGATAGCTAGTAGGTGCAGAATCATGTTAGTTGAGCCACCGAGCGCTAGGCAGGTCGTGATTGCATTTTCGAAGGCCTTGCGCGTCATGATGTCGCGCGGCTTAATATTTTTTTCGAGTAATTTAAGCACGGCGGCACCTGCCATTTCGCAATCTTTACGTTTGGCCTCACCCACTGCGGTCTGTGCAGAACTGCCGGGTAGACTCATGCCGAGCGCTTCAATTGCACTGGCCATTGTGTTCGCTGTATACATGCCCCCGCAAGAGCCGGCACCAGGGATGGCATATTTTTCGACTTCTTTGAGTTCCTCGTCGGTCAATTCCCCCTTGGCATGTTTACCCACAGCCTCGAAGACGGAGACGATATCCATCGGTTTGCTCTCTTTTTCATCGTTCGGCAAGAGGCCAGGTAGAATTGTGCCGCCGTAAACAAAGACAGCTGGTCGATTAAGACGTGCGATTGCGAGCATGCAGCCGGGCATGTTCTTATCGCAACCACCTATGGCGACGAGGCCGTCGAAGCCCTCGGCGGCTACTGTAGTCTCGATCGAGTCGGCGATGACGTCACGCGAGACAAGGCTGTAGCGCATGCCTTTTGTGCCCATGCTGATACCGTCGGAAACGGTAATCGTGCTAAAATTAACAGCTTTGCCCCCAGCATCGTTGATTCCTTTGGTTGCATGCTCGGCGAGTTCGCCGAGGTGCATATTACAAGGAGTCAAATCACTGGGTGAACCGGTTACCGCAATTTGCGGCTTTTGAAAATCTGCGTCTGTAAAGCCTACAGCCCGTAGCATGGAGCGGGCAGGCGCACGGTCGTTTCCGTCGACTACGACGGAGGAGTGGGGGCGTTTGGATGTATCAGCCATAATGTTTAGCAAATAAAATTTATTTGAAAGGTGTTTCTCATTGCAGAAAAGCGCAGAAGTCAATGAATAGTAGAACAAACGACAATACCCTTTTTGCTTTCACACACGATATTATACGACCTAGCATCATCTATTTTATGGATTTTGACCTTAAAAAGACCCTCGAAGCCTTACTGCTTTCGACTGCCGAGCCAATTACACTCAAGGACGTAGTTAAGATTTTTGCCCGCTATCACTTGGATTTGAATCAAGCGCTGGAGGATGCCAAAGATGAGAAAGAAGAGGAGACTGAGCTCACGAAAGTGCTAGGCCTTGTCACCCAGGCGCAGATTCGCGACATGCTGATAGAGCTGATGGACGAGGCTGAAGTGCAGGATAAGGCCTACAGAGTGGTCGAAGGACCGAACGGCTATCAGATCGTAACGGCACCACAATTTGCTGAGTTTGTTAGACTCTTACGTGGAGAGCCGCGCCCGATGAAGCTAAGCCCTGCAGCGCTAGAAACTATGTCGATCATTGCATACCGCCAGCCAGTGACGCGTGCCGAGATGGAAGCGATTCGCGGCGTATCCGTGGATAGTGCGCTTAATAAATTGATTGAACTCGAACTCGCTTTAGTGACTGGCCGAGCTGAACTGCCTGGCCGACCCATCCAATACGGCACCACGGAAAAGTTTCTTGAATTTACAGGAATCAAAGAGCTCGACGAGCTACCTGCTTCCGATGTACTCACAAATCATCAGATCGACGATTGGATGCGCCGTAGCGACGAAGAGCCCGAAGAAATATCAGACGAAGATGTCGGTCTATCTAAAGAGCCTAGGCCAGATGAGTTGCCGCTTGACGAGAAGTTTGTGGAAGTTGACTGGGAAAGGGAAAACGCGCAGAGCGATTCTGCGCCTGATTAGGAAGCCGCCATTGAAATCAAACCTGAATTTCATTTAGATACTAATATGCCTCTAACCTAATGTCCAAAGATATAAGCACCAAGCTACAACGAAATCGAGATGCGATTGACGCGATCGATCATCAAGTCGTCAACTTACTCAACAAGCGTGTCGTCAGTGATGGTGGTGCCGATGAAGCGACCGTGCTTACTAAGGTCGCCAAATTCAATCAAGGGCCTCTCTCCGATGCCACTTTGCAGGCGATTTATTGGGCGCTAATGATCGCGGGGCTCGATCCCACAGCGCAAGCGATTGAACCTAGCATCGTCGATGAGCTCGATCTTGAGATTGTTAATCTTTTGAATCAACGCGTGAAGCACGCTGGTGAGATTGGGGAAATCAAGCATGCCAATGGTGCCGATTATTACGATCCCACGCGTGAGGCACAAGTAATGGCAAAGGTTTGCTCTCTAAACTCAGGCCCGATTAAAAACCCGACAATCCGATCCGTTTACAGAGAAGTGATCTCTGGGTCGATTGCTTTGGAGAAGAGGTTAGTTATTGCTTATCTAGGGCCCGAAGCGACCTACACGCATCAAGCAGCCATTTCTAACTTTGGTGTGAGCCTTGATTACCGGGCGATCAAGACGATTCACGACGTCTTCGTCGAGGTGGAGTCGGGCGCAGTCGATTACGGAGTTGTGCCAATCGAGAATTCGACTGAAGGTGCTGTTTTCCATTCTATGGACATGCTGGTCGAGTCGGATTTGCATATCTGCTCTCAGGTTTACATGCCAATTGAGCATTGTTTGATTTCGCAATCACCATTGGAGAAGGTTAAAAAAGTTTGCTCCAAAGACCAGGCGCTCGGGCAATGCCGAGAATGGCTATGTGCGAACCTGCCAGATGCGGAAATCGTCGATGTTGTCAGCACCGCAGAGGCTGTGCGTATTGCTAAAGAAACGGAGGGTGTTGCCGCCGTGGCAAGTGCACTTTCGGCACAGCGTTACTGTGTCAAGATTCAAGAGCGCGGTATTCAAGACCGTGACGATAACGTGACTCGCTTCTTAATTATAGGCAAAACGAACGCTAAACCGCTCGGCGACGGGCGGGATAAAACGAGCCTAGTTATTTCACTACACGACGAGGTTGGCGCATTAGAAAAGACCCTGCAAGCATTCGCTAAGCGTGGAATAAATTTGAGCAAAATTGAGTCTCGCCCCAGTCGTAAGAAGGCCTGGGACTATTACTTCTTTATCGATCTAGTTGGTCACTACGAGGACGAAGCAGTTCAAGCGGCACTCCAAGACCTGAAGGGCCATTGTCCGCTGGTCAAGTGGTTGGGCAGTTATCCAAATTTAGGTATCTTGGATCTTTAGGCATCTTCGCTTAGAAATTAATAGCTATAGTGACCACACCTGCCGGCTAGGGTATGTCTGATTCTACTGAAAATTAAATTGTAAAATGCGTGGGAAAGTCCCAACCTGCGCGGCTTTTGACAAACTGATCATTCGCCCACATATTGTTAAAATGCAAGTTACGCTTCTAAAGTCTAAATTACTTCGTGCAGAAGTCACTGACCGTTCCCTTCATTACGAGGGGAGTCTCGCGATTGATTCTGCGCTGATGAAGCAGGTCGGTTTGATACCCTATGAAAAGATACTCGTGGCCAACATCGCCAACGGCGAGCGTCTAGAAACCTATGCAATCGAAGCGCCCAATGGTTCGCATACTATTTCCCTTAACGGGGCAGCGGCGCATAAGGGGCAAGTCGGTGATTTGCTCGTCATCATGTCTTTCGCACAGTTCGAAGATGCTGAGGCCAAATCTTGGAAACCCAAAGTACTTGTGCTCGGTGATGGTAACAAGACAGTCACCCGCGCGGATAATGTATTGGTGGCTGAAGATATCCTCATTTAGGCGACTGAGCAGGCTTAGAACGAGAGGAGCGTAGCATATGCTGCGCTATTTTCCCCAAAAAAAGCTTAGTCTAGTGGGCAATCTACTTATTCTTCTTATTAGGAAGCATATTCATTTAATGAGACTGATTCTCTTAAATTAAAAAGACTTGAAATTCTTTTCTCTTATGTTCCTGTATTTGCTATGTTTCATAAATATATCCTTTCCTGCTCCTTACGGCTGCAATTTTATCTATTTGCTGCTATCGGGTCAGTTTTTACAGTATCTGTTTCTTTAGCAGATAGAGGGTCAATCGAACTGCCCACGACCTATGTCAAAGCATCTCGCCTTCTCGAAATTGACAAAGATCTCGCGGCTAATGTACAGGTCATTGATAGAAAAGCAGTGGAAAAATCCACAGCGTCTAATCTTGTCGAGCTTCTTGAAAAGGAAACCAGTCTGAATTTTAAATCGACTTCTGGAAACGCCTCGAGTGCTGAGGCGGGAATGCGCGGTTATGGAGAAAATAGCGGGCAACGGGTTCTCGTATTGCTCGATGGCCACCGCCTTAACACAGCTGATTTGAACAGGATTGATTGGCTTTCAATCCCTCTCGCATTGGTGGAAAACGTCGAGATCATCCGTGGTAGCCAGACGGCGCTCTACGGAAACAATGCGTCGGCTGGTGTGATCCGAATCAGCACACGTCGACCGACCGAGGCGCTCTCGGGAGGTGTTTCTACCGAGTATGGCAGTAACGAAGGTTATAATTTTCGCGCAGGTTTGACTGGTAGTGTGGGCCTACTCGGTTATGCGGTGCATGCGGAGCATAACGAGACGGATGGTTTTCGTGATAACAGCCAATACGAGGCGGACGGGGGAGGTTTCCGCCTTGACTATCCTTTTCTGGAATCTCTGCAGGGGTATTTTTCATTAAATGCGTCAGAGAGTGAATTTGGGCTACCTGGAGGACTAACCTTGAGTCAGTATAAGACGGACCCTCAACAAACGACCGATCCCGACAATCACGGCGAGTCGGAAGCCTATTATTTGCGGGGTGGTCTCGACTGCCAGTTGAATGAAGTCTTATCAGTTAATTTTGACGGCGGCTATACAAGCCGTAATATTGATTCTGATTTTTCTGGTTTCATTTTCGAGCAGGATTATGACCTTTATTCCTTCTCCCCGAGCGTGACTTACAGTCATGATGGGGTGAAATCAGTTTTGGGCGTGGACTGGATGGAGGATCGGATTGATGTTGGATCTGATCGACTGGAGCGGGATCGGATAGGGTATTTCGCTTCCCTGCAATACGAGGCTAGCCAGCGCTGGATTCTTAGCATCGCTTTACGCTATGAGGACAATGAGAGCAGTGCAAGTAATGCCAGCGGTAGTGATTTCGCCTTCGACGATGCTTATGCATGGTCGCTGGGTGCGATCAGGAAATTGAATTCCGCACGTCTTTACGCTTCCCTGAGTCGCTTTTATCGTTTTCCAGCCATAGATGAAATTGCGAATACATTTCCAGCGCCTTCCTTTAACCCAGACCTGAAATCCGAGACTGGGCATGAGATTGAGATCGGTTTTGAGAAGGCTTTCACCCGCGCAAGGGTAGGCTTCAGCGCATTTTATCGCGAATTGGAGGATGAAGTTGTCTTGGATCCGACGATTGGATTTTTTGGCACTAATGTGAATCTCGATGAAACGCTCCGCTATGGACTCGAACTCTATCTGGACTACGAGGCGCATGAATCACTAGACTTGATGCTCGACTACACTTTGGTGAACGCCGAAATCGATTATGGAGCGAATGATGGCCAAACAATTCCTCTCATACCTAGCCACCAATTGAATCTGGGCTTTGATTGGCATCCAATTGATTGCTGGACTTTCATCGCAAATGTCCGATATTTCAGCGCCTACCACGCGGGTGGTGATTTCTCGAATATAGCTGAGGAACTGGACGGGCGTGTCGTCGTTGACTTAAGCGTGCGTTATCAACTCAGCGAAACTTCGGAGTTGTTTGCTGGTATTGATAACCTTACTGATAAGGACTATGTATCCACTGCTATTAGTGACGGGATTGGAACTGTCGTCGCTTTTTATCCCGCTTCTGGGCGGAGTATGAAAGCGGGAATAAGATGGCGTTTCTAAGCTGAAATAGATGTCACAAACACGACAACGTGAGGCAATACTGGAGGTTCTTCGCGAATCGGGACGACCTCTGACTCGTGCAGAAATCCTCCGCAAAGGTCGTGAATTGGTAGACCGTCTAGGTTCCGCCACGGTGGACCGCGCTATCCGCGAAATGACATCTAAGTTTTATATCATTGGCGTCGAATTCCCTGGTCAGCCTAGGCGCTACGAATTACCCGCTGAGTGCGAGCACCCACATTTTATTTGTCGCGAGTGCGAGCTTGTCTATGATCTCCCAGTAAGAATGCAGTTACCAAAGATCAAAGCTCCCGAAGGCTTCGATATTCGAGGAGGCGAAGTAATTTACTCTGGGATTTGTTCGAGCTGTCGCTAAGACAGCAATGCAAGGACAGGCTCTGCCTGTTCAAGTGCAAGTAAAACGGACGCGCAGAGTGCATCCTTCTATTTTACTCCTACCAATCCACTGAGCGTATCCACTCGATCAACGATTCAATATCCTCAAAATTTTGATTGAGGCCAAATCGTTCGACCTCCCACGAATTCTTATTCACTTTCAGAGAAAAGACTGCCTCTTCATTATCTTCTCCGATTCCAAAGCCTAGTCGCTCCAATGCGCGCTGTGTCCATACTCGCTCTACACCTTGGCCTTCTAATCTTACCTTTAAGCACGCCACCGGGTGAGTAAGAAAGCTGCCTGAGCTTGCATCCCAGTTTAAATTCTCACTGGCAAAAACTTCTGCAAATTGTCCGTCTAGTGCCAGTGCTTCGGGGGCACCTTGCAGCAAGTTGCCTCTTGGCGTCATCAACCAGAGCCGGTCCGCAAAGCGTAGCGCCAGGTCTAGATCGTGAGTTGAAAGTAGTAATGCCAGGTTTTCTTGATGTGCCAGATTACGCAGGATCGACATCAATTCTACGCGCCGCGGCAGGTCAAGGTAGGCGGTCGGTTCGTCCAGCAGCATCAGTTTTGCTTCCTGCGTCAGCGCGCGGGCGATCGATATTTTCTGCCGTTCGCCGTCACTCAGTTCGGATACTTGGCGATTGGCTAGTGGTTTGGCACCAACGGCGTCGATAGACCATTCGATGCGCTCACGATCTTGATCGCTCAGTCCACCAAACCAACCTGAGTAGGGGTGTCTTCCAAGAGAGACTAGAGAGTAAGCGTCCATCATACCTGAGGGCATCGCTTCCGTCAGCACCACACTGACTGCCCGTGCGCGTTCACGCGGTGCGATGTCGCACATTGCCTTGCCTGAGAGTCTTAGCCCGCCCGCCAATGGTTTCTGCATTCCAGCAAGCGTCCGGATTAAAGTGGATTTACCGGCTCCATTGGGGCCCAGCAAACAGACAAACTCACCACTACGTAGCGAGCAGTCCAGCCCGCTAGCTACTATCATCTCGCTCGCACTATTTTGATAGCCGATACTTAGCTGCTTTGCTGTGAGTTTTACTTGTGCCCCCATCTTAGAAAAGTCGCTTCATTTTACCTTGCCTAACCAGCGCCGCTATAATTACGGGTGCACCTATGAGCGCCGTGACTGCATTCAGAGGCAATACCACGCCGAGGCCCGGACCACGTGCTACAAAGTCGGCCGAGACTGAGAGGAAGGCGCCGACTAGAATGGAAGCTGGGATTAGCACTTGGTGATTATTAGTCTGGAATAGATAGCGACTGAGGTGCGGCGCAGCGATGCCAAGAAAACCGATCGGTCCACAGAAGCCCGTCACTGTGCCTGCCAGTAGGGATGCGCCGAGTAGCACGAAGAAGCGCACTCGTTTCGTCTGCGTGCCCAGGCTCTCTGCGTAACGTTCTCCCAATAGAAGTGCGTCGAGTGGCTTCATGAATAAAGAGCTTAGGACTATACCACCTAAAATCGCGGGTGCGAAGTAGCGCAT
>PKCJ01000068.1 GCA_002862945.1 Opitutia bacterium | reverse complement strand
TTACTGCCCCGGCAAAAGGTTTATTTCTGGATAAGGTCTTTTACTAAAGCTCGGATTTTTATATTCTGAGGAGATGCCCACACGCATAAATTTATTGAAAGGAACTTGCAAATAACACGATAAGTCACATCTAAAAAACTTCAAAATTGTATGAAAGTCACTAATGCTAGCATTCATCGCCGCCACGGTTGGCTCGATCATCTCGCGATCGCGATGGCTACAGTTTGTGCGATACACTGTTTGTTAACTCCGATCCTGATCATTGCGCTCCCTATTATCGCGACTAGCTTTTTTGTGCATCAGGATTTCCACCTTTGGATGATTTTCCTAGTTTTGCCGACTACAGTCTTTGCGGTCTTCATGGGTTGCCGCAGTCACAAAGATCGTTTAGTGCTTGCACTGAGCGCAATCGGCTTATCAATCCTACTATTTGCTTTGATCCAAGAGCGTGCGTGTTACGCAAGCGAGGGGGATGCCGCGGTTTCTTCGGCAGATTGCGAAATCTGTTCGCGGGATATTGCCGCTGAACTAGCCCCCATGCAAGCGGGTGTTTGGTTAAATGCAATAGGCGGCTTTTTCTTAGCGAGTGCCCATGTTCGAAATTTCCGACTTTGTCGTAAGAGTAGTTGCGGTTACGATCACGGCTAGGCGTATGCCTGTCGGGAGATGCCCTCGCACTTACCACAGAGACCGTATACTTCCATTATGTGGGCAATCTGTGTGTAGCCATGCGCTTCTGCTTGACCGATGACAGCTTTGCTGACGCAAAGGTCAAGACGTTCGGCCTTGTGACATTCTCGGCAGATTAGGTGGTGATAATGCTCGTTCGGCGCAGTTAATTCAAAAAGTTGAGTGCCATTTTCTAGAGGCACGCGTTGCAACATTCCGATATTTTCAAAAGTTTCGAGATTTCGGTAGACAGTTACGAGGTCAGATTGGTTTAGATCGGCCCTTTCACGTATTTCTTCAGCCGAAGCAGGACGGTCGAAGGTAAGCAGCGCATTGAGTAAGACCTTACGTTTCTTTGTCATACGTCCACCGCCTGTCTTGAGGCGACCGATAACGGTATCAAACAACTGACTGGAAATATCTTCGGTCATACATCCACCCTAATGGCTCGAGATCAATCTGCAACTCTTTAGACCGCTCGCTTTATGAAAGAAATGAAATTTAATATTAAATTGCGTTTTTAGCTTAGTGCAACCTATTTGCGTTAATGACGATCAGTCGACAAAAAATACAAGGGTTCACTCTTTTGGAGCTATTAACTGTTGTAGCCATAATTGCTGTGCTTTGCTCAATACTTATACCTGCATTGCATGGAGTACGGTTTTCTGCGCAGCAGGCAAGTTGTGCCTCCAACATGCGACAGATCGGGAGTGCGCTGCTTCTTTATGCAGCGGCAAACGACAATAAACTTCCAGAAACTTCGCATACCGCAGCATTCGGACAATCTTGGATTTATACGCTTTCGGAATATTTGGGTGATTGCGACGAAGTTAGAATATGCCCAGCTGACCCCAAGGGGGATGGGCGCTTTGATGCAGGGGGCACCAGCTACATCCTAAATAGTTTCTTGTTTGTCCCTCAAATCGGTCCCTTCGGTCAACCAATGGGAGAACCAACTAATAATCTTTTGCTAATTGAGAACCCAACCGAAACCCCAATGGCATTCATTATCGCAGACTCTCAGGGAATAGGTGATGCGAACGATCATACTCACTCAAGTCGTTGGAGCTCATGGTCGGCAGTGGTTCGTGACATATCACCTGGTCGCTTTGGTGGGGGCAACTCTCCGATGCGAGCTTTAGGGAGTTCTAACTACCTCTTTGCCGATGGCCATGTCGAGCAGTTAGATGCGGCTATTATGAAAGCTCGCATTGATTCCGGCGACAACTTTGCTAAGCCATAAACGCTTTATGAAAAAAGAAATCTACCAAGGTCCCTTATCATTTTTTGCGATACTTCTTGCTTCAACGATAGATGCAGGAGCGCAGGGATTGTTGATAGGTCATATTGATTTTACTACCTACTACTCCACTGAATCAAACGAGTGGATTTCCGAATTCAGACATGGCGAATGGGAAAACCCAGATGCTCGGACTCCAACAGATGAAGTCAGTCTTCACGCTAGAGATATACCTGTTAACCATGATGCTCAAGTCCCAGAAGAAGTTCAGGGAGATCGTTATGTTCAACCTTATGCTAACATCTACGACTTCACTGGCGTCCCCGACGGAAACCCAATCTGGATGTTTCCTCGTTCGGACAATGGCCACAGTTGGCCTGGTTTTCGTAACGATCAAATCACAGGAACCTTTCGCTCATATGTTCCTAGTGATGATAGTAGAGTGACTTTAGAGGGCCCCTGGATGACTCTTGAACTAATAAATATGACTTATGCTGGATCATCGAACAATCCGCAGTTCTCTCTTTGGCAAACTTTGACAAGTGGGGAGGTGCTCCAATGGATGGCGACGTCTGATGGGATAGATTCTGATGACATTTATTACATGAAGGAAAACGGGCATTCGCATGCTAATATCGGTTTCTCCAGTTTGGGGCTGTATCGGATTGGTTACAAGCCATCTGCTATTTTAGAAGCCACTGGCGTTTCCGTCGTGGGGAGTACGAAATTTGTCACTTTTGCGATTGGGACCAAAGCCGCTTGGACTGCTAGTTATTACGCTGGAGACGATCTCATCGCTGGCGCAGTCTCTGGCGATGAGTCAGACTCGGATATGGACGGGATCAAATTATTGTTGGAATACGCGTTTAATTTGAACCCTATCTCGGCAGATTTTAAGATACTGGAAGCGGGAAATGGAACTTATGGGCTCCCCCTGATAAATTTGGTCCCAAGCGGCACAGAATCAGTCCTGCAGATCGAATATATAAGACGAAAAGCGAGTACTAATCCGCAAATTAATTATTTTCCTGAATTCGCAAGTAGCCTGACAACTGGGCAGTGGGAGGTCCAGACCTCTGAGACAGTTACTTCGATAGATGCCAATTGGGAGCGAGTAGTTGTGACTGACTCAACCGACTCATCAATCGAAAACCAACGTTTCGGGCGCGTTCGCGTTGAAGTTCAAGAAATAATTTCGTATTAGGCTTGCAATTACCCAAACTTATTGAAAGTTACTTTTATTAACTATGAACAACATAACTAAACTACTACTTGTATTATTTACTTTTTCATCTTTTCAAATCGCTCACGGTTTACTTTGGACTGGAGGCCATGGTGACCTAGGTATTGGTTATGCGGACGAAGATATACCAGGTGAATTTGAACTCGAGCCGCATTGGCATTTGGGTGAAGGTAACGAATCCGTAACACTAGATGGCGCAACCGGGCCCTTAGGCGCTGATGGTGCTGAATACGAGCCTAGTGATATTACTCCAGTCACGAATTTGTTACAAAGCATTGGAGGTTCTCCTTACTATGTTTTTCCAGCAACAGAAAATCCTACAGTCCCATTCATTGGTTTTGGCACAGAGGAATTGAGTGCTGGCGACTGGACTGGTAGCTTAACGCTTTCACTCACCGGCACTTCTGGTCCTGGAAGTTTTTTCCTTTTTGACGCTGGAGCATTCGGTGCAGTATCCACCTTGATGGATTCTTCAGATGGATTTGGCTCTGATAGTATTTCTCTAGCTCCTAATACTCACACTCACTACACTTGGGCTTTTTCTCAGACTGGTAGCTACGATCTTACTTTCCAAGTAACTGGAGATCATGTCTCCGACGGTGCTCAATCAGCTAGTGCGACATATAGCATCAGTGTAGTTCCAGAACCATCCACTGCAGGACTCCTTCTAGGAGCAGCAGCACTCGCCCTCACGGTGGCTCGCCGCAGATTGTCTTAGTTATATTCGACACCCTTAATCAACCAATTTTCTAGAGCTCTTGTCTGGTCTTTTCCAGGCAAGAGTTTTTTTTGTGTTATTAAATAGCTTCTAGTATTCTTTCATCTGCCTGCTAATCTTCCTACTGGGGTGATTATTGAGTATTTTTTAGATAACAGTTGCTCCTAGGCGCATTTTTTACTCATTAGCTTAATGGATATTTTTTTAGGATCTTTAGCAGGGTTTCTCATCGGCGCTGGCACAGTTTACATTTGGCTTCAGCGCCACTTGTCCGAAAAGCGACAGCGTTTGGCAGCATTAGAAGCACAGTATGCTTCTGAGCAGAAGAGTGCGGAGGAAAAACTCGCTCTACTCGAGCAGGCACGCGATCAACTCAAAGAAAGTTTCCAAGCTTTGTCTTCTGAGGCCCTTTCAAAAAACAATGAGTCTTTCCTTAACCTCGCCAAGACCACGCTTGAGAAATATCAGGAGGGCGCAAAGGGCGATCTAGATAAACGCCAAGAAGCAATTAACAAAACCGTCGAGCCTGTCGGGAATGCGCTCAAGGCCTTTAACGAACGAGTCGATAAGATCGAGCAGCGCCGCACCCAGACTGATGCTTCGATTGGCCAGCAACTCCAACAACTCGCAGAGTCGCAAGTACAACTCAGCAAGACTACAGGCAGTCTTGTACAGGCACTGCGCGCGCCACAAGTTCGTGGGCAGTGGGGGGAGATGCAACTTCGCCGCACGGTCGAAATGGCGGGTATGATTAACTACTGCGATTTTGAGGAACAGGCCTCGGTTGAAACGGGTGACGGTCAGCGCCAGCGCCCAGATATGATCATACGCTTGCCTAACGAGCGCGTAGTGGTGGTTGATTCTAAAGTGCCACTGGCCGCCTATCTCGATGCCCTTCAGTCCGAAGATCCGGATCACCAAAAAGAGCGCATGGTCGCCCATGCTCGGCACATCAGAGATCACATAAAAGGCCTTTCCGCCAAGTCATACTGGACGCAGTTCGATAATGCGCCCGAGTTTGTCGTCCTTTTTATACCCAACGAAACTATATTTAGCGCCGCACTGGAACAGGACCCAGAGCTCATCGAACTGGGGGTACTCAATAAGGTTATCCTCGCTACACCGACGACCCTGATCGCGCTGCTCAAAGCGATCGCATATGGTTGGCAGCAAGAAGCTATCGCTCGCGAGGCCAAGGATATTGCAGCTTTAGGCAAGGAACTCTACGAACGTGTCAGTGTTGTCACCGGTCACTTCACCAAGTTAGGCAAAAGCCTCGACCAATCGGTTGGCTATTATAACAAAGCTGTCAGCTCCTTAGAAAGTCGTCTACTCGTCACCGCCAAGAAGTTTGATGCCCTCGACAGTGCCTCTCCGGATCCATTACCCGAGCCGTCATTAATCGAGAAGCAAGCGGTCGCTCCGAAACAGGAACATTAGCACGCACATTATCACGCAGAGTGCCCATCTCGTCTTTTTTACTTAAGGACGATCTCTAGCTTCGCGAACTTTTTAGTTTCGTTAGTTGGAGAGATGGTGATTCTAGTTTCGACAAGGCTGCCGTTGAGTGCGTTGTCAGTAGCAGTTAATCCATTTATCGTGCTGAACGAATTACCCTCGTAGCTAACAGCTATGGGAGCCCAGTTTTCAAGGTCGTCAGATACAAGCAGGCGAATAATAAGGTCTGTATTAGCACTGTCTCTTCGCAGGGTAAATTCTCTTGAGTTAGCGTCTAGGGCGATAGAGTCAGTGCCATCTTGGCTAAGGCTTGATCCTGCGACTAAGTATTCGACCAGATCTATAAGACCATCGCCATCACTGTCGGCTTCACCACTATCGCTTGCACTGTTGGTGTTCGACCATTCTTGATAGCCGCCATTTTGATCAAAAGAAATTTGGTCGACCCAAGCTCTGTCAGCTCCTTCAATCACGTTGGCATCTTTGGCGTAGCGCCACTCAAAGGTGTGATTCGTATTACTCAGTGAGCCGTCAGTGAATTGGGTCCAGCCGACCTCCCCACTTTTTCTGATTTTACGTGACCCATCGATGTAAAATTCAAAAAAATCGTAATTATTCTCAGAACTTACTTTGTACCAAAAACTGACGCTAGTTGTCCTCTCAGAAATGGAGAAGTTACTCGATTGATCCCCAGATATAGAACCGGATTCAGCTGCATCTTCGCCATCATAAGTATTTTTAATTTGGGCTATCCAGTCGGCGTCGCCAGTCATGTTCACAGGGCTATACTGCTCGATAGCATCGCTAAAAAGCGGGTCTGGGAAAAAGCTTAACTGATATTGACCAAGGCTGCCGTAAGAAGACCATCCAGTCGCGGTATCACCATAGGGATTCCCGCTGGAGTCACCCTGAATACTTACCTGATATGTTCCCGGCTCTAAAATAAGTTCGGTTAGTGCTTCTTCTGTGCTGTCGCTGGTTTGTTCATAGACTATGATTTCTTCCGAATCTAAAATACTCATTTTTACGTCGAGATTTGACTGCGCCCCCTCTGTGCCAGTTCCAGCGATCTGCACTTTTCCTAGAGAGGAATAGGTGACGTTGAAAACGTCTATGTCAGTATTTCGCTCGATGATTCCATTGCGGGTTACAGGCATGTTACCAATGGAAATATCCTCGCCCGTGGCGCTGTCGTTACCATAGTCGTCTGTTCGGTAGGAAAGCCCATAATTTGTAATTATCTCAAGGTCATCTTGGTTCTTGTTTGTTGCGGATGTGTAATTGCCGTCACTCCATTGCACCATCTTTGCATCACCGGCAGAGCCCATGATCGGTCCCCAGTCGCGGCTCTCAGATGAGTGACCGTCATGATACTCGGGTTCGTCCTGTGAGCTGTCACCATGATGATAGAGGTTGAGAGTATGCCCCACCTCATGAGAGATGGTGTCCCCATCTAAATTGAAATCCCAGCAAACTATATCATCTATAAAAGTGCCTACACCTGCAATCCCACCAGAATCTGGTGCTATCGTTTTGGTAGGAGTCGAGATGCACATAACACGCTTATTGGAGGGCGTGCTATCATAGACACTTCGATCGTTGGTTACATTGACATCGAAAGGGGCAAAATCTTCTGCAACTAGTTTTAATATATCCAGCACGGACTCATTAGATAGACCCGAGGGCGCTGCATTTATAATAGATTCACTCCAGAATGGTTGGTTCACTACTTCGCCCTCAAAATTGCAATAAATGACGGTGGGCGCGCCTGCCTTGCTTTCAAAGTGACCCGAAGCGTTTAGCTGATTACTGCGAACTATCGTTCTGGCAGAATGGTTTATCTGGCGAGAGCGGCGCGGGTATCCACCACCTGATGCATGTATCGGATAGGTGCTGCCAGTGCTCGCGCAAATCACATTATGGTAAGGCACCTCTTCGATCGTCCATTCGTTTTCATCCTTAGCGCTGCAGCTAAATCGGTGGACACCCTCACAATTATTAAAGAATGCTACTGCCCCTGCACGAGCTTGATTTTCACGATAGATAAAGCGACCCAAGTCATTTTTTAAACTTACTCCATATGATTTAGAATCTGTGTTTCGTGCAATTGAATCAACGGTTCCTTCTATAATGTAGCCATCTAACGGCGACCATCTGTATGGATCGCCTTCATTCTCAGGAAAAGGAACACTGGTTGCGTCCGAGGAAATCATTAATTTACCTTGAGCTCCAGTCTGCCTATTTAAGTGTTTTTCTAGGTTAAATTCAACAGGAACCGAAGCGAGAGCTTTGCCTCTGCTTGCTATTTCCGCTTTGATTGTTGAATCGGAGGCTCCGGGATTAAGGAGAATAGTCGTGTCAGTATTTTTTTCTAAATAGTGATTAACTAAAAAAAACATACCTATACCGGCGAATATAAGAACCGCGGAGAGGTAAAATTTATTGAGGTTAGACATTGGTTAAAATCACATATAAACACTATCACCCACATATCTTCATACTACACAGGTGCAAGTTATGATTAATTGGCAGCGGGCACTTGCGCTTGCGCAACAGATTTATTTACCATTTATTTACATAAAATTAATCGATCAGAATCTTCGTTTATAAGATTTAGAACTCTGCAATAGCATAGAATCATGAACCAAGAAAATCCTGAAGAACCGATTGAGTTTCAGATTAGCGATGAGCTGGATCTTCATACGTTTCGGCCTAGCGAACTTGGCGAACTATTACCTGACTATATCGGGCTGTGCCTTCAAAGAGACATTTTACGAATTCGGATCATCCACGGTAAAGGAATCGGGACTTTACGTGAGACTGTACACGCTCTCTTGAGGAGAGACTCTCGAGTATTGCGCTTCGAGCCAGCAGGTCAGGAGGAAGGAGGGTGGGGTGCCACGATCGCCTGGCTTTCTCATGCCTCGAACATTTAGGATGCGTTGGCTTGCGCCCCAGCTTGCGCTCGGCTGTTGCAGTTACGGCGACAAATCTGCTTCATCTCGTCCTAATAATTACTTAAGAAAATCGGCGCCAGACACTAGGAATGAACAATACCATAACGGCGAAGAGTTCGAGACGTCCGAGAACCATCAGTAGGCTGAGGTAGATTTTTGTTGTGGGTCTCAGAAAATTAAAATTTTCCGACGGGCCAATCGCATCGAAACCAGGACCTATATTAAAAAGCGTCGCTTGTACGCACGAAAAGACACTAATAAATTCTAGTTCTGGTTCTAGGGTTGAAACGAAAAGCATAGAAAAAATCTGAAGAGCAACCAGAAGTAGTAGAAATAGTATCACATTATGAATTGCGCGTTCACTCAAATATTGGCCCCCCGTCCGCATCGGTATCGTGATGTTGGGGCGGAAGGAGAGCGCGACACTGCGCACCGCGGCACGTAGAGCGATAACAATGCGTATGACCTTAACTCCTCCCGCGGTTGAGCCAGAGCATCCTCCGACAAACATTAGTATCATCAGCAGTATTTTAGCGGGCGGCAACCATTGGTTGAAGTCGGCTGAAGCGTAGCCTGTGGTAGTCATAATAGAGACCGCTTGGAATGTAGCGCTACGAACTAATTCATGATTTGGTATACTACCAGTCAGTTCGACGAGAAAGAGCGTCAGAAGGCCAATGCTAGTCGCAAGGATACCATAGAACCAATAGACCTCACTACTTTGTCGCATCATATGAGTTTGTCCGCGGATCAGACGAATCATATAAATGAAGGTTGTTGCACTGAGCGTCATAAATATGATGGCAACCCATTCAATCGCGGGGCTCTGGAAATGTCTTATACTCTCCGTTTCGGTACTAAAGCCTCCTGTCGCAACAGTAGTCATTGCATGGTTGACTGCCTGAAACCAATCCATCCCAGCAACCTTGTAGGCACACATACAGATTAAGGAAATGCCGAGATAGAAAATCATCAAATAGAACGCGCCGCTCTGAATCCGCCCATGGTCGAAGTCAGACGATGTGCCGGATGATTCATTACTGAAGAGGATTTTGGCTCCAGCACCTAGGGAGGAAAGCACTGCCACGAAAAAGACCACGACACCTAAGCCACCAACCCATTGGCTGAGCGATCGCCAAAGAAGTAGGCTCTTGGGGAATTCGGCAAAATTATAGTATGCGGTCGCGCCTGTTGTGGTCAAGCCTGACGCGCTCTCAAAGATGGAGTCTGCTAGATCGCAGTCTGTTGCTAAGGTATAGGGAAGGGCACCAATAATGATTGCTAATACCCAAGAAAGACCGATCGCACAGAGTGCCTCTCGCCTGAAGAGTTTAGTTTTCCCTCGGCGACCGATCAGGTGAAATATTACAGCTAGGCTGACCGTGATTGCACTCGTGATCAGGAATGCTCGTACCGATGATCCATAGATTGACTCCCCCAGATAGATCCCTGTGCACATGCACAAAGCGAAGGCACATGCTAGAGCGAGCATGACCATGCTCAGTAATCTATAGATGATCGTGGTATTCACGGTAGTCTGCTCTCTTTAAATAAAGATTTTTACGGATCGCGATAGCTAGATTAGGCTTGCGAGCACGGTTTTACGCTCTGCTTCACTCACGATCAAAACCACGCGGTCACCAGCGAGTATTACATCTTCGGCACTGGGCACTATGGCCTTGAATTTATGGAGGAGTGCTACGAACAGTGCGTCGGCAGGAAGATGAATATCTTTTACTTTTTTGTTTACACAGGGGCTTGTACTTTTGATGCGGACTTCGACGATTTTTCCACTTCCTCCGGGTAACTCGGCAAGCGTTGAGCTGGAATCCGCAGATAGGTTGCGGAGCATGAACTTAGCTGTGGCTTGTCGAGGCGAGACCACTACTTCTATACCAAGCACAGTCTTCAAGACGCCAAGTAGCTGATCGTAGTCGCCTTTATTGATCACGAGTTGAACTAGGTTAGCTCCTAGCTTGGCGGCTTGCAAGCAGGTTAAAATATTATCCTCATCGTCTTTTGTGCAGGCCACAAAATAGTCGGCGCTTCCGATTTGCTCTTCTTCTAATAGGCGCAGCGATGTGGCGTCTCCGTGAATCACAGTAACGTCGGGAAAACGCTCCGACAGTTCGCGGCACTTAGCTTTGTCTTTTTCGATGACACGCACTTTAAAACGTGGATTCGATAATAGACGAATTAGGCTGATTGCGGTCTCGCTTCCACCGAAAAGGACTACTCGGGACACGTTAATTTTTTGCTTGGGATCAAAGCGCTCACGAAGGGAAAAAAGTTCTTCGGGGTGCCCGAAGAGAGTGACTAAGTCATTTTCTTCCAACACTGTTTCGGCACTAGCCACTGCAGAGTTACCATCGCGGTGGACAAAGCCGATTCGCACACGAGGGTCGAGTTTTAAATCTTGTAGTTTCTTTCCTATAAGGCGCGATTTGGCTGCGACTTGATGCTGCTGGACTTCAATCTGACCGCGGGCGAAATTTTCCACAGCGACGCGGCCAGCACTACGAATTTCTTTGGCTAGTTCTACTGCACAGATGGCTTCGGGATTGACTAATAGATCGATGCCGAAGTGAAGTTGATAATTAATGACCGAGTTGTCGCTGTAGGTTTCATCGTGGATTCGCGCGATCGTGTTTTTCGCACCGAGGCCTTTGGCGAGCGAGCAGGAAATGACATTCGTGCGGTCGTCACTCGTCATGGCAAGGAAGGCGTCACATGAGGCCACGTCCACATCGACCAGTTGCCGTGCCGAACTGCCGTTGCCGTTGATAATGCGCGCATTCTGCTCCTCGTCCAGCTTCTCGCAGCGCAACTCCGATTGCTCTATCAGTGTTACGTTGTGGCCAGTCGCTGCCAGCGTTGTGCAAAGATTATGGCCGACTTCCCCGGCGCCTATGATAATAACTTTCATGTAAGAAAGCGCGTATTGTGACGCCTCCGCGCCGCATTTCCAGAGTTAAATACGTGGCTTGCCCACACTAAAGCAGGGCCACTTCTACACCGAAGGTCGCACTATCTCCGCCACCCACTGAGTGCAAGCCCTTTTTATGTTCGGGACTATTAGGTGGCCCCATCCACGGCTCCAGACAATAAAACGGGCTATTCGGCGCCTCCGTCCATACCACAAAGGCATTCCAAGTCGAGTAGGTGTTCGAGTCGCTCAAAATACGGATACCCACGTCTTCTTCGCCGCCGTTTGGGCCGAATTTTGCTGTGTCACCTTTCAGGCGTGTGTAGATGCGGTCACTATTAGCAGGGTTACCGAAAGAGGTATCCTTATCCCATCCCTTATCAACCGAGAGCAGAGAACCATCAGGCGCGTGGGTGAAGCACTTCTTCGCCGGAATCTTAAAGCGGTAATCCGAACGCTTGAGCCCTGAGTGCCAAGGCAGAGTAAAATAAAAGTGATGCCCAGCCGACCAAGGGATCGGCTCGTCGCCGAGATTGTCTAGGCGCAAATATACTCTAAAAGAAACCTCTTCGAAGACGTAGCGCACTGATAGTCGATAATTAAATGGGTAAGCTTCGGCAGCTACTTCATCTGGTTGCAGTTCTGCCGTAAAGCCGCCCTCATCGCTCGAGACGATTTCAAACTGCCCATCCAGTGCGAACCCGTGTATTGGCATTGGCCTTACCGCGCCGCTGGCATCTTTCCATTGTCCGATCTTACCCGCATGGAAAGTACGCGCTGAAAAAGGAAACAAAATTGGGTTTCCTCCCTGCACCTTCGCAAATTTGCCATAGTCCGCATTTTCTGGCCAATGGATCACATCCCGCACCGATCCATCCGCCATACGAAGATTCCAGTTCATAAGTCGTGCCCCCAGTTCTGGCCTCACTATATAGGTTGAAGAGCCACAGCTCCAGCGGTGTAAGGTCACTCCGTCAAAATCAATTTTTTCCATCTTCGTGTTTTTTAAACATACCACTCTCCAAAGGAAAAGCCGAATCTGGAAACGTTTAGCTACAGTTGGGGGCCATTGTAGATTGAGGGGCGGCACCTTTTCGTGAAATTAGTCCGTAGAGGCGCCGAACATTTCTGTTCTCGCCTTGCCTTTATCCGCAATCCTAACAGACTGTATTTACTATGTTGCTTCCACGTATCACGGCTCTGATCGCACTGCTCATGCTCGGCCTATCCGCAGGCGCGCAAGAGCCTGCAACAGTTACGGTCGCCGAATCAGAAAAAATTGCCGTCTACGTGATCCCTATCACCGCCGCCATCAGCCAGCCAAACCTCTTTGTCCTACGTCGCGGTCTCAAAGAGGCCATCACCAACGATGTAGAGATGATACTCCTCGACATGGATACCCCTGGTGGGCGCGTCGATGTCACCCTCAAAATGATGGAGATGCTCGCTAAATTTGATGGCATCACCGCCACTTACATCAATCCAGACGCCATTTCCGCAGGTTCTTTCATCGCAGCGGCCACTCAAGAGATCTACTTTGCCCCCGATGGCAAGATGGGCGCCTCCGCTGTCATTCAAGGAGGTGGGCAAGAAGTGCCCGAGACGGCCCGCATGAAGGTCGAGAGCTATCTACGCGCAAATATCCGCAGCATCACCGAGGATTATCCTTTCCGCTCGGAGGTTATCCGCGCCATGCTTGATGCTGACTATGAGCTAAAAATTGGCGATGAGGTCATCAAGCCCGCAGGCGAGCTGCTGACGCTGACCGCATCCGAGGCTCTGCGCGAATATTCCGAAAGCCCCGACGACCTCGCTCAGCCTCTCCTCGGTAAAGGCATTTACGATTCTACAGCTGCGCTCCTCAACGATCGCCTAGGTGAGGGCAATTATGAGATCAAAGATTTCCACCTCACCTACTCTGAAGTCATCGCTAAGTGGATGAGTACTTTCACTCCTGCGCTACTAGGGATCGGGATGCTCATGCTCTTTATTGAGTTTAAGACTCCTGGCTTCGGCGTCTTTGGTATTTTAGGGATTGTTCTGCTCGGGGTCTTTTTCATCAGTCAGTATATTGCCGGCCTTGCGGGTAATGAAGTCATTCTTTTCTTCGCCTTAGGTATTATTTTAGTCCTCGTTGAGCTTTTTTTCTTCCCCGGCACCCTCATTTTTGCCCTCAGTGGCCTCGCCTGCATTTTTGGCTCCCTTCTTTGGGCAATGCTCGACATCTGGCCTGATGAGCCCATCACCGTCTCGCCCGACTTGCTCGCTCAGCCAATCGTTGATCTCGTCTTCGGCCTCTCCATCGCCGTCTGCGGAGCATTTTTATTCTCCCGCTTTTTTCACGGATCGTGGATAGAGCGCAAGCTTGTCCTCGCCGAGGCTGCTGGTGGCGATAGCCAGACTATCCGCGACGAGCTTGAGTCCCGCCTTCCTCGGCCAGGTAGCACAGGCACTGCCATCACCGATCTCTTTCCAAGCGGCCGCGTCGAGATTGCTGGCCGCCGCTTCGAAGCCCGCAGTGCCCTAGGCACCATCGATAAGGGCAGTCCCATCCGTGTCCAAGAGGCCGCAGATTTCAGCCTTATTGTAGTGCCCGACTAGTCGGATCTCTGCTGGTTATCCTGCGAGCCTCCCCGTCCACCATTACCAATCATTCACTCACCATCTCTTTATGAGCACCATCATCGGCCTACTTGTCGCCGCTTTCATCCTTGTCTTCTTTGAAGTCATTCTACCGGGTGGCATACTCGGCATCATGGCCGCTCTCTGCGTCATTCTCGCCTCATGGTTCGCTGGAGCTGAATACGGGGCAGGTATCGGAATACTCACATTTGTTGGCTCCGCTGCTGCGATTGGCATACTCGTCTTCATCGAATTCAAACTCCTCGCGCGCACCTCACTCGGCAGCGCATTTTTCCTAAAATCTTCCGTCACGGGTCATTCCAACATTGCACCTGCGGAAGCATCCATTACTGGTAAAAAAGGGACTTCGCTAACTCGCCTCAATCCCAGCGGGAAAGTTGCTATCGACGGAAAATCTTACGAAGCTTATTCTCAAGATGGCTATATCGAAGAAGACCAATCTATCCAAGTAGTCGCTCAAGACAATTTCAAACTCATCATTAAAAAACTATGACATCCATATTATCCATCTCCTTCCTAGCCCTCGCCGGCTGGCAACTCGGCGCCGCCGCTATTCTCGGACTCATCCTCCTTATTGGCGTATTCATTTTGATCACATTTTTTAGTATCTGGCTCCGCGCCTTGCTAGCCGGTGCCTCTGTGGGCTTTCCCACTCTCGTCGCCATGCGCCTGCGAGGCGTCCCCGCTTCGCTAATTGTCGATGCTCGCATCACATCGGTGAAGGCTGGCATCGAGATCAGTGCGAATGACCTCGAAGCCCATTACCTCGCTGAGGGTAATGTTATTCAAACCGTCCAAGCCCTCATCGCCGCAGATAAGGCCAACATCGCGCTTGACTGGCAACGCGCTTGCGCCATTGACCTCGCAACTAAAGGCACCGGCAAGTCGGTGCTCGAAGCGGTTCGCACTTCTATCAATCCCAAAGTCATCGAGTGCCCCGCAACTGATGGTGCACGCGCCACGATCGATGGGGTTGCCAAAGACGGCATTCAAGTCAAAGCCCGTGCTCGCGTCACCGTGCGCTCTAATCTCGACAATTATGTCGGGTCCGCCCTGGAAGAGACCATCATTGCCCGTGTTGGGGAGGGTATCGTCACAACTATCGGTTCTGCCGATTCCTATAAGACTGTCTTGGAGTCGCCAGACAGCATTTCTAAAGTTGTTCTCGAGCGAGGCCTCGACGTAGGCACCGCCTTTGAGATCCTCTCCATTGATATCGCGGATGTTGACGTTGGCGAAAACATCGGGGCCAAATTGCAAGAGTCCCAAGCCGAAGCCGACAAAAACGTCGCCCAAGCTAAAGCCGAAATGCGCCGCGCTGCCGCCGTTGCTCTGGAGCAGGAAATGAAAGCCAAGGTCGAAGAAATGAGCGCTAAGGTCGTCGAAGCCGAAGCTCAAGTGCCTCTTGCCCTAGCCGAAGCCTTTCGCAGCGGCAACTTAGGCGTCATGGATTACTACCGCCTAAACAATATTAAGGCCGACACGGATATGCGCGACTCCATTTCTAAAGGAGAAGAGAAACAATAGATACAACTTAGAATCCGAGAGTAGACAAATACGGAATGCTTAATTGTCTGCGCCCATAATTCCCCTAATGGACAACATCTTAGAAATCCTAATTCCGCTAATTTTTGCGGCCGTCTACTTCTTTGGGAACATGTTTTCCGGGAAGTCGGATGGGGATAGCGCGCCGAGCATTCCTAGCGGTCGCCAAGAGGAAGACCCCGATGTCATTGAGCGCCAGCGAAAGATACAGGAAGAAATCCGCCGTAAGATCGCCGAACGCCGAGGCGAGGAGGACAGTCGCTCACCTCTGGATGCACCAAGCTCCAGTCCAGCGCCAAGCCAGACTCAGCCCCCGCTCGCTACTTACGAATCTCAAATGCAGGAGCGCCTGCAGCGGATCGAAGCGACTAAGAGGAGGGCTGAAAAGTTAAAAGAGCAAATCCATATCACACAGACTAACAGCACATTAGAGCAAAATCTACCGCGTACAGTTCGCGGCAGCGCGAGAGCTTTCCTGCGCAATCCCTCCGCAGCGCGCATTGCCTTCATCTACGGCGAGATTCTAGGTCAGCCCATCAGTCAAAGGAAAACTCAAACAATACCCGGTCTCACCAAATGATAGTGGAATAGGATGAGTGTCCGTATAAGACCCTGATGCTGAGCGCAACAATACCCAATATTTTAGACTACATCCTCAATCAATTCTGCGATTAAGCGTTAGATTTTGTAAAAAAGTCCTTAAAATCCAACTACTGAGTTTAAATTGCCTAAAAGTTGTATTTTTTCACTTGCGCGCAACGAGAAACTGAGTGGTGTATAAGTTACTTTGTTATGAACAAATTGCATAAACCCCTGTTTTCGCTATCCATAGCATTCCTTTTTACCCTTTCTAGCCTTTTCGCGGTCCAAACTGATCCGGTCGGCTACACGACTCTTAGCGGAAACGCTGGAGGTTATGTGGTTACTTTGCCGCTTGCTAAGTCCGCTGTTTTTGAAGGAACAGTTAATGCTGAAGGAACAACAGTTCTTAATTTTGATTCTACAGTTCCTACACTTACGGGAGCCAATTATGTCCAAGTAATGGATGGTGCGCTTATGGGCACTGTTGTAGATATAGTATCAAGTACTACTAGTTCTGTTACCCTATCCTCGTCTCTGTCAGTTGCTTCGGGCGTTGCTATATCGATACGTCCACACACTACAATAGAGGATCTTGGAACCAACTTCACAAGTGGCACCTCCGTAACTGTCTACAATTCAGACGGAACCACTAATTCTGCTACTTATGTCAGTAATTTCCTAGGAAGTTTCTGGGATGGTGATTACACTGAGGCTATTTATCCTGGAGAAGGTGTAGTAATCATATCTACTGGTCCTTTTGAAATTATTAACGTAGGTGCGGTAGCGGTTGACCCAGTTATGTTTTCTGCTGCAGCAGGACGCGTAAATATTATTGGCGCAAATAGCCCATCAGCAGCGGATGCAAACGCAATATTTGGCACTCTCGCACCTGGAACCTCCGTTTCAGTCTACACCAATGGTGGTAGTTTGACAAGTCCCACTGTTTACTCAAGAGCCCCAGCTTTCTTGGGCGGCGATTGGTCTCCGGATCTCTCAGAGTTAACAACTCTCGGCGACGACATTGCTGTCGTAGTCATTCCTACAGAAGATGAGGCAGTGAAATTACCTGCTACAGTAGTGAACTAACTCAATAAACATACTGTAGACCCCGTATTGTTAACCCCACTACTAAAACTTTCCGCACAATGAAAAAACTAATTACCACATTCCTAGGACTAGCTGTAGTAAGCTCATTTGCGTTTACTCAGTCCTTTACAATTACACTTAGTCCAGGTAGTCTGAACACTGCTGATGGCACAACACTGACACACTCCCTGCAGGACAGTGCAGGTATTGGTATCTACTATGCAGTAGGAACAAACACTGCAGCAGGCTATGCCTCATCTTTCGGCACTTCCACAAGCGTGAGTGCTAGTGCTTTTAGTGCGCTAGGTGATTTAACCTGGAGTGAAATTGGCCAAACTAGCAACTACAGCGTCGAATTTTGGACCAATGTCGGCTGGAGTGGTAGCGCTGGTACCAGTGTAGCTGCTTCAGGTGGAGAAACTATTTTGATAGCTCTTACCACAGGATTAACTGTTGGCAGCACCTCTGACGGTGACAATGTTGGTTTGCTAGCATCCAATGTGGTAGTAGGTGGTTTAGGACAAACAAATTTAGGTACGGATCAGTTTGATGTTATTG
>PKCJ01000053.1 GCA_002862945.1 Opitutia bacterium | reverse complement strand
TAAGTCTAAGCCGCCAGATTGCGGGATGGGTAGGCTGGTAACACTCTCTATTTCTGGCTGTCGGCTAGTGTCAGTCTCTTTGATCTCAAGGATATACTGGGCCTTGTCGCCCAGCGCGATACGGGGCGGATTGAAGATTGTAGTCACGCTAATCTCAGCGCTCGTGCTGAGCGCTAAAAACCAGAGGAAAAGTGTCAAAGTGAATTTGAATCGGTGCATGGATAAAAGTTTTTTACCAGTCTCGGGTGTTTTTTGGGCGTCCACCGCGCGTTTGGTCGTTAAAGGGGAGAAGATTTTCTTTGCCGCGAAGTGAGTCGAGTAGGGCGGCGGCTTCAGCTTCAGTCATACCTTTGATCGCTTCGCCGCTCATGCTGCCAGCCTGACCATCCTCGTCACTATTATTCTCTGTGGCCTCGGGGGTCCCTGTTGGTTGAGAGTCTTCTTCGCCGGATTCCTCACCCTCTTCGCCTGCTTGGGACTGCGGGATGTCGTCAACGGGGTCTTCAGTTGATTCTTGTTCCTTGGCTGAAGCGCCTTCGACTTCTTTGTCTGTCGCCTCTTGATTTTTTTGGTCGCCCGATTCTTCGGACGTATCGCCCTCCGAGCCATCTTGTTCTTGGTTGGATTGCTCGGTGCTTTCCTCTCCTGATTCATTTTCTTGGTTTTCTTGATCTTTGGAAGAGTCCTCGCCTTGCTCGCCGCTTTCAGATTGCTCTCTATCTTGTGAATCTTCTGTATCCTCGCTTTCGTTGGATGAATCCTGATTCTCTCCCGATTCTTCAGACTGCTCTTCACTATCTTGTGACTGTTGTTGTTCGATTAATTTTTCGATGGCTTCACGAACTCGCGAGACTTGCTCAATGTCTGCTTGAATTGATCTGTCGCTGGTATCGATCTCTTGGGCGGATTGAAATAAGGCCTCGGCTTTTTCAACTTGAACGAGAGCTGCTTGCGGGTCGCCGCTCTCGTAGCTTGTATGTCCTTGTTGGTAGGTAGCGTGGGCTAGGTTGTAGAGCGCGTCGCGTTGCAGGCTGAGGTCATTCGTTCGAGAAAGTACGTTTTCGTAGCCGGTTTGAGCGCCTTCATAGTCACCTTCGACGAGGGCTTTGTAAGCTGCATTGTAGTTACTGTAGGCATCGGGATTGGATTCAGTTTGTGCAATCGTATCTGTCGGCCCAAGAGTAAGCGTGGCGAGAATTAGTATGCTGGTATGTATCGCAGCGCGTCGGCGTCGGCGTATCAGTATATCAAACACAAGAAAGACTAGGGCGCAAGCGAGCGCCCATTGGAAGCGTTCAATGCCTATTTCTTGCAATTCTGATTTGCGCTCTTCGCGTGGAAGCCTAGCGATGACGGAATTATAAAGCTGGTCGAGGGAATCGCTGCTAAGGCGGCTGTAGCTACCCTCAGTTGCTAGAGCGATGGCTTGTAGATTGCCCTCATCGAGTTTACTTAGCACGGGCTGCCCGCTCGAATCTCGGACGAATTCTTCGACGCCTTGTTTATTGCGGATACGTAAGTATTCGCCCTCTGGCGTGCCGATGCCGATGGCGAAGATTTGAATGCCATCCTCGCGAGCGGTGACTGCTGCGGTGGCCGCATTGCCTTTTAGGTCTTCGCCGTCGGTTAGTAAGACGACGACTTTGACGTTGTTTTCCGAAGGAAAAGCTTTAGCAGCTTCATTGATCGCGTTGCCGAGATCGCTGCCGCCGCTCGTCATGATGTTGGGGTCGATGGCGTCGAGACTCTCGTGAAAGGCGGAGTAATCGAGGGTGGGCGGAGTTTGTAGAAAGGCTTGCCCTGCAAAAGCGATGAGGCCGATACGGTCACCCTCTAGGCGCTCGACAAGATCAATGATGGCGAGTTTTGCACGATCTAGGCGGGTAGGGCGCAGATCGGTGGCTAACATGCTCTTGGAGCTATCAAGGATGAAGACAATATCGAGGCCGCGTGCTTTGCGCTCTGACCACTCGACGCCAAGTTGTGGGCGTGCAAGTGCAATGCCGATGGCGAGGACGGCTAGCAGGATACAGCCTGCCTTGATCCATGTGCGAGTGATGCTGGCTTGTTCGGTCAGCTGGTCGAGTAGTCGACTGGCCGCAAAACGACCCAGTAAGGCATCGCGTTGTCGAAAACCATATGCGAGCATACCGCCGAAGAGCAGGAGTAGTATCGGCGTCATTGTAAGCCAGACTGGATCCGCGAAACTCATGGTAGACGGCGGTAGCGGGTATTGCCAAGGACTTGCTCAAGAGCGAGTAAGAGCAGACCTAGGCTTGCTAACCAGACGAACAACTCGGTGAATGTGGCGTAAGAACGTAGCTCGATTTTGGTGGTTTCGAGTTCGTCGATCTCATCGTAGATGCGTTCTAGGTCGCCGTCCTTGGTTGCACTGAAAAAACGACCGCCTGTGAGTTCGGCGATTTCGTTCAGCTCAGCCTCGTCGTAGTTCGATATGTCGCTGCGACCTCGATAAACGGGTGTACCTTCACTGTCGCGGACGATTCTTCCCTTACGGTCGGTAGCAGGGATAGGGACACGGCCTTTTTTGCCGGTGGCGATGGTGTAGACTTTGACTCCAAGAGTCTTAGCGACTTCGGCGGCGGCAATGGGGGAGATGGCGCCTGCGTTATTCTCGCCGTCTGTGAGTAAGATGACGATACGACTGCGGGCGTCATGATCACGTAAGCGATTGATACTCGCCCCTAGGGCTGTGCCGATAGCAGTACCGCCTCCATCGATCTCGCCGAGTTCGAGTCGCTCTAGGTTGCGTTTGAGCCAGTCGTGATTGAGTGTGAGGGGGCTGACAACGTAAGCATTGGCGGCGAAGGCTACGAGACCGATGCGATCAAATTCACGCTTACCGATAAAGTTGTCGACTACGCGCTTAGCCGCATCGAGGCGCGTGACGATATCGTCTTGGGTTGAAAGATCGAGTGCGCGCATAGATCCTGAGAGATCGAGTGTGACGACGATATCGATACCCTCTGCCTCGGTATTCTCGTTCATACGACCAATCTGGGGACGGGCGAGGGCGGTGATGATAGCGACTAGCGCGAGCAAACGCAGACTTAAGAGTAGCTTGCCAGGACGACTACGACGATTGCGGCTGATCTTCTTGACGAGAGCTATACTGGAAAAACGGACAGCCGCTTCAGGGCCGCTACGACCTGCCCACCACGCTATGATCGGCATGAGTAGGAGTAAAAAGAAAAATGCGGGATCGTCGAATTGAAAGAAACTCATGGGCGTGCCCCCTTCATTTGGCTGGCGACGTGTGCTTGATTGATGAGTTCTCTTACTGTATCGATAATATAGATACGTTCTGTCATACTGATCGGTTGCTGCGCAAACTTGATCTGGTCGAAGTTGTCCAACACTTCACGAAGTGTTGTTTGAAAAAATTCGTCGAGCTGCGTATTGACTTTAAGGCGTAGAAGAAATTCTTCGCTCGTGCAAGCTGTCGAATGTAGGCCAAGCTCGTCTTCGAGGTAGCGGCGTAAGGCTTGCGAGCTAAGCATTGCAAAACGCTCATCGTCTTCAGGGGTTAAGTCTGCGGCGGCTTGCAGTTCCGCAACGGCAACTTCGTAGGGTGAAGTAGCCGTCGCGGATTTTCGGCGACTGCGGACGTATAACCAAATCAATAGGCTAATTAAAAGAACAATTAATCCGAGTAATATTGCTATTTGCCACGGCTCGTAAGCGGAAATCTCGACGGGGCCACGCACGCGATCGAGCGACGGTCCTTCGGGTAGGGGCGGCAACTGTGGTGCAGCGGGCATCTGGGCGAGAAATATCATTCTTAATTTGTAATTCTAAATACCTATGTCTCGCTCAGTGCCTTCTAGCACGTAAAGCGAAGAGTTTACGTAGCGCGGGTAGATAGGGTTGATCCGTACGAGCTTCGATCCAGTCGAGACCTTTTTTACGCATGCCAGTTTGGAAGGCTTCACGTCGTTCCTCAGCGAGTTTGGCATAGCGCTCTCTTACGTGATGGCTGCCGGTGTTGATCTCGACTATTTCGCTGGTCTCGGCATCTTCGAGTGCGATTAGCCCGACTTTGGGCAGTAGGTGTTCACGAGGATCGCTCAGGGCGATGCTCACGAGGTCGTGTCTTTGGTGGGTGAGGAATAACGTCTTGAAGAGTGGTGTATCGTGTGTGGGGAGCGGTGAGTCGTTATCGAGGAAGTCAGAGATTAAAAAGACGACGCTCCTACGGCGTTGCACGCGATTTAGATAGTCGAGTGCATACTTATGACTGGTCTTTTTGCCAGAGGGTTCGAAAAAAAGGATGTCGCGAATCACGCGTAAAATATGTCGGCGACCTTTTTTAGGCGGAATATAGTGCTCGACCTCCTCAGTGTAGAGAAGAAGCCCGACCTTATCGTTATTTTGCGAAGCGGAAAAGGCGATCACACTGGCGATCTCGGCGGCACGCTCGCGTTTACTTTGCTCGACGGAACCGAAAATGCCCGAGGCACTGAGGTCGATCAGTAGCATAAGTGTCAACTCGCGCTCCTCCCGGAAGACTTTCACAAAGGGGCGATCCATCTTAGCCGAGACGTTCCAATCGATGGTGCGCACGTCGTCACCCATGGTGTATTCGCGGACTTCTTCAAAGTCCATGCCACGCCCTTTGAAAGAACTGTGGTAAGCCCCAGTCACCGAATCGGTAACGAGCCGTCGAGTACGAATTTCTAGGCGACGGACTTTTTTAATAATGTCAGTTGGGGTCATCAAAAATGTTATAAATACTGAGTGATGACTGATTATTTCCTTATGGCACCGGCACAGCGTTGAAAATCGAGGTGACTAGGTCTTCGCTGCTGATCTCCTCTGCTTCTGCTTCATAGGAAGGTATTACGCGGTGGCGTAGCACGTCCATTCCGATTTCTTTAATGTCCTGTGGGACGACGTAAGCACGTCCTTGCATCAGTGCCCAAGCTTTTGCGGCGAGCGTTAGGCTGATAGTCGCACGTGGACTAGCACCGAACTGTATGTATTGGCCGAGCTTGAGTTTGTATTGCTCGGGATCACGGGTCGCTAGGATGAGATCTACAATGTAGTCTCGGATCTTAGGGTCAACGAAGATGTCGTTGACTAGTTTCCTCGCTTCGCTGATTGCATCGAGCGTAGTAACGGCGTCAACGTTCAGATTTGGCGCGGTCGAGGACATGCGGTCGAGGATGGCTCGCTCATCGTGTTTGCTTGGGTAGCCTACCTTGAGTTTGAGCATAAAGCGGTCTACCTGCGCCTCAGGTAAGGGGTAAGTGCCCTCTTGATCAATCGGATTTTCTGTGGCCATTACAAGGAAGGGCTCGGGTAATGGATATGTCTTGTCACCGATGGTCACTTGATGCTCCTGCATGGCTTCGAGTAGTGCACTCTGTACCTTAGCGGGTGCGCGATTGATTTCGTCCGCCAGAATGAGGTTGGCAAATATCGGTCCCTTGCGAGTATGGAAGGCGCTTTCCTTTGGGCTGTAAATCAAGGTACCTATAATGTCAGCTGGTAGCAGATCTGGTGTGAACTGTATTCTCTTGAAGTCCGCTGCCGTGACTGAGGCAAGGGTGCGTATGCTGAGTGTTTTGGCTAGACCTGGCACACCTTCGAGTAGGACGTGGCCATTGGCTAGTAGTCCCACTAGTAGGCGATCAACTAGATAATGCTGTCCGACGATGATGCGAGCGATCTCCTCTCGTAGAGTCGGGATCCATTGAATAGCCGACTTTAGTTTCTCTTCGATTTCAGGTGCGATTGAATCTTGGTTCATAGTGATATGGTAGGTTCGCAAATTTATTTGCGGAAGACTAACAGACAAAGGAGAAAGCGATAGGTTTCATTGCAATGAGAATATTGCATTTAGTTCCGAAATGTGTCTTATTGTCCCACATGCCAGTAACAATTTTAATCGTCGATGATGAGAAAAACACCCGCGAGGGGCTAAGCATAGCCCTTGAAGAGGAGTATGAGGTGTATATGGCCTCGGGCGCAGACGAGGCCTTCAACCTAATGGAGGCCGAGACTTTTGACATCGTGTTGACAGATCTGCGCATGGTGGGTAAATCGGGACTTAAGGTTATAGATCGTGCCATTACCCTACCAAATCGGCCAATCTGTATCATGATGACTGCCTATGGCAATGTGGAAACAGCGGTCGAAGCCATGCGACGGGGCGCGTTCGACTTCTTAACTAAGCCTGTTAGTCTAGAAAAATTGGAAATCTTAATCAAACGGGCGCTTCAAAGTCGCCGAATCGAGGCGGAAAACGTTGTCCTTCACGAGCGACTCGATAAGAAGTATAGCTTCGATGGCATCGTGGGTAATTCAACTGGCCTCATTGACGTGCTTGATAAAGTCAAACTCGTGGCGCCTTCCAAGGCAACCGTTCTTCTCGAAGGAGAGACTGGCACGGGTAAAGAACTCGTCGCCCAAGCTATCCACCAAAATAGTAACCGCGCTCGCCAAGCCTTTGTCCCAGTGCACTGTGCAGCCTTGGCAGCTAATTTGCTTGAAAGCGAACTCTTTGGGCACGAGAAAGGCGCTTATACAGGAGCGAGCGAGCGCAGGGTTGGTCGTTTTGAGGCGGCGGGTGGCGGCACTCTATTTCTCGATGAAATCGGCGAAATCGATTCAGCGACACAAGTCAAACTTTTGCGCTTCCTTGAGACTCGCAGTTTTGAGCGCTTAGGCAGTTCGAAACCCATCCAAGTCGACGTGCGGCTAGTCTGCGCGACGAATCGTAATCTGGCTGAGATGGCCAAGCGCGGCGAGTTCCGAGAGGATTTGCTGTATCGGCTCAACGTTATTACAATCCACCTCCCGCCACTGCGCGAGCGTAGTGAGGACCTACCTCTACTTCTCAATCACTACATTGATTCTTTTGCCGAAGAAAATGAGCTACCTCCCATTGATCTGACCGAAGGCGCGATCAAAGTGCTCCGAGACTATAGCTGGCCAGGGAACATTCGAGAGTTGCGTAATTTCTGCGAAAACACCGTCGTGCTCAAGCGGGGTAACGAGCTTACCGAATATGATCTTGACTCCAAATACCACAACCAGAGCGAGACATCGACGGATGACGAGCCGCAGTCGCTTTCCAGTAGCCCAACATTGCGCAAAGAGGAAAATGAAAAACGTCTCCTCCGTAACGCACTGATTAAAGTCAACGGTAACCGCACCCACGCTGCTGAGCTCATGGGCATAAGCCGCCGTACTCTCCACCGTAAACTTATTAAATGGCCAGAACTCGACACAAATAAGTAGCGCAGGTTAGCTCTCTCTTAGAGTTTGACTCGCATCAGTAAGCATTCAAATATAGAGTAGTTTTTTGCTTCTAATTACCCCTGCACAATCTACCATGAACTTTGGTAAAACACTCTTACTCCTCCAGCTTACATTGATTGTGACAGTGCAAGCTGAAGAAATTCGCATAGCTGCATCCGACCTGCTGGCTGACTACATCAAAGCGCCACTTAAGGCCTACGCCGCTGAAAATGACTCTACTTTTGTCGTGGATAGCATCGGTAGTTTGCCTGCGCTTGACCGCTTACGTTCTGATGAGATTGATCTCGCCATTATTGCAGTGCCAGAGTGGGACGAAGTGCCTCGCGATGAATTTAGTGTCTATCCTTTTGCCTACGACGTTGCAGTAATTGTAGTGAATGGTAGCAACCCCATCGACGAAATTAGTGTTGCTCGCCTCGGGGGAATTTTTGGTTCCAACGAAGAGCTGAATCTCAATACTTGGGGCGAACTCGGGCTATCCGGCTGGGGCAGTCGCAATATTAAGGCGCTTGCCGGCACAAGCGATGAGAGCATCGCCTTGGAGCTATTTAAATATAGTATTTTAAAGGGTGGCCTTTTAAAACCCAAGATGTCGATGGTCAAAGATGCCGAAGTCGAGGATTTAATCCGCTCTGATACCGCTTCTATCGCCATTCTCTCTCGCATGCCGGAGGATAAAAATATCAAAGTCCTTATGGTCTCATCTGATAGCAGCACCTATGCACCTGCCTTCGGACCTACCGACGATAACGTGCACTATGGCGACTACCCTATTCGGCTTGCTTTCTACTTAGTATATAATTTGCGAGATTATGCCAAACTCCGCTCCACAATTCGCGAATTACTCAATGACGAAGTCGCCAATAGCCTCCGCGCCAACGACCTAATCGCGTTGCCTCAAACTGTGCGCCGTAAGTTATTGATCGACCTTGATTTAGAATAAAAATCTTAAGCAGAAGTAGTTTTTAAATTTTTCTAAAAACACGTTGACATGAGAGGTCGGTCATAGATTCTACCCACTTTTCCCAAATAAAGTGAGTGTAGCTCAGTTGGTAGAGCACTACCTTGCCAAGGTAGATGTCGAGAGTTCGAACCTCTTCACTCACTCCATTTTTCTTCAAGGTCTCCGAAAATGTCGGAGACCTTTTATATGCAATAGAGGGTCTATCCACGGACGACCGTTACGCACTAAACAGTAATTGGGCGGGCTGATATCTGGGAGTCTGGGGTGAGCGAGTCATTCTACTTTTGCGATACACTTAACTAGTAATCCTTATTATTCTATCAGTAAGTCAATCAACTGCCACGGTAGGCCTCACAGATTAAGCTATTCCATGAAGGGGTCTGGATCTCGTTGCTCCATATTCCAGACATATGCTCCTAAGTGACTGGGATAGGGCCTTCTTACATCGAATCGCGAATAGGCGTCGTTGACGAATTGCATTCACGGGAATAGCCCCTATTGTTTTGATTATCGTTTACTATGAAAACACAATCTAACTTCCATAGTTATGGTCCTGTGGCGCTCATTGCCCTATTGGCCTTTGCCCTTTTTACTTTTGCTATGCCTGAAAAACCTATACCTCCGAGTCCAGATCTTGGGACTGATGTCGATGTGAACGCATGTGCCGCCGCTTGCGGTCTGCCCTCGCATGTCGACCTAAGCAGCGGCGATTTTCCTGTCCAACGGACAGAAGCTGAGTGGAAAGAGCGCCTCACCGATGTCCAATATCGAGTCGCCCGCGACCATGGGACAGAGCGGCCTTTTACCAATCCCTTCAATGACAATAAAGCGACTGGACTCTATCGTTGTATAGGCTGCGAAACACCCCTGTTTAGCAGTACTGATAAGTTCGATTCAGGCACGGGTTGGCCTAGCTTTGTTCAACCGA
The DNA here is from genome assembly GCA_002862945.1 of Opitutia bacterium. GTDB lineage: Bacteria > Verrucomicrobiota > Verrucomicrobiia > Opitutales > Coraliomargaritaceae > Thalassobacterium. The sequence goes on along the minus strand of PKCJ01000053.1, from coordinate 8,765 downwards.
TCGACGAGCGCACCCTCGGTCAGACGCGCGATACCAGCTACGGTATGGTGCGCGTGGAGGTGCATTGCAATGTCTGCGGATCACATCAAGGCCATGTCTTTCCCGATGGTCCCAAGCCCACAGGTCTACGCTATTGCATTAATTCCGCATCGCTTAGCTTTGTGGAAGCTGAATCACCCGAAGCGGTGAAAGCACTCGTCAAGGAGTGGTATCAAGCGGAGTAGCTGACCGGTCTTTAGCCATACCATCCACAACGATTCACATTGTCGTGCGACTACTTGGGCATCTTAATGTCGTAAATATAGCCGATGCCATGCACGGTGCGAAAGGCATCAAGCGTTAGGCTGTGACGTTTGTAAAGTTCGCGAATTTTCACTATATATTGATCAAGCGAGCGGCTACGCACATCGGCGTGGATTCCCCAGACTGAGTGTATCAAATTCTTGCGAGTGAGCACCTTGTTTGGGTGGCTAGCAAGGTAGACAAAGATGCCTAACTCCTTGCGACCGATGCTTTCGATTTCGCCGTCGGCAAAGGTTACTTCGAGTCGATGTGGATTCACCTCAGCACCGCAAAATTCAAATGCTTTGTCGGTGGTGGAAGCATTTTGTGTGATATTACTATCGTGCACTGTTTCTGCGCGGCGTAGCACGGCGTTGATCCGTGCAATTAGCTCGGGAAATCCAAAAGGCTTGGTGATGTAGTCGTCGCCGCCCATTTCGAGGGCATTCACTTTTTTGACTTTGTTATTTTCGCCGGTGAGAAATATGATGGGCGTCTTGTCACCCACTTTACGTAGATCGGACATCAGGTTGAAGCCAGTGTCGTCAGGAAGGTGAACATCTAGTAGGATGAGATTGGCGAAATTGTTCTTCAAGAACCGCGCTACGTGGCTCGCTTCATGGCAGACTTGACTCTGCATCCCCGCCACTTCTAGCTGCGTAGCGATCAGCGTGGAGAGTTCTTTATCATCTTCTGCAATGATGATGAGTGGCTTTGGAGTTTGATTCATCTTGCTAGGACTTAATTAGAAAGTGCCGCGAGGTCGGCTAATACTTCGCGGGCGTGGACATCTGGTTTTACTTTACAGTAAGTTTTGAGGATCAATCCGTCCGCCCCAATAAGAAAGGACATGCGGTGAATCCCGTCGTAAATTTTACCCATGAATTTCTTTTCACCATAGACGCCGTAGGCATTGGCTAGTTTCAGTTCGGTATCGGCGATCAGTGGAAATGGGAGGCCATATTTTTTCCGAAATTTACTATGTGAGTGTTCGTCGTCCTTACTTACTCCGATGACTTTGAGTCCAGCTCTGGCAAATTCGCTCCACGTATCACGGATTGCACAGGCCTCTGTTGTGCAGCCTGGCGTGTCGTCCTTTGGGTAGAAATACAATAGGCAGGGTTGCTCTAGACTCTCTAGTGAGTAAGTTTCTCCAGCTTCCGTCAATTGGAAGCTAGGGGCTTTTTTTCCTGCAGCGAGTGGTGTTGGTTTGTCCATCAGTTTACTAAATAGATATGTTAATACTAAGATACTATCTACTGATGGTCGATTTGTTAATACTTATTTTATTAGATAAAGCCTATGCAAAGGCTTTATTTCTGAAATTTAGCCTTGTGCCGAAAGCGTCCTACGACAGCTTTTGCGGTCATGGAAAACAAGCCATTACTTATGCTCGGTCTGCCTAAAGGTAGCCTTCAAGACTCCACAATCAAACTTTTTGGTAAAGCGGGCTTCAACATTTCAGTGAGCTCCCGTAGTTACCGTCCGTCGATCGATGACGAAGAGTTAGACGGTCGCTTCGTGCGTGCCCAAGAGGTCAGTCGTTACGTCGAGCATGGTTACTTCGACTGTGGCCTCACTGGCCAAGACTGGGTTGAAGAAAACGATTCTGACGTGGTCGAAGTATGTAGCCTCGTTTATAGTCGTGCATCCAACAAGCGCTCTAAGTGGATCATTGCCGTCCCCGAGTCCTCTACCGTGCAGACGGTCAAAGACCTCGAAGGCAAGCGTATCGCCACCGAGGTGGTCAACATCACTCGTCAGTATCTCAAGGACAATGGTGTTAACGCTGAGGTCGAGTTCTCTTGGGGCGCTACCGAGGTCAAAGTGCCCGATCTTGTCGATGCTATCGTCGATCTCACCGAAACCGGTAACTCGATCCGTGCAAACAAGCTGCGCATCGTCGACACGATTCTCTACACTAACACTGTGTTAATAGCCAACAAGGTCTCTTGGGAAAACCCTGCGAAGCGCAAGAAAATCGAAAACATCGCTCTGCTTCTTACCTCTGCGCTCGAAGCTAATAGTAAAGTTGGCCTCAAGCTCAACATCGAGAAGTCCAAGCTTGAAGCGATCCTCGCCGATCTGCCCGCACTGCGTAACCCGACGATTAACCGTCTCGCTGATGAGTCTTGGGTCGCCATCGACACTATTTTAGACGAGAAAGTTGTGCGCGAGATAATTCCCGAACTCAAGGAGCGTGGTGCCGAGGGGATTATCGAATACCCGCTAAACAAGGTAGTTTTTTAGTTTAATCACGCCAGTCTCTTGCCTTGCTGCGTCAAGCTAGCCTCCTAGGTTCAAATAGGGCGACTGCCGCATTGATACCTACGATGGCATGACGAGTCGCATGATTGACGAGTAGCGTGTGCGCTAGCGATTTCCCTTTTTGCGCTTATTTTTTTTTGGGCGCTTAGTGATTACTTTGCCCTCAGCAAAAGGCTTCTTTTCTTGTATGGACTTCATCTTAGGTTTTCTTCGGGTCAAGGTTTTCGCGCCTTTCTCGCGAGGGCTACGCTCTAAACTTTTTGATGAGCGCGCCTGATCTATCTTGCGATGTCTTTTGAATGGTTTGCCAGGTTTTTTGCCTTTGTCGCGATCGTCCGATAAGACAACGCGGAAGTCGATTTGCCGCTTGAAGCGATCCACGCGTTCGACTTGAACCATGATATATTTGCCGAGTGCGTAGGCGCGCTTTTTACGGCGCCCGATCAGTGCAGTACCCTCCGAGTTTGAATGGTAGAAGTCGTCGTCGAGTGTAGAAATATGCACCATTCCAAAGGCTAGTGTATCAGTTAGCTCTACGAAGAGACCGTGGTTTTTCACATCCGTGATGATTGCTTTAAAGTGTTGTTTCTGCTCTTTTTGTAATTCGCGGTCGTAGAATTCGAGAAGCTTCGTTTTGACGGATTCGCGTTCGGCGTCGACTGAGTTACGCTCAGTCACACTGATGTGGTCGCCGAGGCTTTCGAGCTTACCTTGCTTGTAGCTAATCTCGGGCGCCTCTAGGGCAGAGTCGGCGCGAGTCTTACAGAGATAGCCGTCGAGTATGCGATGGACGATCAGGTCGGAGTAACGGCGGATGGGAGAAGTGAAATGTGTATAATCGGGCTTCGAGAGGCCGTAGTGACCGTCGGCGGAAGCACGGTATTGTGCTTGCTTCAAGCTACGAAGAACATGGATCTTAAGGGTGTAGCCTTGCGGGTGTTCTTTCAGCTTTTTGAGTAGTAAGGTCATCTCGCGCGGCTTTTGCAGATTGCCGCACTGCACGCCGAAGCTCTGCATGGTCTCACGTAGCTCTTTGAGTTTTTCTTCCTCTGGCTCATCGTGCACGCGATAGATACAGGGGAAGTTCTGCTTCTTCATGGTGCGGGCGACTTGCTCGTTGGCTGAAAGCATAAACTCTTCAATCAGTTGATGGCTTTCGTCGTTGAACTCTTTTTCTATTCGGTCTGCATAGCCTTCCTCGTCGACATAGATTTTGACCGATGTCATGTCGAGGTCGAGCGAGCCCTTTCCGAAACGGCGTTCACGTAGCTTTTTGGCGATGTGCCAAAGCTTGCCAATGTATTTCTTTAGCTTGGTCATCTCTTCTTCGGTCACATCGTCCAATGAGCGCCCGGTGGAACCAGTCTGATGTTTTGGTGGCAGGGGCGTCTTGCGTATCTCAGTTAAGTCGTCCTGCTGCATGAAGGCGTAGGCCTGTTTGTAGGTAAGGCGCTTGTTGCTGTTTATGACGGTATTGGCAAACTTGACTTCAATGATGTCGGCCTTGTCGTTGAAGGTGATGAAACAAGTCTTGGTCAGACGGTCTTCGCCCTCGACGAGTGAGCAGAGACCGTTGGAGAGTGCGTGTGGCAACATGGGGATAACTGTGCCGACAAGATAGGTACTGTTACCACGCTCTTGAGCCTCGCGATCAAGTGGTGAGCCAGGTTTCACGTAGGCACTCACGTCGGCGATGTGGACGCCGACGCGAGTTTTACTATCTTTGAGAAGCTCGAGCGAGAGGGCGTCATCAAAGTCTTTTGCATCATCGGGATCGATGGTGAAGGTAAAAAGGTCGCGGCAGTCTTGGCGATTTCTGATATCTTCCGGGCGCACAACGTCGGGTATGCCCTTGGTCTGTTGCTCCACCGCTGTGGGGAATTTTGGATTAAGGTCGTATTTGTAAAGAATGGCTTTGAACTCGGCATCGGGTTCGTGAGTTCGGCCGAGTATTTCGATTATCTCACCTTCTGGGTTGAGGTGGCGCTGTTTCCAATCGAGCATTTTGACTACGACCTTGTCGCCCACTTTAGGTATGGGTTTGAGACCAGAATTTTTTGGATCAGGCACGAGGATATCATGAATGATGCGCGGATCGTCGGGGATCACATACATGGCATGTTTAGCCTGTTCGAGGGTGCCGGAGATGGTGATACGGGCGCGTTTGAGTATACGGATGACACGGACATTGGGTTTCTCGTCTGGCTTGTACACGGGGCGCTGTTGACGGCCTTTGCCTCTAAAGTGACGGCGCTGATCTTCGACCTTTCGGGTCAGCACGGTATCGCCGTGCATTGAGACGCCTGTGTCTTCGGATTTGACTGGGTAGCCGTCACCAATGGGATCGGAGTCTGGAATAAGGATGGCGGAACCGCTCTGGCGAAAAACTAGGCGACCACTGACGAGGTCGGCATCTTCGGGGATGCAGAGTCGATCCTTTTTAAGCCGAGCGATCTCGCCCTGTTCGAGCATTTTGTCGAGTAGTGCATGGGCTTCTTTAGTGGCGTCTTGATCGAGCTTAAGGACGCTAATGATCTCCATACGGCGCATAGGTAGGTAGTCTTTAGCTCCGAGGAGTTTGAGTAGTTTTTGGCGTAAATCCATATTCGGTAAATTTATAGAAGCGAAACTCTTTTCGCTTTTTGGTTCGTTGAAGATGCGACAAGAGTGTCGCCCCTACTCATCCATTATCTTCCTTTGGATAGTAAGCGGCAGCGCCTTCGAGGCCGAGAGTGATAGTGATGTTAAGGAAGGTGATCTCGCCCATAGAATGGCAGAGTAAGAAGCGATGCTCGCGGTGCATCTCGGCTAGCTCCTTACGCAATTGGCGCATTTTTTCTGTGCTGGAGATCTGGTCGGCACACATGCAGGTGCGCAGGTGGTGCACACGTGGGAGGGCGAAGCCGAGGCGACGCTTCATCAGGGTACGCTCTTCGCGTTGATACTGTTTGCTTGTTTCGACATTGATCAACTCTGAGCAGAGATTAACCACGGGTAGGTTATTCTTAAAAAACTGTGGGAGGTAGAGCGAGCGGCGACCCTCGTAGCATTGTTGGTCAAAGTCGATCGCGCGGACGCGATATTGACTTCCCTCGAAGTCAGGCGTGACCTCGACGACGTAATTGTATGCACGCATGTCGCCGAGTAGACGGACAAAGCTACGCTCATTGAATTTAATAAACTCTTTAGCCAAGCGTACTTCATGTAGGTCTGGGTGGGGAAGGAAGTCGCGAATGAAGTCATCTCCAGGCACGCCAATGATATGCTCTTCAATCAAAGTATCTTCGTGCACGATAAAGTTGATGTGATTAGGTGAGAGTAGTTCCTCTAATTCAAGGCCGTAGACGCGGGAGGCGTCGGCTTTTTTAACGTAAAAGTAATCGTGGTTGTCGTTATATTGATTTACGACGCGCACGCGCAGGGGCTTGGTGTTACCGAAGGTGCAGAAGTCGACGCGGTCGATGTAGAGGTTGGGCAGAATAGACTCGTCACCTCCAGAACGTAGAAGCACATAGATCTTTTTCAGGCCGTCGTAGAGTTCGCGTCCAAATTGCTGTTCGTAGATGAGGGTCTGCCAAAGGGTATCTTCGCCGCTCTTATTAATGAGGGGAAAAGAGTCCTCGTATTTGAGCATGTCCTCATAGCTGACAGGAAGATCCATCGCTCTGTGGAATTCACAGAGATACTTCCTAAAGAGGGCATTGATGGGGAAGAACTGCTTTCGATGTTGGGTGGCAGTTGACTGCATAAGCTATATTGAAATGCTCGGTAGATCAATGGCGAATGAAATATCTTAATTTTAAGATTGCCGCAAGTTAGCGTCTCATTGTTTTCTGTCGATGGCTGGGGCCTATGCAACGTCTGACTAGCTAACCCCGTCAGGCCCGGAAGGGAGCAGCGGTCGTTGGTTGAACGTGTGCTGTAGGTTACCTGGCCACTTTTTTTTAGGGCTTGCGCCCTTTGGTCTAGAGGCGAAAGAGGAATGATGGATGGCTAGAGATTGGAATGCAGCTTATGAAGGAGGGGATACGCCCTGGGATAAGGGCTATGCTTCACCACCTTTGATTGAATTTTTGAAGCTTCAGTCAGTTTCAGGTCGAGTGCTGGTGCCTGGCTGTGGAGCTGGGCACGACGTACGAGCGCTGGCCTCGGAGGGCGTCGAGGTGGTCGGATTGGATATTGCGCCGAGAGGAATCGATAAGGCGGAAACTTTTCCAGTTTCCTACGACGAACGCTATGAGTTGGGTGACTTTTTGAATTTAGGAAAGCAGTATTATCACTCATTTGATTGGGTCGTGGAGCACACCTGCCTCTGTGCGATCGATCCGTGCGAGCGCGAGGCGTATGCGAGATCAGTTGTTCAAGCACTGAAACCGAACGGAAAGTATCTAGCGATATTTTTTCGAGAAGTTAGTGATTACCAAGCTAATGGGCCGCCGCATCCAATCAGCCGAGAACAGAGTGATGCTTTGTTTGGTGAAAGCTTTGAGCTGATCAGATCTTTTGTGCCGCAACAAACGTACCCAAGCCGAGCAATTGGCGCGGAGGAGGTTTGTTGGATGCGGTTGAAAGCTTAGCCGTTTGGTGCCCCTTCCTTACCACATAGTTGGGCTGACGTGGTCAACGATTGTATCGCGGATACTGAAATCGAGCTCGGGAAGAAACTGAAGGCCAGTAAGTTTTTCGATCTCTGCGATCGAGCTCAAATAATCGTTTAGATTTTGACTCTCTGCATCGGTCGGAATAAGTAAGGCTAGTATGCGCAGACCACCTTGGTGGGTAAGATCAAAAGCGATGGTGTAATAGGCGTCAGGCAGTGAGATAGCAGAGCCGAAATTGGAGCTCTCGGGCAGATAGGCGGGACCTAGGTAGATCCAGACCTCGCCGAAACGTTTTGGGTAACGCTGTGTGAACTCGTACATTACTTTTTTCCACACGCCGTTTACGAAGGCTTCGGTCATGGGAGCGTAATTGGTGGCAAGCTTGGCATCGATGGCGCCGCTCTCTCCGTGTTGGCCAATAAGCGCTTTGGCGGGAGCGATCGGTTGCGGCAGCCATTTGCCTAGAGTCATGTTCTGCGCGCTGAGCCTTGGTATGCGGGCATCAATCTGGAGCAAGCCGTCAGTATCGGCTTTTTTACGCTTGGTATCGTCTAGTCGGATCGCGATGCACGCTGTCTGTTGGCTACGCTCATTGAAAAGATTGATGTAGCTCGGTTGTAGGAGCACACGAATTGGCATGCGGCTGTTTGGAATGCCTGCTAGAAAAGGTGTCTCTGGGTCGCGTCCGAGCTCACCACCTTCGACGACCATGCCAACGCTCGATGGGATTGCATCGTAGAGACTGTCGAAAATTGGCGTTATTAGTGCAGGCATTGCCCCGTGCGTTCGTGAGCTATTGATAGCTGATAAAGCGACACGCTCCATCTTCGCACGTATTTCAAATGAACTGAAATAATAAATCCCACCAACAGCTAGGATGGCTATCGAGAGTCGAACAAGTAGCTTGAGGAGCCAGTGTGAATGATTGGCCTGAATACGTGATTTAGACGTAGCTTTTCCCCGAGCTAATCGCTTATTTTTGGTTTTCTTTTTTGCGCTCCTATTAGCCATCAATGTTTTATAAACTTAGCCCATGAAATCATTCAAGGGCGAGCTTTTCCAACTTTGGTCGAATCACTATCTGGCAATAAGGTGCGTTTGGATTAAGCCGATAGTAATCTTGATGGTAATCTTCTGCGGGGTAGTAGGTGGTAGCGGCGGTGATCTCAGTGACAATTGGAGCAGTAAAGTTTTTTTGGGCAGTAACTTTGGAGGCTTCGGCGGCTTTCCGTTGAGCCTCATTGTGGTAAAAGATTGCCGAACGATATTGAGTGCCGATATCCGCCCCCTGACGATTTAGAGTTGTGGGGTCATGTGAACGCCAGAGCCAATCAAGTAAAGTCTCATAGCTAACTATTTCTGGGTCGTAATGAATCTGTGTGATTTCGGCGTGTCCAGTAGTACCTGAGCAGATTTCGCGGTAGGTCGGATCCTCGACCTCGCCTCCCATGTAGCCAGATTCGACTGAATGGACACCGTCGAGTTGCTCAAAGACCGCTTCGACGCACCAGAAGCAGCCGGCACCAAAAGTCGCGATGGAGAGAATTGTATTCATTTTACTTTTTTCATGTTAGTCAGTCGCAGTACATTTACTAACGAGAAGGATCTGTTATT
>PKCJ01000076.1:7500-18310 GCA_002862945.1 Opitutia bacterium | reverse complement strand
CCCGTGCCCGCCCGTTACTGGCATCCCTGTGTGATTCGTAATGGTGAGTTGATGAAGACGACCGCTGAAGACTTTGGGCCGGATCTTTACGCAGGGTTCTTGATTGATTTCATCAAGCGCCACGAGGACGTGCCATTCCTCGCCTACTATCCGATGAACCTAGTACACGATATGGCAGGGGGGGGAATCCCCACGACCCCAGTTGATGGGATCCCAGGAAGTAATAAGGGCGGAAGCCTACAGGGCTTGGTGGAGTATATCGATATATTGGTTGGGCGCCTGATGGAGGGCTTGGAGACTGCCGGGCTGCGTGAAAACACCATTGTTATCTTCACCTGTGACAATGGCGAAAATGGTAAAAAAATGCATGCGAGTGAAGACGGTTCGCGCGTACCCTTCATAGTTAATTGCCCGGGCCTAATTCAGCAGCGCGGGGCGACTGATGAGTTGATGGAGTTCTCTGATATTTATCCAACTCTAATGGAATTTTCTGGGGCGAGTGTCCCCGATGGCTATGCCTTGGATGGGCAGAGTCTGGTGCCTTTCTTGACTGGCGCCACGGACATACACCGTGAGTGGATCACCAGTTATATTGCGACCGCACGAATGGTAAGGACCAAGCGCTGGCTGCTCGAAGCTGTGGACCCGGTATACGGTGATTCAGAAGGCCGACTCTTTGACTGTGGTGATGCGCACCTTCGTAGTAACTATAAAGATATTACTGGTTCGCCCGAGGCGTTACCAATTCGCAAAAAGTTGGAGGAATTACTCGAGAATAACCCGTGGCCGGATTTGTCCGATCCCGATGTTGCCGCGGAGGTTGATAGTTACGACACGATGCCTTACAAGCATTTCGTCAACGGTCAGTTAGTAAAGGAACAAAATTATCGGAAATAGAAGGGCGCTTATTATGAAGGGAATTCTAAGTAAATTGGCCGCACTTATGCTTGGCGCAGGACTCATTCAAGCAGACGCAGGTGGGCGCTTTCAACTAGGCAAAGTAAACGGGCGGGATTGCCTTATTGATCCTGATGGGAAGCCATTCTTGAGTCTTGGAGTAAATCATATCCAAAACGTCTTTCAAGGAGAGGGTGCTTTGCTTGGAGATCACAGGCAGGCCTGCGAGGAAATTCTACAAAGGCTCACATACTGGGGCTACAATACCGGAGGCTACGGCACGCCAGAACCTTTGTGCCGGATGCTACCAAGCTTCGCGCCAATGTATCTAACAAACAATGCCAACTACATGTCGGACGAGCAGTTTAAATATTGCGATGTCTTCGATCCCGTGGTGCAGCAAAAAATGCGCGAAATCATCCAATACGAAATCGGCAAGCAAGCGGGGAATTCTACACTGATTGGCTACTACTGGACTGATACACCGCAATGGGACGTGGAGCGTACACGCAAAAAACGTGGGACTGACTGGGTTTCCATGATACGTGAGTTGCCAGCGGGGGCTCCAGGAAAGATACGCTACGAGCAATTCTTAGTCGATGGCGGTCACTCGGATGAAGCCTTTCTTCGGTTGATCGCACGTGAGCTTTATAAGGTGATTGGTGAAGAGACGCGGCGCCTAGCACCAGATGTGTTGATTTTTGGGGAGCGCTATTTAGCCCATGACCATCCGGATTGTGTCATTGAAGAAGCCTTACCTTATATCGATGTCCTGTCTATCCAACCGGGAGGCGTGCAATTTGAAGCAGCCTATTTCGACCGCATGCATGCTAAGTTTAAAAAGCCGATTTTAGTTTGTGACCACCAGAATAGTTTCCCGACCCCGGAATACCCAAAGACAATGTGGGAGCAGCTCGAAAGCGAAGAAGCGGTCGGGGTAGCTTATGAGCAATACCTGATCGACGCCTTTGAAAAAAGCTACATTCTCGGGTATCAGCGATGTCAATACATCGACCGCTATGCTGATGGCGCAGGAATGCTAAAGCAGGGGATCGTGCGTGAGGATGGAACCGCATACAAGACTTTGACTCAGGCGTTCCGCCGGGCTAACCTGCAGGCGCTGAAGCGCTTTCAATTGCACTGTAAAATTAAATAAAAAATACAAAACGACTATGAAAAAAATACCCCTAATGCTATTTGGAGCGTTTATTTTAAGCGCACTTTCCACGGCAGCGGAGCGGCCTAATATCCTGTTTATTTCTGTGGATGATCTGCGTCCGGAGTTGGGCTGCTATGGGAATACTGCAATACAATCACCTAATATCGACCGCTTGGCAGAGAGCGGTATTGTCTTTGAGGAAGCATACTGTCAGGTGCCAGTCTGTGGGGCAACGCGCGCCAGTTTGATGACGGGGATCTATCCCACAGAAAACCGCTTTGTGACCTATTATACAACCGCTCAAACAGATGCTGCCGGCATTCAGGATATCCCAAGTTGGCTTAAGGACTTTGGCTATACTACAATCTCTAATGGTAAAATCTATCATGACCGCAACGATAATAGCGCTTCTTGGGATGATGTCTTCCGCGGCAAGGATTTCAAAATTTATCATAATCCGGAAAACATCGCCTTGCCCGATAGCGAAAAACCAGCCTACGAGGGTGCAGATGTTAGCGATTTGGATTATGCGGGTGGCCCAGTCATGCAAAAGACCATTGAGGATCTGCGTCGTGCGAAGGAAGCGGGCACACCATTCTTTATCGCCGCTGGATTTACGAAGCCACATCTGCCGTTCAATGCACCTAAGAAATATTGGGACTTGTATGACCGTGAGAGCTTAGAACTGGCGGATAATCCATTGCCACCCAAGGGTGCGCCCCAGGAAGCCATCCACCAGTGGGGGGAGCTGCGCAACATGTATGGGGGTGTCCCGGAGCAGGGGGCTGTGTCGGATGATTATGCGCGCACTCTGATTCATGGCTATTATGCCTGTGTCTCCTACACCGATGCGATGGTAGGGGAATTGCTAGATGAGTTGGATCGCCTCGAACTGCGCGAGGATACCATTGTGATGTTATGGGGCGACCATGGATGGCAGCTGGGTGAGCATTCGCTCTGGTGCAAACATGCGCTCTTTAAAACCTCACTCAACGCACCGTTGATTATCAGTGCTCCGGGATATAAGGCGGGGCAACGTTCTACCTCCTTGGTTGAGTTTGTAGATATTTACCCAACCCTATGTGAATTGGCTGGCGTTGAGTCGCCGGCTCACCTTCAAGGCAAGAGCCTGGTGCCGATCTTGGAGGATTCTTCGACTTTGATTAAGGATGCTGCATTCAGCCGCTACCACTCAGGAGATGCGGTAAAAATGGAGGGTTATCACTATGCCGAGTGGGGCAATGGTGCTCAGATGCTTTATGACCATTCGCGTGATCCAGACGAAAATCTTAATGTCGCGAGCAATCCGGAATATGCTGAAGTCATTGACAGGATGTCGCGCCGCTTGAAAGAGCACCGCGAGCAGATTTTAGCGCTTGAGCCTGCGATTCGGGCGGCGGCAGGCGTCGTCGGCGACAACAGCCCGCCTAAGTGGCAAAGCCGAACTTTTCAGCAGAAGGGTGCTGTGGTGGGGCAAGCGCTACAGATCTATGTGAACTGGCGTGCCTCGGATACTGACGGCGATCGTTTGATGTATTCTATGGTATCAGGTCCAAGTTGGATCAAGTTGGCCAACAAGGAGTATGGTCGATTTGATGGTACTCCGCCCGCCGATTATCTGGGAGAGAATGTTGTGATCGTCAGTGTATCCGATGGTTTCAACCCTCCAGTGCAAGCACGTATGGAGCTCAATGTTGAGCCAGCGCCTTAGCTTAATTCGCTGACAAAATGCACTTGCGTATCATTCTAATTCTGACCCTTTGTGGCTTGGCTTGGCTGACGACTGCGGCCAAGGACCCACGGCCCAATGTCATCCTGATCATGGCGGATGACTTGGGGCAGGAGTGTATCGAAAATTATGGAGGTGAGTCTTACCATACTCCACGCCTCAGTCAACTGGCGCAAGAGGGGGTGTGGTTTTCCAACGCCCACTCCCAGCCGATTTGTACGCCTTCGCGGGTGCAAATCATGACAGGCAAATACAATGTACGTAACTACATCCGTTTCGCCACGCTAGATCGTAGTCAGGACACCTTCGGGCATGCTTTCAGAAATGCTGGATACCGCACTGCCGTTGTCGGTAAATGGCAGCTGGGGGGCACCTCGGAAACCATTCATGAGTTCGGCTTCGATGAACATTGCCTTTGGAATATCCGTGGCGCGCAAAACGAGCGCTACGTCAGTCCGACACTTTTGACTAATGGCAAGACGAAGGATTTTAGCGGACAATATGGTCCTGATCTACAGCAGGCATTTGCCAAGGATTTTATCAAGCGCCATCAGGGCGATCCGTTCTTCCTCTACTATCCAATTACCTTGCCGCATTACCCCTTCCAGCCGACTCCAGATTCACCACACTGGGACCCGGATCGTGATCCTTGGTTCAACGATACGCGCTATTTTGGTGATATGGTTACTTACCTAGATAAACTTGTCGGCGAACTCGTCGATTTTGTTACGAATGAAGGTCTTGCAGATAATACCTTAGTCATCTTTACCTCGGACAACGGCACCGACCACAGAATCATCAGCTTGCAGGGCGGCGTATCGGTGAAGGGTGCAAAGGGTAAGATGACAGTGGACGCCACGCATGTGCCTTTCTATGCGATCTGGCCTGGCACCGTGCCTGCGGGGCTTCGGATGGAGGGTTTGATTGATTTCAGTGATGTCTATGCTACCTTAATCGACCTAGCTGGTATTTCGATCGATCCAAAGCAGGACGCTGAAAAAGACGGCATCAGTTTCCTACCCTTGCTCAAGGGCAAGCCCACTGCGACGCGCGACCACAGCTTTTGCTGGTACATGGAACGCACCGACATGACGGACATCAAAACCTTTGTCCAAAACACCCACTATAAATTGCATTCCGACGGACGCTTTATCGATAAGACCCAAGACCGCTTCGAGCAGCACCCCTTATCTGAGGCGGAAATGTCTGAGCAAGACCATGCCCTTAAAGAGCAATTTTCTCAGTGGATGTCGAAGTATGATGCCCTCCGCCCGGAACGGATTCCCTACAACGACGGCCAACCGGTAGCGATTCCTGGTAAAGTGGAAGTCGAGCGCTATGATTACGGTTATCCTGGTGTCACTTACCATGACACCACTGAAGGGAACTCAGGAAAGGGATTCTACCGCTCTGATGATGTGGATATTGTATCAGAAAAGGGGCGACACCGTGTAACCTATACGGAGGCGGGAGAATGGCTGGAATATTCGGTCGATATTAAACAGACCGGCACTCACATGTTATCAGTTAGTTATGCGGGCGCTGATGCGGGTATCATTCGTTTTGAATGCTCAGGGCAGACCTTGATAGATTCGATCGCGCTTAAACCGACAGGAGCGATGGATCGCTATGAGTCAGTTAGGGTGGACGACGTGCGCCTTGAGGCTGGGAGACAGGTGCTCCGACTTCACATTGAACAGGGCGGCATGCAACTCAACCATTTTACGATTACAGCGAATTAAAAAAAGCAGGGGGCATCGCCTGATCCCCCGATTCGCAGTAAATGCATTATTCTTTATTAAGTCCGAGATAATCGAACCATATTTTTAGCAAATAGGCATTTCGGGTTTCATTATACGATATTTTTAGCTCACAAGTTATCATGGACGGATACCTAGGAGTGCACTATTTTATGCTTCGCTACTAAACTATTATCCCCTCAAAATGTCCACAGAACCCAAAAAATAAAGTGATCATTGATAAAATGTGCTCATTGTTAAATGTGCATCGAGATCAATTATAATGAAGCAGTATCAGAAAATAATAGGGGCGTTGATTCTTACATACTCATGTGCAGCGCTTTCGGCTTGTGCTCAAGCGACCCTTAAAGACGGTTACGCGAACGAATTCCTGATTGGGACAATTATGCCTGGCGGGTTGGATCCAGATGCGACTTTTACGGATGATCCTACCGAGCTCGGAGTCGTGGCGCGCGATTTCAATGCATTGACTGCAGAAAATTGCATGAAGCCGATGTTCATGCAGCCAAATGAAGGGGAATATTTCTTCAAGGCGAGTGACTTTTGTGTCGATTTTGCAGAAGCAAATTCGATGGTCTTAGTTGGGCACACCTTAGTCTGGCATGCGATGACTGCAGACTGGTTTTTTAAAGATGAAGCTGGGCAGTTACCAGGGCGTGAGCTTATGCTAGAGCGGATGCGGGCCCATATTGATACCGTAGTCGGTCGTTACAGGGGGCGTATCCCGTATTGGGACGTGGTCAATGAAGCAGTTCTGTACCAGGGCGCGGGCAACTCAGCGAAATTTAGGGAGTCCCCTTGGTTTAAAGCGATCGGTGAAGATTATATAGAGCTCGCGTTTCGTCATACACATGAGGTTGATCCAGATGCAAAGCTATATTATAACGACTATAATATGACCAAAAAGGAGAAGGTCGATTTTGTACTGGAGATGGTTTCTGAAATGCGGGCAAAGGGAGTGCCCATACACGGCGTGGGCATGCAGGGGCATTGGATGTTAGATTGGCCGTCATTATCTGACATTGAATATACATTACGCACCTTTGCAGATGCAGGCATACCAGTCAGCATTACAGAGTTGGACATTTCGGTGCTGCCTGATGCTCCCTCGCATAGCGGAGCCAATGTCACAGATAACGTGGAGTATGCGCAAAAGTATAACCCCTATAGTCAATCAATCCCTGACGAGGTCTTGCAGGAACAAGCAGATCGCTATCATGAAATTTTCGAGCTGTTCCTAAAATATAAATCGAATATTGAGCGAGTGACTTTTTGGGGCACTTCGGATTCTCAATCCTGGAAGAACAGCTACCCGATGAAAGGTCGGACTGACTACCCACTGCTCTTTGATCGTAAATTCAACTCCAAGCCCGCCTACCACACTTTGCTAAAACTTTCTAATGAGCACTAAGTATGCAAAACTTTACTCATTGTTGAGTACTTACATTTATTTGACTGCGGCATTTATTGCCCCTGCATTGCTTGAGGCTCAAAATACACCAAATATTTTGATCATCGTTTGTGATGACCTTAATGACTCGATTGCTGGCATGGGGGGGCATCCGCAAGCGAAGACGCCAAACATCGACCGCTTGGCTGCGCGCGGTGTCACCTTCATGAACGCTGCTTCGAATGTACCTTTGTGTGGCCCTTCACGCGCGAGCATGTGGAGTGGCTTACTGCCGACGACAACGGGCTACTATGGCTACAGTCAGCAAGTCAATCATTGGCAGCGAAACCCAGTACTATCCGAGTCCAGGTCTTTGTTTGAGATTTTCACGCAAAACGGATACCGTAACTATGCCACCGGTAAGATTCACCACAATGGGCACGAGGTGCTTAAGATATTTGAAAATCCGGATGGTTATCCTGGCTACGGGACAAAACCAAACTTTGGTCCAATTCCCAATGATGGGAAGCCAGCAAATAAAAAACACGGTGTGCTGCCTCCCTGGATGCCAGGTAGTGTTCGAACAAATGGTAGCTGGGGAGATGGTTTTGGCCCCTTACAAGACCTAAAGCAATATGGAGATGAATATGGGTGGACTTTATTCCACTCTGGCGAGCAATGGGAATACCGGGAAGGATATAATCGAGATCTCATGCCTGATGAATTGTGCGTTCAAGATGCTGTGCGTTTCTTGAAAGAGAAACACGCCAAGCCATTCATACTTACGGTTGGTTTTAGCCGGCCGCATTCCCCCTGGTATGCGCCACAGGAGTTTTTTGATAGGTTTCCCTTAGAATCTCTAGAGCTCACCCCATTACTTGAAGGAGATGCGGATGACGTGTCGAAGATCTTGTCCGTCGAGCAGGACATCGCTCAGCCTTGGGGTTGGTCGAAATATAAGAAAATCGTCAACAATGGGGGTGACCAGCAATTACTAAAGTGGACGCAGGCATATCTCGCATGCGTGTCCTTTGTAGACCATCTGGTGGGAGAAGTTTTAGGCGTGCTTGAATCGAGTGAGTATGCTGAAAACACCGTTGTTATATTTACTGGTGACCATGGCTATCATATGGGCGAAAAAGACTATTTGTTTAAGTATTCTCCGTGGGAAGAAAGCGTGCGTGTGCCCCTCATTTTGGCGGGTCCTGACATCGCCGAGGGGGGGATCAGTCGCAAGCCAGTCTCGCTCGTCGATCTATACCCGACCTGTATTGACTTCGCTTCGATCCAAGCGCCCCATGATCTAGATGGGCACAGTATACGTGGATTACTCAAAGATCCTCAGGGGGGCACATGGGATGGCCCAGACTTCAGTCTGAGCGCTTGTGCTTCAAAGGTGAAAGTAGAAAAAAATGAGCCAGCCAACGCAGTCGATCAGCATTTTAGCATTCGGACTGAGCGTTATCGCTACATCCACTGCCGCAACGGCGAAGAGGAATTATACGACCATTTGCAAGATCCAAACGAATGGAAGAACCAAGCCAATAACCCCGAGTATCAGTCCGTGATCAGCACAATGCGAGCTCGTCTACGAACCGCTGCGGATATTGGCAGTTAATTTAACGGCCAACAAAGATGGCCAGCACTAATAAAAACGATTAAAAACAAAACGATGAAAACTTTTTCTCTAGAATACAAAACCCCTGCTCTGTTTCTTTTGGCGACGACCAGTTTATTTGCCGCAGACGCGGTTAATTTTAATGCGAATACAGTCACGAAGGCACTCTACAGGGACATGGCTGTTCATTTCCTTGACTCAGTCCCCACCATATCTTCGAACACCAGCCAGGGATACGCGGGGCAGCCTGTTTATTGTGCATTCCAGCCCTCGGGTGAATGTTTGCTGTCTGCTGGTGGGTATAATGATGCCGGTTTGAAGATTCGTTGGAATGGCAATACAGGGTCTGCAGGTGACCACGCCTCTGCATTATTTTTGTTTAAAAAGGCAAATTTCTTGAACGGTTTAAATCGTGGGTCCGTTGCTCTGTTGGATGGCAATGATGCCGTGCGCATACTATTTGGTTATATGAATCCAGGCAAGACCGGGTCGGATCAGCCTGT
This sequence comes from Opitutia bacterium, assembly GCA_002862945.1. Classification (GTDB taxonomy): domain Bacteria; phylum Verrucomicrobiota; class Verrucomicrobiia; order Opitutales; family Coraliomargaritaceae; genus Thalassobacterium. The sequence goes on along the minus strand of PKCJ01000076.1, from coordinate 9,254 downwards.
AGCTGAAGCTAGCTTGCGCTTGGTGATTAAGGATGATCGTGGATATCACATATCAAATAGTTTGCCCATTGGATCGGCTAGTGAGCTTAGCGTTAGAGCCACCCAGCAAGTCTATTATCAATATAATCCTGCATCACATGCTGTTAATGAAGCCGGTAGTATGGGACAAGCCTCTGCTCCATCATTTAGAAATATTGAATTTTTGGGCTTTCGGATCGATGCGGTTCGCGGCAATAAAATCATTGCAGGTGCTAATGTCGGGGTCGTAGAGTTTTCTGTGTCTGCTACTAATCTACAATAATCGTGAGAATCACTAGCGCCGCTTCGGCCATATCAAATTTTTGTAATGATAAAAACACATAAGGCTCCATCCCATATCCCCTGCTCTCTAGGATTTACCCTGATTGAATTGCTCACGGTCATCGCGATCATCGCGATTTTGGCTGCTATATTGATTCCCTCTATCAGTAAGGTTCGTGAGCGTGCTAGAGAGACATCGAAGCTCTCAAACTATCGACAATATTTCATTGCCAATACCATGTATGCTGCCGACAACGATGGATTTTCTGTCACCACTGTTGACAAAAGAGATGAAGAATTACGGACAACGCGATATGTAGCTAATTCTGGTAACAGCCATCCTCATTGGACCTGGCTACTTGCAGGTTACCTAGGCGCGCCTACTCGGGGGCAGTGGCTTTCTTGGTTAGATGAGATTTACATTAATCCTTATTTTGAGGACTATGATCCCACAAAGAGATGGCTTACTGGCACGGGAATTAATAATCGCTTAAGAAGGGACGGAAACAACGGGTCTGATAAGTGGTATATGAATTCTTTTTGGGCATCTTGGCAGCCCGGAGATACAAATTCTGGCCCTACCCTTCTATCTGCCGTCACTTTTCCAGAGTATCGATTTTTTGTTGGTGATACACATAAAGAATATCACGTAAGTGGCCCACAGCATATTAATACAACTCAACACGATGGTAAGGGAATGTTCGTGCTATTCGATGGAAGTGTTGTCTTCTATAACCAAGAAGAGGCGGAACTCTCGCTTGATGAGCCATCCAAGTTGCGAAATTACAAAAATTCAGAAGGTCGCTGATCCTTAGTGCTATAGCCTAATCGTAGTGCGCGTGCATCAATGCCAGAGGGAAGTGCTTGCCCGGACAGACGGTTTGCTCGCCCTTGATTTCACGGTGGCCTGCAAAATTGATCTTCCTACCTAAGACGACTCCTTGGAGCCAATCCATCAGCTGAGTGAACGCGCCGAGCTGCTTTTTGCTGGGATGCGTCTTTTCAAAGTTTCCAATCAGGCAGATACCAATGGCTGTTTGGTTGATTAGGTGGTTCTTGACGTGCCCGCCGGGTTGCTGCTTATGCCAGCGGGGCCCGATTTCAACTTCGCCATCGCCGGCATCTATGCCGTTGCCGATTAGAAAGTGATAAGCGAGGCCATTTTGCATCCCTCGGAGGCGGTGCGCGGCATCGTATTTTTCGACATTCCCATATTTGATGGCACTATGGTGGACGACGATGCGTTGCCATTTGTCGCGTTGTATCTTGATGCGTGCGGTCGCGGTGCGTACCTGTGCTATTAGGTCTTCTGTTGGGGCAGTTTGCCTGACCGCACTCTCCGGGATCCGTAAATGTTGACCAACCAGGATGAGGTCGCGGCTTAGATTGTTCGCGGCTTTGAGTTCGCGAATACTGATGGCATGGCGTTGCGCGATCTTGCCTAGGGTGTCACC
>PKCJ01000036.1 GCA_002862945.1 Opitutia bacterium | reverse complement strand
TGCCTGTATTAGAAGCGATGTCTTGTAGTGCACCAGTAATCTGTGGCCGAGTCTGCAGTTTGCCTGAAGTCGCAGGTGGAGCGGCATGCTATTCTGAGCTAAATCCTGTCGCTTTCTTTGAAGCGATGGAAAAATTGTATCTGGATGCTGACTATCGAAAGCATCTTGTCGAACTTGGTCGCTTGCATATGAATGCATATAATTGGCGACATACTGCGTATTTAACCCACCAAGTTTACAGGTCTATGATGTTTTAACGAAGGGAGTTAATGCTAGTTAGTCACCGAAAAAAATTTATTTTTACAAAGACGAAGAAGACTGCAGGCACTTCGGTAGAGTCTGTTTTTGAACCGTATTGCCTGCCTGAAGGAACTTGGAAGCAAACGCATTATACTCCTGAACGAATTTCCGCTGATGGTATTATCGGCTATCGTGGCGTTGGTGGGCAAAAAGCCAATTGGTGGAACCATATGTCAGCTGAACTTATCAGAAAACGTGTTGGTGACAAGATTTGGAATGAGTATTTCAAATTTACAGTTATTCGTAACCCATTTGATAAACTTGTATCCGGTTTTAATATGCACTGGTCGCATATCAGACAACAGAATTTTTCGCAAAAGTTTAAGACAATGACTAAACGATTCGTTGGGCGTGCAGGCCCGATTGAATTGGTCAAGGGAAATAACGAGATAGAGCGTTTCCGGTCTTGGATTCGAGCTGGAGGGATGGTTTCAGATCGGGAAATTTACATGATCGATGGAAAAGTCTGTTTGGATCATTTTATACGATATGAGAATCTAGAAAATGGAGTTCGAGAAGTCATGCTTCGATTGGATGTAGATCCATCCGGTTGCGTGATCCCTAAATTTAAGTCAAACTTTCGCAAATCTCGCACTCCCATCGTTGAGTATTATGACGCTGAGACAGAGGCTATCGTTCGTCGGTTGTATGCATGGGAACTTAATTTTTTTAACTACGATTTGAAGTAATTGTCTTTGTTAAATATGATTTCACTAGCTCATCATTGGCTCATTTCTGAGCGTGGGGGAGAGAAGGTCCTTAAGTCTTTTTCGAAATTGTTTCCTGATGCTCCAATTTATACATTGGTGGCGATTAAAGACCGCTCGGGTTATGGTGATTGGTTAGATGGACATAGAATTGTAACTTCGCTGCTTCAGTGCTTTCCTGGCGCCACACGGCATTATAAAAAGTTTCTTCCTTTTTTTCCAGTCGCAGTTAGCCGTTTGAAAGTTAGCAACGAGGATAAATTGATTTTATCCTCTGATGCTTCGGTGATTAAGGGGCTGAAAGTTCCCAAGGACTCGGTGCACGTTTGTTACTGCCATTCCCCTCCGCGCTACCTTTGGTCCATGCAGGAGACTTATATTAAGCAGTCCAGCGGTTTAGGTTTTATTGGGCGAAATATATTTAGGGCAGTGACTCCATATGTGAAGTCTTTTGATCTCAAATCTGCTATAGGAGTGGATTATTTTATAGCGAATTCTGCCTTTGTTGCCGAGCGGATTAAGCAATGCTATGGCCGCCATGCTTCTGTTATTTATCCGCCAGTTTCGCTGGATGATTTCATATTTTCAGAGGAGAAAGAAGACTTCTATCTAGTAGTTTCTGAGTTGGTTCCATATAAACGAATTGATTTGGCGGTTGAGGCCTTCAGTAGAAGCGGAAAGCATCTGGTTGTGATCGGAGAGGGTAGTGAGCGAGAGAGTCTTGAGGCACGGGCGGCGAGTAATGTCGAGTTCTTAGGACGTCAGCCGTTCTCCGTGTTGAGAGAGGCTTACTCGAAGTGTCGTGCATTAATCTTTCCAGGTATTGAGGATTTTGGGATTACGCCCTTAGAGGCGCAGGCTTCCGGGAGTCCGGTCATCGCTTATGGAGAAGGTGGTGCTCTTGAGACTGTGATTGATGGTAAGACAGGTTTGTTTTTTCAGGAGCAGACTGTTGAGGCTCTGATTACTGCAGTGGAAGCGTTTGAGAAGCAGGCGCTTAACTCGCTCGAGATGCGAAAGAACGCAGAACGATTTTCGCAGGATCGTTTTTGTCGGGAAATAAAAGCCTTTCTTTGTGATGTTGCCCCTGAGGTGATGCGCGCAACTGAAGGTAGATAAATAGTGCAGCTTTAAGAACTTTGAGTTTTATTGTCAGTTCTTCGCGATAGCAGGGCATACCTAACCCCCAGTGCTAGAATAAGAAGCATACCCATAGCTATGGCAGGGCTAGAAAGACTGAAGTCGATGGCTGCGGTTAATAATACAAGTCCACTACCCAATAGTAAGCTAGGGCTGATTGGGTTTTTCCAGCGAGCTTTTGCCCTTAGAAAGATGCCTAGTAGCGCAAATGGAAGCACGAGTAAGGTGCTGCCAACAATGCCTTTTTCTGCGAGCGTCTGTAGGTAGTCAGAATGTGCAAATTCATAGGCCACAGGATAGTCTGAGTCTTTCTTGTAGAACTCTGGACCGGCATAAATTGGATGGATGTGAATAAAGCTTCCAACGCCCCAACCCCAGATCGGTTTTTCCTTAAACATGATCCAAGAATCTCGATATAGGGCGATCCGCTTTACCGATTTGAAATCCTTTGCTTTGTAGTTCTCAATTTGTTTCTCGCTTCGCTCTAACGCATGAGCGACTTGTGGTGCTACCATTTGTGACATGAACCAAGTACCAATTCCTGCCAATACGACAAATATTAGAGCAGTAGCTATGCGTGGTATTCTTGAGGGTAGCCAGCGCGTGACGACATAGATAAATACTAGTGCCAGTGGTATCGAGGCGAGTGTTGCCCCTCGAGCTTGTGCTAGCGGTATTGAAACGAGAACCACCACAGTGCAAAGAGCGTAAGCGATACTCTTCTCGGGGATATGGCCGCTGTTCCTTTCGCTGTTGTGGTTGTATTGCATAAGAGCAATACCGATGCTTGCAATTAGCAAAGCAAAATATGCCCAGTGGTTTTTGTAGAAGAATGTGGCGAATGCTACTGGTTCGCGAAACTCGATTGCCCATAGGAACTGCTGACTGCCGGTGAGTTTCACTAATGCTCCAGTCATTGCTAAAAAACTGCCAAAAATTAGGAGTCCACTAAGGCAAGCTCGTATTTGCTGGCGAGTTGTTTTTGTGATCAAGACACTTAGTGTCATAAATAATAAGCCGATTGTGAATTCCAAAAACAACAGGCTTCTCGCAGGATTTGGTGTAGTTGGAAGGCTCGAATTATATTCAATCGGTAAGAGTGGGCTGAATAGATTGTTGTAAATTGTCAGAAAACTGGGGTTGAACAGAGAGCACGCAAATAACACTGAAAATGCGGTCCAAGGAAGAATAACAGCAAAAATCCAGAATTTCGGTCCCAAAAGATGTATTCGTGCGCGATTTTTGATCAATTCTGCAGTTACGGGAACTGCATGCATGCAAAGTAATAGTGCGCCGAAATTATAGGCCCAGTCGTGGCGTCCACCGTTAGCTAATACTAAGATAATTAATGTAATTGTATGGATAGCTAGATACATTTAAGTGGATCTTTTAGGCAATCAATTGTTCTGAGCATAGTGTTTGCATGCTTTTGTTGCACCAACTGCTAAATTTATTATTTTGCTAAAATCTAACTAGTCTAATGTATTAGGTAACGTGTTATATAAACAACAATAACTCGATCCAGATTCAATGAGCAGTAAATTAGATTCAGGTTCAACAGCTTCAAGTAATTCATCGTTCTCGACTTATTCTCGTGAGCGACGCTCCAATAGCATCCATGTAATCATAGTTATGTACCTCTTGGGCGATTTATGTGTCGTTACAGCTACATTGTTCTTAGGGTACTGGCTTCGTTTTTACTCGTCCATTAAAGATTTTGGCCTACCACCAGGTTTTACGCCTTCATATGAAGCTTATTCTTCACATATTTTTTTGGCAGTAACTACAATTTTTTGCCTGTTAGTCTTTGGTGGACATTACAAAGTTGAGACATTCTTAAGATCCAAACATTCAGCCTTTATGTTACTAAAACCCATATTTACATGGGGTGCTATCTTTACGTCACTATCCTTAATACTAAAAATTGAGCCAAGTATTTCGCGTTTATTCGTGCTCTATTCTGTTATTATTATGGCGGTATTGATGCCGCTTTGGCGTTTTCTTTTTGCGCATTTTGTTGTTACTCCCTATTATGCAGACCGTCTTAGATTGAAGACTTTAGTTGTAGGATTTGGACCCCATGTAGAGGAATTAATTAAGCGATCTGAAAGTAATGATATTAATTTCCCGCTCTTGATTGAAGGGGTGTTAATGACCCAATCCAGTAATCCTTCAATCGCCATGCCTTCGGGAATTAAATCCTGGCAAAACGATTATGAATTGGAGCAGATTTTTAACTGCAGTAGCTTCGATAACGTCGTATTAGCTGACACCAGTATAAGTAGTGATGAAAAAGCATATTTACAGCGTATATGCGCTAGAGAAATGATTGAATTTATGGTGATACCAAGCGACATTCAAAAGTTGCAAAGTTGCCTGACACTCCAGTTTTTGTATGGTGTACCTTTATTATCTCAGCACAAACAATACTTAGATCGTATAGATGCTAGGATAATAAAGCGATCGGTGGACATCTTTGGAGCACTAATTGGACTCATTATCTTTTCGCCCATAATCGCTTTCTTTTGTTGGCGAGTAAGGTGCGAATCCCCTGGATCTCCTTTTTATCGGCAAATTCGATTAACTCGAAATGGTAAACCTTTTGAAATTATTAAGATACGCTCCATGTTCCTCAATGCTGAAGATTCAGGGGTTCCACAGTGGTGCAAGAATGATGATTCTCGCCGCTTGAAAGTCGGTTCTTTTATGCGCGCTATGAACATCGATGAATTGCCTCAATTTTGGAACGTATTGAAAGGAGATATGAGCCTAGTTGGCCCTCGACCAGAGCGCCCAGAGTTGATCGAAGAATTTAAGTCTAACATCGATTATTATAATTTGAGGCTATCAGTTAAGGCAGGTATGTCTGGATGGGCTCAAATTAATGGTTGGCGAGGCGATACAGATTTGCAGTCTAGAATTGCTTATGACATTGATTATATTGAGCGAGCAGGTTTCTGGTTTGATCTTTATATTATTTTGCGTTCTTTTTATTCTATTAAAAATGCACACTGAATGATCACAGTAATTATGAAAAAAAATACTAAAAAAATACTTACAGGAGTAGTTTTTTTAAGCGTATCAATGATTTGGGCGCAGCAAATTCCTTCAACTAATGAAGAGTTCCCTATTAGCGGAAATCTGAAAAGTGAGCCAGAATCAGTATCAGAAATATTGTATCAAGAGCTATTGCTTGCGAAGGCACTAGATGTAGCAGAAGCCGCTGTAACAAATGCTCTTAACTCTGGACTAAGTTACGAGAGCACTAAAGAAATTGTGCTTCTTGTTATGAAAAAAAACTCTTTGCTTACTGAACTATCGATTCTTGAGGAATCTTCGTTGTTGAGCGTAGTTGAGACTTCGGGCCCAGCCAGTGAAATAGCGGTAGACCAAACATCTGCGGTCGAAACAGAAGTGGACGAAGCAGCATCAGCCAAAGCTGCTGTGGTAGAAACAGCAGTGGACCAAACAACTACTGTCGAAACAGCAGGATCTGAAACTAGCGAAAGCCAAAACACGGCGGATAAGGCCTCACCTTTAACGGTTGATACAACTACCAATGAATTACTAGATGAGGGATTCGTCGAAACTAACTTTGAGAGCTTACGCTCTAGTGCAATATCTGTGAATATACTCACCCCGCTCTTACCGATTGAATATAATTCGAGCCCTAATGAACTCACTGAAATTTTAGTTGGAGGATCTATTACTTCTACTGGAAATGGGTTTATCCCAACTGGCGATGGCTCTGTTAGCAATACTGGCGATACCTACAATTGAATGTATTTTCATAGAGAAAATAATTCGCTTTCACCGAGGGCTCGCCGTCGGATGGTCTAGATAAATAAAAGTATCGGCCTCTCAACCCATACAAAAGATAAGGCGCCACCTCGGCCGCCAAATCCCAAGTGTTTTGGATAAAGTCTGTTAAAAATTGTATCAAAGTCTGCGTTTAACTGTATTTGATCGCATTGTCCAAGCTCCAATTTGAATACTCGCTCACTAAATAAAATAGGAAGGGTATATGTCTTCGTTCGCTACTGTTTTGGACAGACGACGTTTAGTTAATAAAGCGCTCTCGAATATCCTCCAAAATCGAATAGAAGGCAGGCACTAGGAGGAGTGTGATAAAGGTGGCGAAGAGGACGCCGAAGCTTAAAGAAATTGCCATAGGAATGAGAAATTGGGCTTGCAGGCTGGTCTCGAAGAGAACGGGAAGGAGTCCAGCAAAAGTCGTCAATGAGGTCAGGATAATAGGGCGGAATCGCTTTGCACCAGCGTCTTCAATAGCGAAGCGGAGTGTTTTGCCATCTTCACGCTCGTGATTGATGAAGTCGACTAGCACGAGGCTGTCGTTGACTACTACCCCAGCGAGCGCAACAAAGCCTAAAACAGATAGAATACTCATGGGTTGTCCCATAATGATGTGGCCGCCGATCGCCCCGATCAGACCGAATGGAATGACGATCATAACGATAACGGGCTGCAAGTAAGATTTGAGTGGGACCGCCAAGAGCGCGTAAATAAGGAATATGGCGATGAGCGTCATCTGACCTAGGCTGGCAAAGATGTCGGCTTGCTCGCGAGCTTCTCCTTGGAATGACCAAGTGATACCAGGGTAATCGTTTGTGATCGTACTTAGGAAGCCAGCGACCCCCTTTTTGTCTTTGAGGCTGGCTTTGATCAAACCGAGGTCGGCCACGCTCTTGTCGGCGTCGGCGGTGATATTGATCACGCGGCGACGGTCGACGCGGGTGATGGAGGAGAAGCCTTCGGTGATCTCGAAATCGGCTACTTCATCGAAGGGCACTTCGCGACCCTCAGATGTGCGGATACGCAGGTCTTCCAAATTTTCGACGGACTGGCGTTCGTCGAGTGGGTAGCGCACCATGACTTTAATATCGTCACGTCCGCGCTGGATACGTTGGGCTTCGACGCCGTAAAACGCGGCACGCACTTGGCGACCGAGGTCGGCTTGGCGAAGTCCGAGCGGCTGGGCCGTTGGATGGATGTCGAGTTGAATCTCTCGCTTACCGCTGCTGTAGTTGTCTTTGATATCAAAGAGACCATCATAGGTGGCGAGTTTGGTTTTGATAGCTGCCGAGGCGGTTTGAAGAATGGCAAAGTCCCGACCTGTGAGTTGAATATCGATAGGCATACCAGCACCACCTGCAGCGTTGGCGTTGAAAGAGAGTTCTTTGACTCCAGCGACCGGTCCGATCAATTCGCGCCAGCGGTTGGCAAGATTTGGGGCAGAAAGGGACTCTATGTCGCTGCTTCCAGCGAGGTCTTCGCGCTTGATCAGTTCGACGGCGATCTCGGCGATGTTCGTGCCGGTTGAATTCCCCATGTCGCCCATGGGACCGCCGCTACCTTCGAAGGGTTGCCCGCCGATGGTCACAACTGCGTTATCAAAAGGTTCGCCGTGTCCTTCTTTTTTGATTTCTTCAATCAGGAGGTCGAGGCCAGATTGCATCTGCTCGATGGCGCGAGTGGTCAATGCGACGGGAGTACCTTCAGGCATGACTAGCTTAGCTACGATGTAGTCGGAGGGAACGGGCGGGAAAAAGACGAAGGGTAGATGCTTGCCACCCAACATGCCGAACATGATCATGAGAATGGCTATGAAAGAGGTGGCGGTTGCGTAGCGAAAATTGATAGCTATCTTCAAGAAGGGACGGTAGCGGTGCTCGATAAAGCGTTCTAGGCTGTCGGCAATCTTACGTTGTTGCTTTTGCAGCCAGTTGATTTTTTCGCGCTTGCTGCCGCCAACTTTACACAGAGTGAGGTGATAGGGTAGGACTAGCTTTGACTGAATGAGTGACCAAATGAGAGTGGCGATGACGACGACGGGGATCGGGTAAAAGAACTTACCGAGGAAACCGGGAATGGTCAGAATCGGCAGGAAGGCCACGATGGTGGTCAGCACGGCAAAGGTGACGGGAATGGAAACCTTCTTAGCTCCTGCAACAGAGGCTTCCACACCTGCGCCGCCATGCTTTTGAAATTGGGTAAAGACGCTCTCACCGACGATGATCGCATCGTCCACGACGATGCCCAGTACGAGTATAAAGCCAAAGAGCGAGGCAAGGTTGATACTGATGCCTAGCGCAGGGAGGAAGAGCATCGAGCCGAGGAATGAAATCGGTATTCCCAGCATGACGAAGAAGGCAAGCGAGGGGCGCAGAAAAAGTGTAAGGATAAGTAGAACTAGGAGAAGACCGTAGATACCATTTTCGATGAGCATCTGTAGGCGGCCTTTGAGGTAGTAAGTGAAGTCGCGGAAGACTTCAACTTGGATGCCTTCGGGCAGGTCATTGTTGATTGTTTTAGCAAACGCCTGTACTCTGCTTGAGACGTCGAGTGCACTCTCATCGCCTACTGCGTAGATGCGTAGGAGCACGGCGCGCTGACCGTTGAACTCGGTGATTAGGGGATCATCGACAAAACCATCCTCGACCGTGGCGAGATCGCTGACGCTAACAACAGTACCGTCTTCTCGGGTGATCACGGGAATGTCTTCGAAGCCTGAACCAGTGTAGGCCTTACCTGTCGTGCGAAGAAGAATCTCGCCTCCCTGTGATTTAATCGCGCCGCCAGGGATGTCGACTGAGCTACCACGGATGGCCTGCACGATGTCGTCGAAGGTAAGACTATACTCACGTAGTGATATTTCCGATACGTTGATCGAGATCTCAAACTCAGCTACCCCTTTGATATCGACTTGGGTGATGCTCTCACGGACGTTTAGTTCGTCTCTAATGAACTCGGCAATCTCTTTGAGCGTTTTTACATCCGCATTACCGTAGATTGCGAGGGATATGACTTCATTGCGGATTAGTAACTCTTCGACCGTAGGTTCCTCAGCCTCCTCGGGAAAATTATCGATAGTGTCGACGCGCATTTTTATTTTATCGGAGATTTCGGTCGCATCGTAGCCGCGCTCAACTTCGACGAGCAGGGTGCCGATTCCTTCGCCAGCGGTGGCAGTCATCTTCTTGATGCCATCCACATCTTGGATGCGGTCTTCGATCAGTTCGACGATGCCGCTTTCGACTTCTTCGGGGGCAGCGCCGGGGTAAGGAACTGTGATACTAACGATGTCGAGATCTAGCTCGGGGAAGAGCTCAAGCTTGATATTCATGGCCGCAAAAATACCCGTGATTATGGTAATTCCTGCGAGAAGGTTGGCGGCGACGCCATTTTGTGTGAACCAGCGGATCATAAGGACGAGATAGAGATTATGAAACAGAGCTGTTACTCGATAACATCGACGGTCATATTCTCAATGTAGTAGGCAATTGGACTTGTGACAACTCGTTCACCAGGCTCGAGACCATCGGTGATGATAACTTCCTTGGCGTCGCTTTTGATGATCTCGACCATACGGGTTTCGAGCATATCAGACTTGTTGACAATGTAGACAGTGTTAGAGCCGCGTAAGGCGTATCTTGGCAGGACGTAGGCGTCATCGAGATTACGGCCTTCAATTACGGCCTGTAAAAAGGTGCCGCGCCGTAGAGCGGATTGATTGGGCGTGGCAGCAAAAGGGGCTTGGATTCTAGCGACGGCATAGAGTAGTCTGCTTCTTGGGTCGACGTTGTCTTCGATACGAACGAGAGGTGCTATGTGAGTGTCCTTACGCGTATCTTGCGTGAGTTTGACGAAGCGCTGGCGCTTGGTCCGCTGGTCAAGGAGGGTAGCCTCTTTTTCGGTGATAGGTAGGCGTATTTCGGCGCTTCCAGTCGCATAGACACGGCCGAGTGGGTTAGCCGGATTGGCGATGACGAACTGGCCGAGATCGACTTGCTTACTTAATACAATGCCGTCGTAGGGCGCTGTAATCTCAGTCCGGGCAAGGTCGCGTAGGGCACGCTTGAGTCTGGCTTCGGCGCTGGCGATTCGGGCTTTGGCTCGCGTGAGTTGTGGTTTGCGTAGTGTGAGGTCGCTAGCATTACCTTCTCCGAGCGCCTGCCAGTCGGCTGCAGCTTGTTCGGATTGTGCTTGTTCTTGCGCCAGAGCGAGCTTCGCATCGGCTAGGTCGGCGCTTGCGTTGGCAGCAGCGGCTTCATAATCAGCGGGATCAATCTTAATTAAGCTATCGCCTTTACGGAAGTGGTTACCGATTTGGAAAGAGTCGCTCACTTTGATCACACGACCACTAACTTCAGCGATCAGATCGGTTTCTATTGTGGGCAAAAGTGTACCTTGGCTGCTAACTGTGAGTTGGACGGACTGCGGTTGCACGGCGATTACTTCGACACTAGTGATGGGGCGCTCTGGCGTAAGCTCAGCGGCGTCGGGCTTGAAAATGACGAGCATTGCGGTGATGCTTCCAGCGATTAGCAGGATGATTATTGGGAGAATGAGTTTCATGGTAAAATAGTGGAGATTCTACACTTATGGGGTGCTTAAGCTATCTTTTGTCTTAGAGAGGTTTTTTTGCCATTTCAGACTGCGGCTGGATTGGGTCGTTACTCTCAAAAGCGCCACCGAGCGCAAGATATAGATCGACGCGGTTTTGTAATAAGATGTTGGACACGCTGAGGAGGCGGCTACGGGCAGCATCGGCGGTGCGCTTTGCGTCGAGGGCACTGAGGAAATCGCCAGTGCCGCTGCGGTAGCGATCCCAAGCGAGAGCATCGGTAGCGGTTGCCTCTTCGGCGGCGATCGCTAGCTTGGCTTGTTCGCGACGAATAAATTGCTCTGCTGCTAGGGTAGTTTCGACTTCAAGGAAGGCGCGTAGTGCGCTGCCGTGGTAATTAGCTGCCGCTTGGTCGCGTAGTGCGGTATTGCGATCGATATTAGCTCGGATACCCCCGCCTTGGAAGATCGGTTGCGTGAGATTTCCCACGAGTGTCCAGACACCGAAGTCACCATCGAGGAGGTTTTCGAACTCTTGCGAAGAGGTTCCGCCTGATGTGGTCAAACTGATTTGTGGTAGGAGGTCTTTTTGGGAGGCTCTTAGCTCCCGATCGGTCGCAGCGAGCTGCCGCTCGGCTGCGACCAGATCTGGGCGTCGTTGGATAAGATCGGCTGGTAGACCGGCGGGGATCGTCGGTGGGAGACTGGGCAAAGTAATGACGGCATCAAGCGCTCCTGCTGGGTAGCGCCCAAGGACGACTTCCAGGTGGCGTGCGGCTTGATCGAGTGTGCGCTCGCGGGCAACGGTATCGGCTTCGGCGGAGGCGGCTTGGGTTACAATACGTCGTAAGTCAAAGCCTTCGGCAAGGCCAAGTTTGAAGCGAGATTCGAGCGCGCGTTGATTGTCGCGGTAGGTCTCTGCTGTGTGCTCTGATAGAGCGAGTTGTTGCTTTGCTTCGATCAGGTTGAGCCAGCCTTTTGTTATCTGAGCGGCTAGTGAGAGACGAGCAGCTTCGAGGTCGGCTTGGTAGCCCTCAGCTCGAGCCACTGCGGCAGATGTTTGGTCGCGAAGGCGTCCCCAGAGGTCGATTTCCCAACGGAGGTCGAGCGCGAGGTCGTAGTTTTCAAAAATGACGCCACCTGTGGAGCTAGGACCAAATGTATTGATCTTTTGGCGTGCACCGTTGAGCCCGAAACCCGCGTTAGGTTTTAGCTCGGCACCCGATATACGTGCTTGAGCAAGGGATTGGGCAAAGCGTGCTGCGGTGGCTCTGAGGCTTGGGCTTTGGGCGAGCGCTTCGAGCACAAGCGCTTCGAGTTGCGGTGAGTTGAAGTCTGCCAGCCAAGCGGTGGGTGCAGTGTTGAAGCTTTGGCTGTTCCATGCGGCGGGAAGATCGATGGCAGGTGGTTCGCTGCGGTCGGGCGAGGTGGCACAAGCGGTGAAGAGTAGGGTCGTGGTAGCGAGGCATACATATTTTAAGGCAGTCACGCAAGTGAAGGCTTCTCTTTTTTTGATTGTAGATGTGTGTAGATAGAACATTATCACTGCTGAAAGCCGGCCACAACAAAGGTGTTTAATTCGTTGAGTATTATATCGAGATTCTTGCCATCTAACTTACCATCAGAGATTGTTTCGAGGTGAACTTGCTCGATCACAGTACCGATCATCGTGCTAACAGAGAGGAAGAAGCGGTATTGTATCTGCTCGGGGGAAAGTTCGGGGCAGCTGCGCTGGATTTCGCTCATGAAGCGCTTGGATAGATCTGCAAAAAACTCTTTATGTAAGCCGCGCATGAACTCGGCGGGCTCTGTCAGGGCACGACCGATAATTTGTATAAGGTTGGTGTCGTTGTCGGAAGCGGAACCAATACCAGTAAATAGTGGGCGAAAGAGCGTATCGTAGATGATTGAGAGAGGAACAGGATCGGGTGCATGGGCTTCGACCTGCTGGTCGAGTAGCTGGCGGCGTTGTTGATTAATTGGCTCGAAACGGTCACGCAAAAGCGCACGCATAAGATTCATTTTGGAGCCGAAGTGGTAATTAACAGCAGCCAAGTTGACCTTTGCCTCATGCGTGACTTGTCGTAAGGTCATGGCACGGTAGCCACCTTGCGCAAAAACCTTACCAGCTGCACCCAGTATTCTTTGCCGAGTCTTGTCCGAAACCGAACAGTTGCCTTTAGGAGAAGTTTCCATTTTTCAAACACTTGTTTAAAAAGTTACCTAGGTCAACTGTGGTATTTAAATAATGCTATGATTCGCGCCTTGTCAGTTAGAGCTGGGCTATCTTTGCTGATTCAATGTCTGAACAATCTAAAATCCGTTGTGGTGTGGTCGGCACTGAAATAGGTAAGACTGCATTGGAACTAGCTATAGAAATTACCGAGCTGATCCACTCGCCAAAGTAACCATGTCGAAATCGCTTCCAGCTACTACAGATTTCTCTGCTCCGATCAAAGGTCGGCCGGATTTGCTCATCATTGCAGGTGAGCATTCAGGGGATGAGCACGCAGCGCTTCTACTCGCGGATTTACTTGCGAAGCAACCCGATTTGAAAGTTGTCTGCCTTGGTGGGGTTGAGTTACAAGCAGCTGGTGCGCAATTACTCTACGATCTGACGGCGGTATCGATCGTTGGCTTCGTCGAAGTAATGCGCCGTTATAGCTTTTTCAAAGGCATCTTTGATCGCACCATAGATTGGATCGAGCGCTACGAGCCGAAGCATATTTGTTTCGTCGATTATCCTGGTTTTAATCTACGCCTCGCTGAACAATTGACCAGACGTGGCTTAAGTAAAAAGGGCGGCGGCATAATTGGCCTCAGTTACTATGTGGGGCCGCAAGTTTGGGCATGGAGGGCAAAACGTCGTTTTAAGATGGAGCAAATATTGGATCGACTGGGTGTAATTTTTCCCTTCGAGGTCGAGTGCTTTGTTGACACAAATTTGCCTACGGAGTTTGTCGGACACCCCTTTGTCCGTCGAAGCTGGCAAGCGCCGTTTCGTTACGAGTCAAATGCGCCCGTCCTATTGCTTCCTGGGAGCCGAAGCACTGCGGTGGGACGAATATTTCCGCTCTTGCTCGCGGGCTTTCGGAAAGCTCGGGAGTCGAAACCTGCCCTCAAAGCGACGGTTGTCTACCCAAGCGCTAAGATCCGGGACTTGCTGGAGTCGATCTTAGTAACACAGCCAGACTTGGTTCAGCAAATTGAATTTGTTTCCAATAAAACTGAGAATTTGCCGGGCAGTGCTGTGTTGATGAGTTCTGGCACTATGTCTCTCGGCTGCGCGCTCTCGGGTATACCTGGCGCCATTGCGTATCGGCTCAATCCTATGAGTTACTTACTTGGGCGACTATTAGTAAAAGTTAAATACATCGGCATCGCCAATTTGCTACTGGATCGTCCATTGCATCCAGAGTTTATTCAATCTGCGGCAAGTCCTGCACAATTGAGTCGGCAGCTGTTGCGAGCTTTGGACGAAAGTGATGCGGCAGCAGAGGCTCAAGGCGGAGCAATTGAGCTGCGTGAATTGCTTCACGCGAGCAATGATGCCAGCGCCGCAGAGTGGCTAGCGAGAGGATTGTGAGAATATGCCGCGTCTGCTTTCCAAGGCCCTATAACGAGAATGCGGGTACAAGCAAACAAGCCTGTGGGCTAGGCACTGATGACCACATCCGCATCGCCCTTAGGCTGACAACAGCAAAGTAGCGCGCAACCCTCGTCAGGTTCGCCCGTGTGGCCATTTGGGTAGTCGACATCTCCAGAGAGGATCGGTTGTTGACAAGCGGTGCAGTTACCCATGCGGCAGCCATAGTCGAGATCGAGATCGTGAATCTCGCCAAGTTCGAGAATGCTTTCTTCGTTACCCGTCCATATAGCGGTGAGCCCTGATTTTTTGAATACAATATTTGCCATTGTTTTAGACAATTCACAGTTTAATACAATGCAACTCGTTTTGTTATCTTGTTTCCTGAATAAATTAAGATCAGAATTTTAGTTAAGATTTTATTGCTTAGTTCTGTTTACTAGCATCTTAGTAATTTTATATGTCAAAAATTCGCCAAATCGACTACACGACGCCGCGCACGCTCGTTTCTTACAGTGGTAAGCGCACAGTCCGCATGACTGGTCAGGAGAATCGCTATAAATTTTCGGGTGTTTTCATCGCAGGTGAGGAGGATGAGTTTGCTCAAATTGGTGAGGAGCGTATGGACTGGCAAAAGAGTGCCTTTCCGCTTCCATGGACGGATTCCCCTGATGTAGTCGAGCCAGAATCCTAATATTCATCCCCCTCTGCACTTGACAGGGCGATGTGAAACTCCTTTTTTCTTCGCTTTCGAATTCTGAGCAGCACTGTCGGCACTTTTTTAATTTTTCAAATTATGGCACTTAAAATCCGTCTCCAACGTCATGGCGCAAGCCATCGTCCTTTTTATCGTATGGTCGTCACCGAAGCACTTGCGCGACGTGATGGTCGTTTCGTTGAAGTGCTTGGCACTTACGAGCCGCAAGCCAAGCGCGCAGAGGACGAACTTAGCGTGAAGCTCGACCGCGTAGACTACTGGAAGTCTGTGGGTGCGAAGCCTACCGACACAGCTGCTAGTCTGATTCGCAAGGCTCGTCGTGAGGCGCCAACTGAAGCATCCGCCGAGGTTTAAAGCAATCCAAGCAAAGCGGGAGAACTCGGTTCTCTGCTCTCATGCAACTAGTGTTCGATATTATAACCCTCTTCCCAGCAATGGCGGAGGGTTTTTTTGCGTCCAGCATGCTGGCCCGCGGCCAAAAGAATGGCTTAATTGACATTCGCTCGCACCAGCTACGAGACTGGACAAGCGATAAACATAATAAGACTGACGAACTACCCTACGGTGGCGGTTCAGGAATGGTGATGAAACCTGAGCCGATCTTTGCTGCAGTTGAACAACTGAGGAAACCCCAGAGCAAAGTCGTCTACATGGCGCCCGATGGTTTACCCTTGACCAGCCAGCTATCCCGTGAGCTTGCCCAGGAGGAGCACCTAATTATACTCAGCGGTCATTATGAAGGGGTCGACCAGCGCGTGCGAGATGAGCTCATCGATCTAGAGGTCAGTATCGGTGATTATGTATTGACCAATGGTACACTAGCGGGAGCGGTCTTGATCGACTGTGTAAGCCGATTTATACCTGGTTTTTTAGGTGACGAAAAATCCTTGACTGAGGAATCATTCATGAGCACCTTCCTCGGCTTCCCTCAATATACGCGTCCTGCAGACTTTCGCGGCTTGCGTGTACCAGAGGTTCTCCTATCCGGAGATCATGCCGCGATTGCAAAATGGCGGCAGGAGCAACGGACAAAAAAAACGCGTCAACTACGCCCCGACCTTTTAGATACATAATTTTTATTACAAAACCGGAGAATTCCAGTATGAGCCAAGCAATCCTTGAAGAAATCACTAAAGATCAACTCACCGACGACCGCGCCGACTTTAAGGTAGGGGATGGCGTTCGCGTTCACCTCAAGGTTAAAGAAGGTGACAAGACTCGTATCCAGATCTTTGCTGGCATAGTTATTTCTCGCCGTGGCGGTGGCATCCAAGAAACATTCACCGTGCGTCGTATTGCATCGGGTGTTGGTGTGGAAAAAGTTTTCCCTGTGCACAGCCCGTCAATTGAAAAAGTTGAGATCGACCGTGAGTCTGTTACCATGCGTGCTCGTATGTTCTACATGCGCGATCGTATCGGCAAGGCTGCTAACTTTGTTAAGGAAAAGCGTCTTGTTGAAGCAGGCCGCAAATAGTAAATCAACTACCACTTTTCGAAAAGGCCGTCCCGCGAGGGGCGGCCTTTTTTAGTTGTGCGCGCTATCGCATTAACAATGATTATTTAATAATTAACATGCGCATCGCATATGCAATCGGACGACGACTCTCAAACGACGCTTTCTAAATGGCCTTTCATCCTCGGAGATGTGCTCTTGGTCGCCACCGCACTTGTCATCTCGATATTGGGAGATTGGCAGCTATCTAACTGGCAAGTTGCTTCTTGTGTCATCTCGGTCGCGCTTGGCGCGGCACTTTTTGTGTTACCCTATATAGTAGAGTTTCAGGTGCGCCTCAGGGAGGAGACGGAGGATCGCAGCGCCGATTTACGTATTTTACAGCGTCGTATTGTGAGCATGCAGGAGCAAGTCGGAGAAGTAGTCGAGCGCATGGAGATCTTCGAGGCTGGTATTAGCAATCTCGCACATACTCAGCAGCCCGACGCGGCTGTGCCTACCTCGTCGCTTGAGGAAAAAATCGATCCCCTTTGCAAAGAGCAAGCCGAGCAATCCATTCAGCTGAAAGCACTCGCTGGGCAAGTCGAAAGCTTAGTTAAATCATTAGACGCTAAGGCAGACAAAAACTCGGCTCAAGTGGTTGAATCTCCCGATCCAGATATGCCGGCTGAGGAAAAAGTCGGGGAGCCTAAAAAGGCAGCGACTGTTGAAGTCAACCCCAACGAACCAATTGCTAAGAAAAAGCGCGCTTCGCGCAAGCCCCGCAGCCCTGAACCAAACTTGCTCCAGCGCGCGATTGAGCAAAAGCAGGATAAGTCCTCCGAGGCAGTCAGCCGCATTATTGAATCTAAGTCTAAGAAGTCGCCAGCAGAAAAAGTCCCTGCCGACGAAACGACGAGAGAAGCACCCAAACCAGAAACTAAAAAGTCCGCCAAAGTTAAAAAACCGAAAGAGCCCTCTCCACCAGTCGATGAGCTCGAAGTGAAACCCGAGCCGCCTGTAGCCGAAGAAGTGCCTGAGCCGCTAAACAGAGCTAGCATTCCGGGTCCCGAAGACGAGACCGCGGAACCGGAAGATATGTTTGGTGATGTGGTTCCTTCAAAAGTGAAGAAGCGCGTGCGCACTAAAAAAAGCGATAGCGCGGTCATAGCCTCCGTCTTTATTGGGATAGGGAACAAGCCTTTTGTTCGCGGGAGTGGCGCCGGGCTAAATTGGGACAAGGGCATTGCCATGGAGTTTGTAGAGATCGGTAAATGGCAATGGATCCCACCTGCTGAGCTCAAGGAGCCAATTGAGCTACAGCTCTTCAGGAATGACAAGGATGCGGATAGTTCTGGAAAATACACCCTAGAGCCCGGGCAACAGCTAGATTTATCACCTGTTTTCTAAGACCCCTGAACTTAATTGGGTCACACAGGTAAAAATGTAATCGATTCCAATGGCCATAAATTAGCCTAACGCACCCATTCACTACTCCGCTCCTGCTTTACGCCAGAGTTGCTCGATGAGCGCCAGATCAATGCCTTCTGTAGTCACGGCGGAGCCAAGCGCTCTCATGGTAACGAAGCGCAGGCGTCCGTTGCGGTTTTTTTTATCAAGCTGCATCACGGCCATCAGGTCGCTCAATTTGAGTGGCTCATTTAGGCGAGTCGGTAATTGAAATTGGTGAAGCACTTTATCGATGAGGGCGATATCGCTGTTTGGGATTTGCTCTAGCGCCACAGAGAGTTGCGTGGCTAGGCTCAGGCCGATGCCGACAGCTTCTCCGTGCAGGTATTGTCCGTAGCCAGCTGCATTTTCAATAGCGTGCGCAAAGCTATGCCCCAGATTAAGCAAGGCGCGACCACCCGAGGCAGCGGTCTCTTTTTCGTCATCAGCTACGATCTGTGCTTTGATCGCGCAGCAGCGGCGCACAATGGCAGGTAGTTCAGACGAGTTAGCGTCGAGTCCTCTAAGCGCGAGGAGATCGTTCAAAAGTTCAAGGTCGGCCAACATGCCGTATTTAATGACTTCGGCCATGCCTGCAGCGAACTCACGCGGCGACAAAGTTTGTAATAGCGCTGTGTCAATGTAAACGGCCTTAGGCTGCCAAAATGCACCAACGAGATTTTTGCCCTCCGGGAGATTGATACCTGTTTTGCC
>PKCJ01000044.1 GCA_002862945.1 Opitutia bacterium | reverse complement strand
TACTTTAACTTTATATTGGAGTACGACAAGCGAACACAGTATTTTAGAGTGAAATAATACCTGGCACTTGGGCAACACGTTGGTAGATAGCGATCACTTCGTCACTGGAGTGCATGTTCATTTCCATCGTGTAGCCGATAAAGCGCCCGCTGGAGGACTCATTAGATTTGACGGGATCATCTGCAAAGAGGTCGAGTACTGTTTGGCACTGGTCTCTGGGCACGATAAATTTAAAAGGAAAAAGGCATGGCCAGTCGTAGTTCGCATCCAGGGAGGAGCGGAAGGAGTCAAGGGATTCGTCGTCTTTCATTTTGTTTTTAACAAATTTCTAGGGGACTCGTTCTGAGCTTAGCGACAAGACCGAGTGCGCAATGAACTGGAGCATCGAAGGTGAGTGCCCCGCCTCTATTTAATTATTTTGAAAAAAGTAGCTAGGGCGGGGCTCGAACCCGCACGCCATTACTGGCAAGGGATTTTAAGTCCCCAGCGTCTGCCAATTCCGCCACCCAGCCATCAGTGTTATTCGGCAAAGAATCGCAAAAAAAAGCGTTCCCCAGGGGGTTTGGCAAGATTCTTTACTCTGGATTTTAGCCTTGCGCAGGATTCGGTAATATCTACTTTTCCGCATTCCTCTACGATGGGTGTGACCGTCGGTGCCGCATTTGCGGGTGGAATTCACCACACAATTCTAACCACTAACTAACTGCCGCTCTGGCGCGCAGTATAATAAATACAAATTATATGAGTAGTCTCATGGAAGAGCTGCTAGCTAGCAGTAATATCGATAATCTCGCTGAAGGTTCCATTTTAAAGGGAACGATCGTCGAAATCCGCCCCACCGAAGTCGTTGTCGACATTGGTGGCAAATCCGAAGGCATCGTTCACGCATCTGAGTTCGTAGACATGAGTGACCTCCAAGTAGGCGCTGAGCTCGAAGTCTATCTCGAAAAGCTCGAAGACAAAGAGGGTAACCCTGTTATCTCTTACGATAAAGCTGAACAAAAGAAGAACTGGGAAAAGATCGTTGAGAACTGTGAAGAAGGTTCAATCATCCCCGGTCGTGTGCGCTCTAAGGTTAAGGGTGGCCTGATCGTAAGTATCGGCGTCGATTCCTTTATGCCGGCCTCGCAGATTGATGTACAGCCACCTAAGAATCTCGATCAATACGTTGGACAGACCTACGACTTTAAAGTCATTAAGATCGATCTCGACCGCAAGAATATCGTCGTTTCCCGCCGCGAACTCATCGAAGAGCAACGCATAGAGAAACGCCGTTCGCTCCTCGAGGATGTTATGCCAGGCGATACACGCCGCGGCCAAGTCAAGAACATCACCGATTATGGTGCCTTTGTTGACCTCGACGGGCTTGACGGTCTCCTCCACATCACCGACATGTCATGGGGTCGTATCAACCACCCATCCGAGATGCTGAAGCAAGGCGAAGAGATTGAAGTGATGATCATCGAGATCGATCGCGAACGCGAACGCGTCTCCCTTGGCCTCAAGCAACTTGCCGATAATCCATGGGAAAGGATCGAGGAACGCTTCCCGATTGGCTCTACAGTCAAGGGCAAGGTTGTTAACCTCGTGCCCTATGGTGCATTCATTGAAATTCAAGAAGGCGTCGAAGGTCTTGTGCACGTTACCGAACTTTCATGGACCAAGCGCATCTCCAAGCCAAGCGAAGTCCTTCGCATTGGCGAAGAGGTCGAAGCAGTCGTCCTCGGTATTCAGAAGGATGAACAGAAAATCTCCTTGGGCACTCGCCAACTTGAAACTAATCCTTGGGAAATGGCCCGTCACAACTATCCAGTTGGTGCCCGTGTACGCGGTAAGGTTCGCAACCTTACAACCTATGGTGCTTTCGTTGAACTCGAAGAAGGTATTGACGGTATGGTGCACGTTTCTGACATGTCCTGGACTCGCAAGGTCAATCACCCATCTGAGGTGGTACAAAAAGGCGACGAAGTCGACGCAACCGTTCTCGATGTGGATACAGACAGCCAGCGTATTTCGCTCGGTATGAAGCAACTCTCCTCCGACCCATGGGAAGAAATTGAAACACATTTCAAGATCGGCGACATGGTCAAGGGTAAGATATCTAAGATTACCAGTTACGGTGCATTTGTCGAACTCGACAATGATATCGATGGTCTCGTGCATATCTCGCAAGTTAGCGAAGAGCGCATTGAGAATATCAAGGACGTCCTCGAAGAGGGTGCCCAAGTAGAAGCACGCGTTATTAAAATCGATAAGGACGAACGCCGTATTGGCCTCTCGGTAAAGGCTGCCAACTACAACGAGGTTGACCTCGCGAAGGAACGCCAAGCCTTCGATAGCGTGACCACTGATGAAGATCTCACCAGCCTCGGTGACCTCCTCGATGAAGCGACCAAGTAAACTACCTTTTAGAAATCAATCCACAAAAGCCCCGCTCTAAGGAGCGGGTCATTATGGTAATGGCTAGAAGTCGCTAGTACAACAAATTCATCGCTTTGCCGCTGCGCGGATTAGTCGGTCGTTCACCGCAATACCAATATCAACATTCTCTGCGCGTTCGACTTGGAGCTGAGTGTAGCCTCTTACGTCCAGCTTCTGGATCAGCGTAAACAAATTGTGTGCGATCTCCTTGAGGTCCCCGCTTTCTGAGAGCCAAAAAATATTCTCAGCTAGTTTGTCCGCTGCCGGCTTCGTGTTATACAAAACCGCTTCCGACTTCTGGACACAGCTTGGCCTTTCGCCATGCCTAAAGAGCATAATTGGTGTATTTGGGCTGTAGTGCAGGCTTAGCATCCCTGGCGCGGGCTGTGCAGTTTTATTTGAGGGCTGCTCCACCTCCACGCTCTGCATGCCCAATTGCTCTGCTGAGAGGGGCCCAGGGCGTAGGATTGTCGGAGTATCAGGATTGCGCAGATCTGCGATAGTGGATTCCACTCCATACTCACACGCGCCCCCATCGAGGACGGCGATTACGCGATCACCAAGTGTCGCTGCTACGTGTTCGGCTAGCGTCGGGCTAACGTAACCGAAGGGGTTTGCGCTTGGCGCGGCTAGAGGGAATTCGAGCCGTTCTAGCAGCTTGCGAAAGATCGGGTGCCCGGGTATGCGCACAGCCACACTGGGCAAACCTGCGGTGACGAGATCTGAAATTGTATCCTTCTTCCGTAGCACAAGGGTCAGTGCGCCAGGCCAAAATTGAGCCGCTAGCGCACGAGCGCGCTCGTTAAACTCGACATGTGCTTCTGCCTGCTTAATCGAACTGAAGTGCACGATTAGTGGGTCCAGCAAGGGGCGACCTTTGACCTCAAAAATTCTCCGCACGCTCTCTTCCTTAAGCGCATTGCCAGCCAGGCCATAGACGGTCTCCGTCGGCACCCCAAGCACCACTCCGTCCCGTAGCAAATCAACGCAGAGATCAATATTCTCAGCGGAAGTTTGGAGGATTTTGCAGGAGTGGGACATTTTATTTGTAGCGTAGAACGCTGGCGACAGCCAGTGTTTTCAGTTCACATTGATAGTCTTTATTGTGCTACAATTGGTGCTCGAAATCTAGCCATAAAAAATCCTTCCCCCTTTCGGGAGAAGGATTAAGAAAAGTCCTGTATCCGTAGGAGATCTGTTACTGCATAGTCAGCATGTTACGAGCCTGTTTGATACGGTTCGTGATGCGACGTTGATGTTTTGCGGAAAGCCCCGTATCTTTCCGAGGAAGGATCTTACCTGTCTCGGTAACGAAACGGGAAAGTAGCTCCGTATCGTGGAATGTATAGTCCATCGGATTGCGGGAGCGATTAAGTGCTTTTTTGTCGGTGCTCATTGAAGCGCAGTAAGCTAGGGGCATGAGTTGACTGTGCAAGTACTATTTTTAAGCTTTTTGAACGCTAGTTTTCTGCATTGTAGCTTACGCATATTACTTACTGGTGCTAATTTATAGAAATGAAGAAAGATTTTAGGTAGTCAGATAATTTACGATCCAAGATCTAAATGTATGCAGTGCGCAATTTACGCCATCTAGAGCTGCGCATCTACTGCACCTTCGACACGTTTGATATAGCTTTGCAAGTTTGTGCTAGGTTTCATGTTAAGGGCACGCCTGAGTAGGGGTAAGGCTTTGGCGTATTGCGTCTCGTTGACCAGGAGCTGTCCATGTTCGGTGAGTGCTTCGAGTCGAAAGTCTTGATGCCTTGCGGCTTGCTCAAGCTTGAGAATCGCGCGTTGCACGAGTTCGCTAATCTCCATTTCTGTATCCGTATCACCTGGGGTCATTTCAATACGCAGCTTACGAGCTTGCTTGTAGTAAATACGAGCGAGTTCGATGAGCGCACCTGCTTGAGTTGCATCTTGTTTGACAATTTTTTCCAATGATTGGCGGGCGGCATCTTCGTCGCCTCGTGCACTGGCGAGCCCAGCTTCAATCGTCAGGAGTTTCATCGATTGCTCTTTGTTTAGGCTGTTACTGTAGCGAGCGCGCATATCCTTGATGAGTTGTTCAGCGAGTTGGTAGGAGCCGTATGTATAGAGTATATCTACGGTTCTTAGCGGTGTTTCCGCTGGCAGACCGTCTCCAGTTTTGAGTGCTTCTTGATAAGCTTCTAAGGCGAGAGAGAAGGCTTGTTGATTCAGGTATATATCTCCGAGTAAACCAAGATTTTTAGGGCTGGCCTGACCCATACGACGAATGATTTCGAGAGTGGATGCTGCCTTTGAGTCATCGCCTAAATTAAGATATACGTTGACCATGAGGCTCCAGTATTCTTGTTCGTCTGGATTCTCTGCGGCGAGATCTTTGAAGAGCGCAAGTGCCTCCTCGTATTTGGCAAGGTTATAGAGGGTTTGAGCAAGCCCCGCGGTCCAGTCCAGATTCTCAGGGCTGTTTAGTACTGCTTGGCGGTAGGCAGTTTCAGCGGGGAGATATTTACCTTTATTCAGAAGGCAGTAGCCGATGAGTCCGTAAGTACGACCATCGTTATCTCCGAGTTCAACCGAGCGGGAAAGTGCTTCGAGGGCTTTGTCCAATTCACCCAGTTGTAGATAGAGCAATCCTAGGTTCTTATGTGCTCGTAGGAATTCGGGGTATCCAAGCAAGCATTTTTGATAGGCTTCGGCTGCCTCTGGTAGACGTCCCGCTTGAAAGTATAGATTAGCAAGGACCATATGGGTCATGCCGCTACTGCCACTGTTGACCTGAGCCTCAAGTAATTCTGTGGCTTTAGCTGGCTCTTCTGGAATGAGTTCCACTAACTCCTTAAGTAGCTTAATCTCCTCAGGCTTAGGGCTTGGCTCCCTTTGTGCCAGTGCAGCGTAGGATCCAATGAATCGGTCAATGAATGCTGCGTCACTAAAAGTGCGTTTAAGTATGTCCGGTGCAGTCGCTAATTGGGCATGTGTTATGCACGCTAGGGCCAGCAGTAGGAGGTTGTGGATCAGGATACGTTTCATAATAATTAATTACTTAGGGAGAAGACAATTGGGGCAATCATTGTGAAGGGCACTGGCTCCCCGTTTTGCATGCCAGGCTCAAATTTCCACCTTCGAACTGCATCCACAGCATAGGCTGCAAATGCTGGGTGGTCAGACTCTTTTGCAGTTGCATCGACCACATTACCTTGTTTGTCGATATCGAAGCGGATAAAGACACGTCCTTCGATACCTTGGCTTTTTAAAGCGGGTGGGTAAACTGGTGTAATTTGTCGTGTCGGGCGGGGCTTGTTATCCAAATCACGAAAATTAATAAAGTTCATGGATAATGCTTGAGCCCCGACACTAAAGTCTGGAACGGAGAGGTCGGAGCTGGCAAGGTTGCCCCCAGTTCCAGGATTTAAAGCTACATCGAGTTGATCTAAACTAAGTTCAGGCGGCTCTTTTTCGATGGCGTCCATCGGCTCAGGTTCAGGCTCATCCTCTTGAATGTCTTCTTGTATATCCTCGATTGCAGGGGGGGTATATGCGACCAGCTGCTCGTCGTAAGATTGTACTGGTTTTTGGACATCCCCCAGTATTTGGGCAAGGGCCATCGCTATGAAAATAATGATAGAGACCGAGAAGCCTAAAACCATAGCGATGGGCCTATCCCCTTGAGGGGACTGAGTGCTATATGTGTGGGATTTCATCTGTGCCTAGTCCTTTAGAGTGGATATGCTAATTTTCTTAGCCCCAGCACGTTTACATTCGCTCCAGACTTTTGAGAATACATTGTGATTGGCATTCACATCCGCCTGAATGATGACTGGCATTTCGTTTTTCAAAATGTTCTGCCTCACGTGGAGGCTCACACCGGCCAAGCTAATTTCCCGGCTGCCGTAGATGATTTTATTTTCTTCGGTGATCGCTAGAATAAGGCTATTTTTTTCTAGGTTTGAGTCGGTTAGTGCAAAGGGCTTCTCAATCGTTGCATCCGGCTTTTCAACAAAAACAGTTGTGACTATAAAGAAGATTAGAAGGATGAAAATACAATCGATCATCGGAGAAAGGTTTATTTCTGCCTTTTCGTCTTCTCTGGCATAGATGGATCTGCGGTATGCCATATCAATTTACGCTGTTAAAGCTAAGTTTTACTGCGCCAGCTTGCTTTGCACTGTCCCAGACCGCGACCAGCAAGCCGTGACGAGATTTCCCGCTCGTCTTGATGCTCACAGGGGTGTCCTTGCTGCTGAGTCCATTGCGAACAATTTCCTTTACTTGCGCTAAGGCAATCTCTTGCCCCTTATAAAGAAGCTTATTGTTCGCAGTAATAGTGAAGGACAAGTCTTCGCTCTCTTGGTCTGAGGAAAGCACCGTGCTGTCGGGCTTATTCAATTGAATGCCGGCTTCTTCGACGAAGACGGTGGTTACGATGAAAAAAATGAGTAGTATGAAGATACAATCGATCATGGGAGAGAGATTGATCTCCAACTCATTTTCTGATTCATCTAGCAAACTTCGACGTAGCATCATATCAAGTTGGAATCGAATTCTTCGCTCCCAGATTAAGGCAAGTTAGTGTGAGACTTTCGAGTCGTGCGAGTTTGGTCTCCTCTTGGTGGGTTTGTCGTTGAATAAACATCACTATAAATAGAGCAGGTAATGCGATGGTCAATCCAGTCTCTGTAGTGACCAGCGCTTCGGAGATTCCTGAGGCGACTACGGTCGCCGTTTCAACGCCAGCGCTGGTTGAAATGCCAAAAAAGGTTTGCAGCATTCCGAGTACGGTTCCGAGCAGTCCGAGCAAAGGAGCTGCTCCAACTAGACATTTTAAAAATTTTAACTGTTGTTCAATAATTGCCAATTGAGTGATCCGTATTTCATCGAATCGCTTGCGCACGTATTCAATCGACTGAGTGTTCTCCTGAGTGTAACAAATGATTTCCTTGATTTTCCCCTTTGCTCTATCTGGTTCTATTACCCACTCACGCCATGCGTACTCCTCGTTACTAGGCAGCTTTGTGTGCATTATGGAAAGCGCCAATCGGAAGGCCTGCGTGTAGAGCAAAAACGATAGCAGAAATAAGGGTATCATGACCCAGCCGCCGCTCAGCCATATTTCAAAGATTTTCTGTAGAGAGACTTCCATTGCACGCTACTTATCTAAGAGTCTTTATTCTGGATGCCGTGTATGCCGTTGACGAATGAGATAGCGACTTGCTCCAGCTGTCCAATTTTTTGTCGAGCCATGCGTGACAAAAGTCCGTGCACTACGAGTATGGGGATGGCGACAATAAGACCAAACTCTGTTGTCACCAAAGCTTCAGAAATTCCTGAAGCTAAGCCTTTGGGGTCACCAGTGCCGTAGATAGTAATCAGTTGAAAGGTCTTAATCATGCCAATCACTGTTCCCAATAGGCCCATTAATGGCGCGGCGGCGGCGGTTAATGCTAGGAACGCGAGGAACCGCTCTAGATTTGGGCGCACCTCTAGGATCTTTTGAAATAAAAGCTCTTCGATGATCTCACGGCGCTCAGTTATTCGTTCAATCCCTACAAGTAGCATTTGCGAACAAACGCCGGGTATTGATTCGGCTGTTGTGCGTGCCTTCGCTTCATCACCTTCAATTAGGGCATTTAAGACTTCGTCAACTGCCGAGGGTTTGGCGGTTTGGAAGGAGGTAATTTCTCGAATTTTGAACAATGCTAGCAATAGCGAAAGTCCGCCGAGTACGATGATACAGTAACCAACCACACCTCCGTCTTGTATGTGTCCGATAAGAGATTTACGAACCTTAGCTTTTTTCAAAGCCTTCCCTAATGTCGGATCTAATGGTAAGTAGCCAGTGCCGTTTTGAGCGACTGCCTTTATTGCTTCGGCTTGTTTCTGAGTAAAGCCGGATGCCACAACTGCATCGGGATTATTGGCTTCTCTTTCCACGATACCAGCGGATTCGCTTAGCTGTGAGGCAAAATAAACTTGTGGCCCAAGGGATAGGAAGGTTCCAACTTCCAGTTTGCCTGAGGGTGTCATTGCCTTACCCTCATACCTTTGCCCTCCAAGCGTCGCATTGATTCGTTCAATCGCTGCTTCAACCAACTCGATTTGTTTCAAGCGCTTCTGCTGCTGACTTGCATCTACATCGTCTTGTATCAACTTAGCTTGTTCAAGCTGCTCCATATAGAATGGTATTTCGCTTAGATCAATGCGTGCTTCAAATTCTCCTATAAATTCATTTAAGCGGTTGACGATGAAGTTTTGTTGGTCTCTCAAGCTGCTAACGCGACCGCGCAGATTGTCTAAGTTAAGCGTGCGGCTGTCACGCTGCCTAAGTAAACGATCTCGTTCTGTTCGCACCTCAATAACCTCAGCCTCTAAGGTGGCAATTTTTGTGGATAAAGGTAGCTTTTCCTCTTCGATCTGTTGACGCACTTGGCTCAGCGTTTCAACTGCTTCACGTAAATCGGCATCGGCCCGTGTCTGAGCTTGGTTGAAGGCTTGGGCTTGTGCGCAATAAGCGGCCAAGATACAGGCCAAGATGATACTGCCATTTTTAATTTTGTTATAAGATTGCATGGTTCAGATCACTTTGAGGTTATCGGATCTTTACTGGAATATTTACGAAGTCTAGCTGGTCGGTCTCGCCTGAATAGGTTGCGATAAAGCGACGGACATCGGATGCAGATTCGTTATGCGTCGACCATTCCCAGCCCTTTGGCCCAGGTAATCCCATTCCGGCAAATTTGCCAGCGTCGTCCACATAGACCGCAAAAGCTAATCCCCAGTAAAGCGTGGTGACTCGCTCTTGAACTCCTGTGCCAGAAACATCGCGTGCGTTGGTCTGCAGTGTGAGTGTTCCGTTAAACTTCTCTGCCTGAGAAAGTACACCAAGCACTGTGAGTAAGCGTTGCCCCAGTGCCTTTTTTGTTCTAGAGACATCTTCTGGAATGTTTTGAAGTAAGGGTTTGATTTTGACTAGTAAGGGAGTGGGGAAGCGGGCTGATAGATCTTGAACAGCTATTTCTAGGGTGCGCACCTTGACTGCCAACATCTCGTTGGAACGCTCGAGCTCTTCTCGCTCCGCTTGCAAATTTTCACGTTCGACATCTGCCATTGTACTGGTCTCAGAGAGTAGTTCAACGGCACGATTCAATGCGGTCAGCTCATCGCTAAGTATGCCTTGAGAAGTTTCCAACATGGCCTTTTCTCCAAGCCAGTTGGCCCGCTCTTCTGAGATGATTTGGCGCGTTTCGATCCATTTATCTATTTTCTTTTGCGTGATGGCAATTTCCTCAGCGGATCCATTCGCGATCAGAGCACACAGCAGAACTAGGGGTGTTTGAAGCAGAATTTTTTTCATAGTAACATAACTGGTTATTATTGTACAATGTGAAATCTTGAATAGCTGTCTATTCATTAAAGTTGCTGTCCGCCAATTAATTGAGTTCAGCTGCGAAAGCTCACTTAATCTACAAAATATTCTATGAACCTGAGCTGTCCGTAGTGATACTAGCGGCTTAATCCGACGGCATCAGTAAGGCTCTGTTTTGAAATTCGAATTTCATCAAAGGTGACTTTAGGCATTCCAACAGAAAAGCATGATACGATCATGCCGCCAAACAGACCGCGCTTAGAATTTTTTATTTCTTTGCGAAGATATTGGCCAACTTGTTCCGGCTCACTGCCCAGTTCAGCCAAACGCAAGGCGGATTCAAAAGAGTTTTTGCTGGCAAAATGAGATGCTTGTTCTTCATCTAGCACCCACATATTTAAAATAATTGACTGCCTATCACCTAATTTTGGTAGGTTTTCGAGTTGCCAAACCACTAAGTAGTTTACGTTTGGAACACAAGGCGCGCCTGCATCACTTTTTGTGACTCGCGCTTTACCGGCTGCCATCATACCATATTCAGAGCCCCAACGCTTAGGGGAGAAAGCAAATATAGCTGTTTTTAGGTTTAATGGATTTTGACCCGGCACAGAGAGTAATAAGCCTAAGGCAGATTCAATTTTTAGGGCGTTTGCGCTAAAGCGAAAGCTACCATAAACATCACCAATGAAGCTATCAGTGATCTGGCGCATAGCGACGCCTTGACCAATAGAATTTGGTTTGCGCTCACCTCTGACTTCCAATGAACCATCAACGGAATTAAATCCTTTGATTTCTAAATCTCTTGCCAATACAAGATGCTTTCCAGCAGTTGCCTGCCAGGTGCTGTTCCATCCACGACTTGTATGCCCGAGGCGAGTGGCTTCACTACTAGCGAGCGGAGTCGAATTTAGATCGGCCATATCGAAACCCTCATAAATATTGGCGCAAATCGCTTCCGGTAAAAGGATTAGAAGGATCGTGAAAAAAAATAAGATCTGTGTTTTCATAGTCAGTTTTGCCTCAGTTTGTCTGAGTGAAAGTTTTAAGATAGGTATATTAAGTTAAGGATGTAACAAAACAAATTGCACTTGCATGTTGTGCACAAAAGCGCAATGAAGGGTCGTTTGTTTGCATAAGCATTATTTTAAAAGCATTCTAAACTTTTTATCCCACACAAACTATTTGTTTATGAAAGACCTTATGCGCCCCGCACTGGCTTTATTATTAGTCGCTCCTCTAACATTAATTAGTCAAACCACACCTGACGCTAATCAGCCTCTAGTGAGTGCGACTCCAAGCGCAAGCGACCAGAGTGTTGAGGAAGAGCTCTACGTCTTGCCCGAATTTGTCGTCTCCAATGATCAGGACGAAGGCTATTACTCGGCTAACAGTACTTCAGTCACACGAACCAATACGCTGGTTAAAAATTCGCCGATCTCCATGTCGATCGTCAACGAACAGTTGTTAGATGATTTGAATATTCTTAACACGGAAGATCTGGCAATGGTGAGTGCTGCCATTGATGAGGACCCCAATGGATTCTCACTTGACCGCATCCGGATCCGCGGTTTCCGCAATTCGTTTTCACGCTTTAATTTCTTTAAACGTAATTTGCCCACTGATAGTTATAACATTGCACGTGTGGACATAATAAAAGGAGCCAACAGCCTGATTTTTGGACAAGCTTCACCAGGCGGTTCCGTAAGTAGCGCTCCTATGTTGGCAAATTTCAGAGGCAACACCAAGGCCCTATCCGCAGCCGCAGGTATCAAGGACTACATGCGTATGACCCTCAATGCCAATCAGATCATCAACGACAACTTTGCGATCCGCGTGATGGGTGTTCACAGTGAACAAGGCTACGACCATCTATTCAAAAGCAACGAACTGGATGCGTTGACAGTAGCGACTACCATGAGGCTAACGCCCAAAACGCAATTACGTTTGCACTTGGAGGGTGTAAGTGCGACTAACCGCTTTCCCTATCGCGCCATGCGAGACAAGACCGAAATCGATGACGACAACGACCCAAATAACGGCTATCAAGGCATACTGAGCCAGGCCGACTTTAATAGCAGCATTACCAGCTACGAGGTGCCCTTCTCCCCTGACTGGGTCGAATACTTGCCACAGCAGGCCCTAGATTGGATAATCGACCACACGGAGGACAACACTCACATTGATCCGGTAACCAGCCGCCAGGATCTGCGTGATCACTATGCATTGGTCAACAGCGCAAACTATGGAGCCGTGTCTGGACCAGATCGATTTAACGACCGTGATGGCTTGTTTACAATGGCCGACTTTACCCATGAAATTAACGACAACTTGCAACTCAACTTGTCGATGAACGTCGAACAATTGAATGCCAAAGCTTTAGGGCGTGATTCGGACGGCGCAATACGCGTAAGGGATAGCTACGATACCAATCTCTTTGGCCCTAATCCTAGACCGAGTATTGAAGTGGGTGAACAATATATACGAACCTATTGGACTAAGAACGACATCAGTACCGATCGCATGGGTTCTCGCACCGCCCTAGTATTCGAAAACGATTGGTTTAAGGCCAAGAACCGCATCATTGTTGGCTGGGACTTCAATACGCAGACCAAGGACGAACGATTCTACGACCAAGTCCCCGTGGGAGCTGTGGGAGATGGCACGGGTAATCTGCCGAATGGAGCCTTTCTTCAAGACTGGCGCGTGAGCAACAACCGAGTGACGGATGCCCAGAGAGCCTTTGAGTATATTTCGCTATCGCAGCCCTTCACCGCTGATCGCTCCATCTTACAATTCAATGAAACCATTGATTCAGAAATAGGTGGCTTACCAACCTCAGGAATTGCAGAGTGGGCTTTAAGTAAGACGACCTTTTCTAAGGTCAACAGCAACAGCTTGTGGTTTGCCGACCAAAGTGAGTTCTTTAACGGACGACTGCACACATTGATTGGGCTTCGTTATGACTACATCCAAGTTGATTCCAATTTACGCAAGGTTTTATTGGACGGCTATGACCCAGGTTTTGACGATGGCAGAAACAACGATCAATCAGTCACATATGACAAGATTAACCCTACTATTGGGGGGCTATTCTGGGTAAACGACGAAATCGGTATTTTTGCCAACTACGCACAATCCATTGAAACACCCTCCGGCACTGAACGTACGCCTATCGCAGAGATGGCGCCGCCAGAACTGGGTGAGGGGGTTGAGGCAGGAATACGCTTCGACTTATTGAACGGCAAGCTAGATGGTCAACTAGCATACTATTCCATTACTAAAGAAAATGATAACGAGTTCGCCTATTCCACCGGATTGCTCAATATCATATATCCAGCAGAAATATACGGTGACGAGTTCCCCGAGAATTACTACGCTAACGGCACTGGCTATATTATTAGTGCGAATCTTCCCGGACGACGCGGTGTAGGAGACAAGACTCGCTCCCAAGGTGTAGAATTAGATTTCACTTACAATCCATTGCCCGGGCTGAGCTTTATTGGCTCCTACAATTGCAACATTGCCAATGAAATTCTGGAGCTTCATCCCCTTGTATCTAACCCAGAGAACTTCGAACTCTTTGGCCGCCCCGATCACCGTGCGACCTTCACCGGGCGTTACAAATTCAGAAGCGGTGCGCTCAGGGGGCTTACGATTGGCGCATCTCAGCGCTATCGCTCTGCTGCAAACCAGACTCGCTTCGACCTCCACTACGATGAAAATGGTGATGCAGTCGGAGACCCTGTTGATGGCGGCCGTACCGACCGCGTCTATCTAAACTTTGGCGACGAGCACACTACCAGTGCATTTGCTACCTGGGAGAAAAAGCTCGGTAAGAAGCGAAGTGCGCCTAAATTGACCGTGGCTTTTAGGGTGAATAACTTGTTCGACAACACGGATTTCTCCGGACGCGAAAATTACGGATTCTACCGCGAATCACGCTCCTACAACCTATCTGCTAAGATTCTATTTTAGACTGACACACTTGGCGATCCACTCGTTAGAAATTCAGCTCTCGTCAAATTGTGCAGACACAAAAAAATAGCGGGACGCTCTCTCGAACTGAAAAAATAGGCTACGGTCTTGGTGACGCAGCCTCTAATTTATACTTTCAGTTCTTTAACATCTTTCTGTTTTATTATTACACGGATGTGTTCGGTTTGAGTGCTGGCGCGGTCGGCACCATGTATCTATTGGCTAACTTTTGGGATGCCGTGAATGACCCAATTATGGGCGCGATCGCTGACAGGGTGGAGACCAAAAAAGGGAAATACCGTCCCTTCGTGCTCTGGTTTGCGATTCCTTATGGCGCCTTTGGCTATGCGATATTTGCCAATCCAGATTTGGCGGAGTTGGGAAAACTAATTTATGCCTATCTTACCTTCATTGGTTTTAAGATGATTTACACGGCGATTAACGTCCCATACTCCGCAATGATGGGCGTCATCACTCCGAACGCCGTGGAACGAATGGCGCTGTCCACTTATCGTTTTGTGGGAGCATTCAGTGGCGGCTTTGTTGTTTCCTTGTTGGTGCGTCCGCTAGTCAAGATGTTTGGCGGAGACGATGAGGCGCTAGGCTTTCAATCGACGATGGCGCTGTTTGGGGTCGTTTCTGTGATAATGTTTTTGATTACTTACGTGACGACTAAAGAACGCGTAAAGCCCCAACCAAAGAAGCACGTCAAGTTGAGTGATGACATCCGTTTTTTGATGCGTAACAGGCCATGGGTGATCATGGTAATCGCAGCGGTATGCACCTTATCGAATGTCGCCGTTCGAGGCGCAGTGGGCGCTCACTTTTTTAAGTATTATGTCGATGATGGCTTTCTTCCATTGTTCACCCTTGGTAACCCTGATTCGTGGTTCTTCCTAGAGTTTGACCGCTTTACAGTTTTCTTATCATCGGGGACGCTCATGTTTATCGCAGGAGTGACTCTCACAGGATTGGTAGGTCGCGCAATGGGTAAACGCAATGCCTTGATATTTTTTACCCTGCTGAATTCAGCGACAGTCATTGGCTTCTTCTTCATCCCAGCGCACGCCTACTGGACGATGTTCGCGGTCAACTTACTAGGTAGTTTATTAGCAGGTCCTACACCCGCATTAGTTTGGGCGCTCTACACAGATGTGGCCGATTATGGAGAATGGAAGTTCGGACGTCGGGCGACTGGATTGGTGATGTCTGCTGCGATGTTCGCCCAAAAATTAGGGCTGACCGTCGGTGGCGCAGCCTCAGGTTGGATGCTTGCAGGCTTTGGTTACCAAGCGAATGAAGAACAATCACCTGGCGCTTTGATGGGCATTTGTGTGATGTATAGTATTATCCCCGGTGTACTCGCATTGCTCAACGGTGTTGTCTTATTCTTTCTAGCCTTGGATGAGAAGACGATTAAGCAGATGCAAGCAGAGTTGGCGGAAGCTAGGGCACTGGCAGAGGAATCTGATGAAGCGAGCCCTCCAAGCCCGTAGGCGCCGAGTGGGCCTATATTTATTTGCTGAACTTTATTGCAGGCCTAGGCTAGTATAAGAAGCTCGGGAATTAGCAGTTGGCTTCCTTACTCACAGTAATCTATCTTTTGAGTATGCTGATGAAGACTAGACCTAGAGCCTCCAATTTCTGCCTATGCAGTGCTTGCGTGATTAACACTTTTCTTTGTTGGCTCTCTACCCCGAGTATAGCTGCACAATCGCCAAATATTGTGCTGATTTTTACGGATGATCTAGGTTACGGTGATTTAGGATGTTATGGTCATCCGACCATTGACAGTCCCCATCTGGATCAAATGGCTGCCGAAGGGCAGCGCTGGACTGACTTCTATGCGCCTGCCCCCGTCTGTACTGCTAGCCGAGCGGGTCTACTCACTGGCCGCTATCCAGTCAAGACGGGCACCGCATCGGCCGTTTTTTTTGAATGGTCGGCCGAAGGCTTAGACCCAGCAGAGGTCACCATAGCCGAAGCACTGAAGGAAGCGGGTTATGTGACTGCATGTGTAGGTAAATGGCATCTCGGTCACCAGTCTCAGTATCTACCCACTAATCAGGGCTTTGATAGCTATTTCGGCATTCCGTATTCAAACGATATGCGTCTTGATCCGAGGATGCCGCTCGCTGAAGACGTTTTACTTCGCGAGGAAATGACACTGGAGCATGTGCAGGCTAGGGGTAACAAGATCAATGACTGGGTGCCGTTGATGGAAGGCGATCAAGTGATTGAGTATCCGTGCGATCAAACAACTCTGACTCGTCGTAGCACTGAGCGCTGCGTTGAGTTTATACAGAGCAACAAGGATCGGCCATTTTTTCTCTACTATGCGTCTAGCTTTCCACATATACCACTCCATGCGTCTGCTGAATTTCGCGACAAAAGTCGGCGCGGACTTTACGGTGATGTCGTCGAAGAATTAGATGCATCTGTGGGAACTATTCTTGATACCCTCAGGGAGTCTGGTTTGGCCGAAAATACCCTCGTGGTATTTACCTCTGATAACGGGCCTTGGCTTGTAATGGATGAACGTGGCGGTAGCGCAGGGCTGTTGCGTAGCGGCAAGGGCACTACCTGGGAGGGTGGTATGCGCGAGCCGACCCTGTTCTGGTGGCCTGGAACGATCGAGGCTGGCTCCGTATGTCGAGATATCGGCTCCGCGCTTGATCTCTTCGCCACTTTTGTGGCGCTCGGGCAAGGGACTGCAGTAGGCGAAGATAGTCTGAATCTGATGCCCGCTCTCAAGGGCGGCATCAGTCCACGCAGTGAATTCTTTTTTTATCGAAAAGAGGAACTCTACGCGGTTCGTTCAGGCCCTTGGAAACTCCACCTAATTACTGAAGGTGCATGGGGGGATGGTGAACCAAGAATTAAGTATGAGAATCCTCTGCTTTTCCACCTAGGCCATGATCCAAGCGAAAAGTATAACGTCGCAGATAAACACACTAATGTAGTTGAAGAACTGATTGCTCTTGCGAAAAAGCAAGACGAAGCAGTTAAACCAGGGCGTAACCGCCATGTCCAAAAGCTTGAATATCAAGACCGCCCCGAATGGGCCAAATAGTTACACTCCAAAATCTGATAGTTAGTTTAACTACTTGCCGGATTTGGTAAATGGAGGCTGCAAAATTTATTTTCTCTTAAAAACGCGCACGTAATCAACTATCATCTGTTGCGGATAGCTTTCCATGTCGATGCCCTCGATCCCGCCCCAACTACCCCCAACGGCAATGTTAAGGATTAGGTAGTAGAGGTCGTTTTCAGTAAAGGGCCAGTCGTCGTCAGTACGTTTGCCCTTCGGCACTACATGGTAGCAGATGTCGTCAATAAAGAACCGGATCTCGCTTGCGCTCCATTCAACTGCGTAGCTGTGAAATTCAGCCCAGACATCTGGCAAGATCACACTGTCCTTAACGTTGATGTGGTTCATGAAATTTGAGTGCTTTGTGTGGACGGCCGAGTGAACGTGGTTTGGATCGTAACCGACGTGTTCCATAATATCGATCTCACCACATATAGGCCACAGGTTCTTTGTCTGGTCACCAAGCAACCAGATCGCTGGCCAGGAACCGCGACCCTGAGTAAAGCGTGCACGTGCTTCCACCCGCGCATGAGAAAATTCTTTCTTACCCCGAGTGACTAGTCTTGCCGAAGTGAACTCTTTGTTGCCAAGTATCGATACATCCGCGTTGGAGCCTTTTAATTCCTGCACCACTTCTTTAGAGCGCTTAGCACTGACTACGTCTAGTCGAGCTTCAATGACTAGGACGCCATTTTCTACACGAACATTCTCAGGCTGGTCGGTGTAGTTTTGTAGCTCTTCATTAAAGCCAAGGTAGCCATAATCATAGTCCCAGATCTCTGAATTCGGCTTCCCGGTATAGTCGAACTCATCCGACCAAGAGAACTCCCAGCGCTCTGGGTTGAGAGAAGCATTAGGTGTAGCGCA
Organism: Opitutia bacterium; assembly: GCA_002862945.1. GTDB lineage: Bacteria > Verrucomicrobiota > Verrucomicrobiia > Opitutales > Coraliomargaritaceae > Thalassobacterium. Next base: position 753 of record PKCJ01000044.1, on the reverse strand, counting down.
TACCACGCTGGAGCCAGAAAATAGGACTAATAGTAAAATGCTCGTCGCATTGTTAGATAATCTAAGAACGTTCATGTGGCAGGTGAAACTATAATGATATTTATTAGCTGAAGAAGTATATGTATTAAGCACTCCAATGCGCTAGCTTATAAAATCAACTATCTTTCAGGTGACAGAAAGTTGACGGTTCGTTTATTGGAAGAGTATCTGCTCTGGTATGCTCACCCTCACACTGCGGATGTTGCCTTTTCGCTGAATCACATCTAGGTAAGCATCTGCTGGCAAATGACTGCCCTCTGATACTTGTTGGTTATTATCCTGATAGTCTATTTCTATGCGGATGTGTGACTTATCAGTGCCTATGCTATAGATGAAAGGTGTCTGGCAATAAGTGAAAGCGAGTGAGCCGCTTTTGAGTTCAAAGCTTTCATGCTGACCGTCCACACTCCTTGTTTCAAAGGTGCGTGATTGGTGGGTGAATTCGGAAGTTTGCAGCAATCGAGGATCAATGTTGAGTGCACCCGCGCGGATACGAATACCTAACTCGCCAAATCGCGTTATTATTTCTTCCTTTGCCTGCCCAGTCATTCCAGGTTGCTGGGCACCGCTGTGCGCGGGAGTGTGAGAATAGGGGTCGGAGGGAAATGCGCCATATTCCTTTGCTGATTTGTTAAATCCTAAGCCTTTTCGAATTTTGTAGTATCGCACGCCTAGCGCGTTAAGTAGCTCATTGTCTGGCGATGTTTTCTCCGC
>PKCJ01000016.1 GCA_002862945.1 Opitutia bacterium | reverse complement strand
GGCGGCGGGGTCATGTTCAAGGCCAAGGAGAAGACCATCCCCTGCCCAGCAAAGACCACCGCAATTGCAATCCGCAACCAAGCCCGCGAGTGCTTTAAATCAAGATCATCACAAGCCTGCTCCACACAGCAATTAACAGTTGGCTTAGAAGATGTCGCTGAAGATAGTGAAGGCATGAATCAAACTACATGCGCATGAATCAAAACGACGTCCAGCACAGGATAAAATTTGTGAGACTTTTTATCCTAAATTTTTTGAGTTTGACCCCTGCGTTTGCCAAGTTTTTGTCAACGCAATCTATGGAAAAACCATATCATCTAATCCTTTGTGTCGCACTATGACTGGGCTTTCTCGGCTGTCAAAAAGACATCGAGACGGTCGAAGAAAATAGCGAGCTTACGGTTTCGAACAAGCAAGATGAAAAACCTATTCAACACCTGAAGCTTGAAGATATAGAAACGGAATCTAGTGCTGTGGAGGTCATGCAATCTACGACTGAGCAGTTGCGCGCAAAGACCAATCTCGATGCCTTGGAACTGCATAAAATCCACATGATCACCTACTCCTTGGAGAAAGCGGTGGCATTCTTCGCTGAAAATTTGAGCGGCGCTCGACAAGTGACAGCACAGGAAATGGCTGTTGTGGTGGAAGAAGTTCACCTCAGTTCAGAGAATAACCGAAAGGATGCAACAAAAGTAGCACTCGATCAGTATTTTGCTCTCTTTAAATCCTTCACAAAGGATTTCTAGGGGACTAACAGATTCCTAAAATAATTAGGTTTATTCTGAACTAGTTGAGAAGTGCCAGAGATCACCGGTTTGGATTGCTTGCTTTGCCGTTGGGACGTGAGCGTCCACTCGCCAATAATAAGTGGTTCCCGGTTTAAGTTTCTCAGGAGTGACGATATTCGTTTCTAAGTTTTTAATCTGAGTTATTTCTACCAATGAATCGGGCGACTCTCCCATAAGGATACGATGATGAGTAGAATTATACGCCTCGAGGAACATAAGGTCTGCATTTAGGGGGACATCCTTTCCACCGTCCTTGGGCACAGGAGAAGAGGCCGTTGTAGTCTTTCGCCCAGGTATCCAATACCGAGAAGCACCATATTCATATGCCCCCATATCAGGTGCATAGCCTATGATATTCTGTTCCTTGTAATTACTTATCGCACTGGGTAGATCCTCTCTTTTTACGAGAGCGCCTGAATCAACAAGAGGTGAATCCTCCTTGGGACGAAAGTCGTAGTTTTTCGGGTCACGCAGGTAGATCCAGCTTGCGCCAGGAGTGAGCATATTGCTGTCTGACTTACCAGGTATCTCCGAGGCAAGTGGTGGCGCGTAGCCATCACTCTTAATTCGTCCCGGCGCGTCTAAATTCCAAGATCGATTTTTGATTGTAGCTATATTATTACGAGTAAGGCTGTGCGTATTCCCCATGATACCGTGCATAGATCTGAATCCTTGAACAGATAGAGTGACCTTCTCCTCTTCAAAGACGGGGTAACTGGAAGAATTAATTATAGTATTATTTAGGACCAAGTGGCGATCGCCTTTAATCTGATTGGTCATAGTATTCCAGCTTACATTGTTCATGCAGACGCCATCTCCATATACTTTTCCATCAGGCCGAAAAACCAGCTCTCCGTGGTAATCGAAGCGTATCCCTTGCCCGTTTGTATCGTGCGACCAATTATATGCGACTCGAGTGCCCGCATGTTTGGTAGTGCCGACATTAATAGCGGATCCATCATGCTGTAAATTGCCAGAATCCGTAACACGATTCAGTTCAATTACAGAACCACTACCTATTGCTCTTATGCCCTCACAATTACCACCACGTAGCACAGTATTTCTACGAAATATCGCATTCTTACCAAACATTACGGAACCGGATCCCCCATTGGAGTTTACTTGCCATTCAATATCTGAAAAAAGCGAGTTTTCGATTAAGACTCCATCACTATCGAAGGCAACGGGTGCGTTACTTCGGTGAATCACTGAATTGAGAAAATAATTTCCTTTGCCCCCAATATAGCTAGACATTTTATTTGGATTTGATCTGGGGTTGTGATTCGCAAACCAATTAAAGGCTCCGAGTACGAATTTGTGAGTGGAGGGGTAATCAAAACGACAAGTATCGAAGCCACTATCCGTGCAATAGTTTAGCCAAAAACCACCCGCAAAAAAATCAATATTTTCGAAATTAATCGAAGAACATCCAGCCAACTCTACTGCGAAATCGACTGATCTTGCGTAGAGATTTAATTCATTAGGATTCGCTCCGAGTTCTGGCTTATAATAAACTTTATTTTCCGTCTGATCATACCACCATTCGTTGCATTGATCTAAGGCAGGGAGTCCTAGAATGTGATATGATGCGAAACGTTTCTTAAAGTGTTTAAGTTCGCTATTCTTGTGACCTATGAGCTCTGTGCTATAAGTGAAATGATCACTACCAGCATCATGAGAAACAATTGGTTGTGTGTAAGTTAGCCAGTGCGCTATATTCAGCACCGCAAGTGCTCCTGAAAAATCAATTCCAGTGCTTGCTAATGAGGGTGGTTGATTTGTGAATGTAATATCAGGGTCGAATACATACCTTGAGTCACCTTCAGTAAATCCAGGTCTAGCAGGTATATGAAATTGATCGTCATATACGAGTCCTACCCGTGTTAGACCCTCCCATTCCCCTTTGTGATGATTATAACCTCCATCGGTAGAGCGACAGCTTTCCATCATCCTCCAAATCTTACCATCCTCGAAGGTAGCATCAGGCCAACGCGCGAGATAAACGAGGTCTGTATCGCAGAAGAGTTGCCATATGTCCTCCACATTTGATAAGGACCAAATGCCATTTTCTTCTAGCTCCCACTTTTTTGGAAGTCGTTTAGTAGGGTCGATTTTTACTGTGCCTGATTCAGCTGCTCTGATGGTTATTCCGTGCTTACTGTGTAGTTTTATTACCTCACGGTAAGTCCCAGGCGCTAGTTCAATAACATCGCCTTCATTGACTCGTTTGAGTGCAGCACCGATAGTCAAGAAAGGGGATCCTTTACTACCTACACTCGAGTCAGATCCATGATTGGAGACATAAAGAGTATTACCCTTGGCGCAAAGTGCATTGCATAGGAATAAGCTGATAGATACTGCAAGAGATAGATTTTTCATGTGACTCAAGGCATTAGATATAGTTGAATTAAAATTTAATAATCCTTTTTAATTTACTCAGTCTAGGTTAAATTTGGATTGTTTGATCGCATGTCTATAATGTCCATTAATTGGTATTCTATATTCATGATAAAGGGCTCAACGAGTTAGGATATAATGGCTAGAAATCACTCATGGGTTCACATGATTTTCCTTACACCACTGTGGTAGATCCACTCTGCGAGCTGTTTTAGGATGTCCGAATGGGAAGCCTAAGTCCGCAGTTTTCAAAAAGCAAAAGCTGTGTGAGTTCACGTCTGTATAAAAATTAGTTAACACTAAGAGCCAATATCCTAGTTTTGGAAAATTGACTAATCCTCAAGTGTTACTTCGACTACAAACCCTATGCCATCTGCCATAAAAGCGGGAAGTTTAATTTCCACACCCAAATCGGTTTTTTTCCAGTCTAGGTATACTACCTGTCCCAACATTCGAATCTTATCAATTGACTCGTTAGATAAGGATTTGATCAAAATATTTCTCCCCTCAGGCCGTGCTAGCGCAATAGCGTATACCTTATTTTCTTTTTGTGTGAACCAGAAATCATCACAGCCAAAATTAAAGTCGAGCTTGGCTTTTTTTCGGTGCTCAGTGCCGCCCATTTTGAGCTCAGAATCACCCTCGTGATCGATATGCCAAGGTTTCGTGCCATAGATCGCGGCGCCATTAATCTTTAGCCATTCGCCAACTTTGAGTAGATTTGCAACGGCCTCAGGCGGCATGACACCACGTCCATCGGGACCAACATTAAGTAATAGATTACCCCCCTTACTTACATTTGCGACTAACCAATAGAGTATTTCAATGGGTTTTTTCCAATCGTCATCATACGATTTATAACCCCATGAATTGTTCGTCGTCGCAACGCACTCCCATGCATCTTTATTAATCTGATCAGGTATCACATTATCACCTGGTATACCAAAATCTCCAAATTGATTGCCTATCCGTTGATTGACTAAGATCTCAGGGTCGGCGTCGTAAATGGTCTGGTAAAATGCGAAGCTGTGACGAGCTGGTATGTAAATAGGGGTATCTAACCATATTTCACATAGCTTATAGTTGTCCACGAGTTCCTGGACCTGCGGCAAGGCTTTGTTTTCGATGTAATCGTCGAATTTGACTGGTGCGGGATCAAAGTAATTAGCAAAAACTTTCTTCTCAGGCTTTTCGGGACCGTAGTCCTTGATTCCTGCGTCGCCACCGTCTTTCCAATCGATAGAGTGCGAATAATACACCCCGAAGGCAATCCCAGCTTTTTCGCAGGCTTGCTCGAGTTCCCGAATGATATCACGACCAAAGGGACTCGCATCGACTACATTGAAGTCACTAACATCTGAGTCAAAAAGTGCAAATCCATCATGGTGCTTTGAGGTTATGACCATGTATTTCATCCCTGCTGCCTTGGCTACAGCGACCCATTCTGCAGCATTAAAGCGGGTTGGATTAAAACTGTCGGCAAGCTTAGCATATTCAGCACGTGGTATTTCTTTGCGGCGCATCACCCACTCTGCGACGCGAGGGCCAGTGCCACCTTCTTCCATTTTCTTACCCTTGTAGACCCCACCAAGTTGTGAGTAGAGGCCCCAATGGATGAACATGCCATACTTTTGCTGGTTAAAACTCTCATGGCCGCGCATCTTCGCTGGTGAGGATGCCATTGGCAGCCACTTAGCTTCAAATTCCAGCATTTCTGGAGATCCCGGAACGCCTGAACCCCATGGTCCGGTAGCAGTTACGCTAAATTGTGAAGCAAGTATTAAGGGGAAAAAAAGAAATCTTATCTTCATAACAGTAAGGTTTTTGGCTAATTTACACTTTTCTCAGGTATTGGGGAATGTATAAGTCAGGGCTTATGTTAATCACACGGCAAGACCTTAATCATCTCCACAGCGTGTGCAGTGGAAGTATTGAGCCGGGTTGGAACTGACACTGTCTTATCAAGCATTGCAGAGCATTGCAAAGCACACATATTGTGGAGCCGAAGAACGGAATCGAACCGTCGACCTATTCATTACGAATGAATTGCTCTACCAACTGAGCTACTTCGGCAACCTAGCCTATAAATCGGTAAATAAAATCCTAAAAAAATTCGAATACAATTTTAAGGCATCTTTGACCGCTCTAGGCAAACCCAAACTCAGCGGAGTACTTTAAATGCTTCGCGTAACTTTGCGCCGTCCTTGATACCAGGCGCAATTTCGACTCCGCTGTTGATGTCGAGATGGTCGGCAGTTGCGGACGCAAGGGCGTCAAGTAGGTTTGAGGGCGAAAGTCCGCCTGCGAGGACCCAGTTTGTTTGAGGATATCTTTCCTTGAGTGCATTGAATCGTGTCCAGTCCCCTACTTTACCCGTACCGCCAAATTGGTCATTAACGAAGGTATCGATTAGAATCGTATTAGCATAATCGAGAATGTCTTCCGAGAAAGTATCTTCGGATGCAAGGCGCGGCGCGAGCCATAGCTTCTCTTTGCCTACTATCTTTGAATATTTAGCCAAGTTGCTATGATCAAAGTCAGCACCAAAATGAATTTGAAAGTAATCGAAGCCTGCGTAGAGGTAGCGTTTTAAGTCATCCAGACTCGTTGCCACATCGACAGCGACTCGTTGCCCTACTGGCACAGCTGCAGCGAGTTCGACCGCGCGATCTAGCGGGACAGCGCGCGGCGATTGCGGATAGAGGATAAAGCCTAAATAATCCGCCCCTAGTGAAAGCGTCAATTTGACATCCTCTTCTCGAGTGAGGCCACAGACTTTTATTTTAGGCAGACTTCGCATGGTGCTATGATTAGGTAGTTTGAGATTGCTTGCAATTTATTTGATTCATATCCCTTTGAGGTCTAGTCTAAGCCAAGATGAATGAATTCAAATCGATCAGCGAGCCATCTCGCATTATTTTCTACGATGGAGACTGTGGATTGTGTGCGCAGAGCGTTCGATTCTTTTTAAAAATAGATCGGTATGAGCGCATATACTTCGCTCCGCTACAAGGTGAGACAGCCCAGAGCTATTTGCCGGCTAATTTACGGGACGCCCAATGTCTTTCGACTGTCGCCTACCGTTGTAGCAATTCGGATGAGCGGTCGCTCTTCTTGCGCTCAGAGGCAGTCGCTCGTGCGCTGATCGATGTAGGCGGCTTTTGGGGCTTCTTGGGGCGGTTTTTACGCCTGACACCCACCCCTCTGCGCGACTGGGCCTACAATTTGATCGCCAAAAATCGGCTGAAGTTTTTCCCGAATGGCATCTGCGACCTGCCCAAGGAGCAAGCGCGCGAACGTTTGCTGCCGTGAACGAGCACTCGCAGGCTCCATACTAGCGCCCAATCTTGATCAGCTCGACATCGAAAATCAGCGTGCCAGCGGGTGCGCCGCCTTGAGGGTTCTCGCCATAAGCAAGTTTAGCAGGGATCCAGAAACGACGTTTCTCGCCTTCGACCATGAGCTGCACCCCTTCAGCCCAACCTGGGATGACTTGTCCGAGGCCAAAAGTGGCGGGTGCGCCGCGCATGACCGAGCTGTCAAACATTTCGCCGTCAGTTGTCCAACCGCTATAGTGTACGGTGACCATGTCGGCCTTTGTCGGATGGGCGCTGCCTGTTCCATCTGAAAGTTTACGCGACGCAAGACCGCTCTCGCGGACCTCTGCGCTCGCAGGGATTGCGGCGACATCTTCGGGCACTTTGGGTGGCTCGGGTGCTTTTTCGATACTGAGCAACTCAACATCAAAAACTAGCAGGCCGCCGGGGCGGCCGCCTCCGGGATTTTCGCCGTAAGCGAGATCGGCAGGAATCCAGAAGCGGCGCTTCTCGCCAACTACCATTAACTGAAGACCTTCCGTCCAGCCGCTAATTACGCGGTTGAGCGGGAAGCTAGTCGGTTCGCCACGTTTTACTGAGCTATCAAAGAGATTTCCATCGGTCGTCCAACCGCTATAGTGCACCGTAACGGTGTCCGCAGCAGAGGGCGATTCGGAGCCAGTTCCGGCAGTGAGCTCGCGGGAAGCTAGACCCGAAGCGGTGACCTCAGCATCGGATGGAACAGAATTTACGTCTTTTGGAGTTTCTATCATAGAACAGGTATCCTTTTCCGAGGCAATAGAGGTCAACTGAAAACCGCTGATGGATAAGATAAGTGTCAGGCAGGCTGTGATTTGAGGGCCTAAATATTTCATGGATATTTGATTCATTGGTAAAAGATCTTTCAAGCTATGCTTGCCATCGGTAAAGGCAAGCCAAGGGCATTTAGAATATTGCCAACACGCGATGCGCACGATTGCGTGTGCCGATGAAATTAGCACAAGGACAGATTTGGAGGACCTCCCCCGAAGTCCACAGTTACGAAGGCGCGTCAGTCTACCTGCGCATTGTCGATCTGGAGCGTCTCTCAGTAGGCTACAAAGAACTTCTCAAAGCCGACACCAAGGATGGCCATCACAAGAACGCCTCGAAGAAGGTCTTTTGTCGCTTAATTAAGGGCGCAGAACTGGTCAGCGAATGATGAAGGTCGAGCGTGGCGAGATTTTCAGTCGTGAGCTGACGGGGCGTTGCCCTAATTGCGGGCAATTAGGAATGTTTAAGAACTGGTTGCGCCTCCATAAGCTCTGTCCCAACTGCGGGATGGTGCTAGAAAAAGAGGAATCTGGATTTTACGTTGATACGACCTCGATTGGCTATGTGCTCTCGATCATATTAGTCATTATACCGGTTTGTATTCTGGTCTTGATGGACATGTTCAGAATATGGGTCGGTGTGGGCATTGGCATCGTTGAGTCCATCTTGCTTTGCAGCCTACTCTACCCGCTCATGCTCTGTTGGGTGACCATGCTTTATTACCTTGTGCAAGCAGAGGAGCTACCGAACAATTCAACCAATCAATGAAAACGGAGATTTCAGACTTGGGGCTTTTGCTCGCGGATCGCCATAAAAAACCGAACCAATCAACAAGCGGGGACCTTATCCTTAGCTCTAAGAAATGGAAGCAGCTCGCATCACAGCACCGAGAACGGGCGGAGCGCTGGACGCTTCCCTATCGTAAGCGGCGCGCCACGGGGCAAATGCACCCGATCTACGACTTTTTATTTATCTACTACCGAAACAAGCCTTCACAGCTAGAGGCATGGCATCCGGGACATGGCGTCAGGCTAGAGGAAGCACCCCTTGGCGAGACTTTTAAAGAAGCCTACTATCGCGTTGAAAATAGCTATACATCACTAGATCCCTCGAATATGAAAGAGACCACGCGCCATCGACTACAAATGGCGCTACGCCTCTGCCAGAGTGTAAGCGCGCGTTCACCCGCATTTGGCTGTTTCGGCATGCACGAATGGGCCATGGTCTATCAAGGCGATACAGAGAACGAAGTTCGCCACGCAGAGCGGCTGCCTTTACGGCTCTCTCAAGCTGCGACAGATGCCTTTGTGCGTAGCCGTCCGATTAAATGCAGTCACTTTGATGCGTTCCGATTCTTTAGCCCAGACGCGAAAGATTTTAACCGCAGCCAGCCAAGCAAAGACGCGCGTTTAGACAACGAGCAATGTGGTTGCCTGCACACCAACATGGATCTCTACAAGCTAGCGACTCAGTGCATGCCATGGGTCGGATCAGAGCTGCTATGGGTGTGCTTTGAGTATGCTTTGACTGCACGGCAACTCGACATGCAGGCGAGCCCTTACGATTGCACTTCGCTCGGTTTCGAGCCAATTAAGGTAGAGACCTCTGCGGGAAAGCTCAAGTATGAGCGACAACAGCGATCGCTGAGCGAAGCTGCTAAGCCATTGCGTGAGGAATTAATCACGCGACTGGAGAATATCTTGGCTTAAATTACAAGATTTTGAATTATTTCTGAACACTTTTTTGGGAATGGGTTCTGATAAACTTGCTTTCGTAATATGGGGTCTTTGACTGCCCAATTCATGACAGAAATCGATTTATAATGAGAATCCTAGATTTACCAGTACTCGCCTGCCTCCTTTGCATATCTCTAACCTCGCCGCTCTTGGTTAAAGCTGTCCCTGTTGGCGTGGAACACGTACAGACACTCGACGGCATTGAAGAGTATCGCCTCAGCTCTAACGGTCTTGGCATCTTGCTGATGCCGAATGAAGGACTCCCCGTAGCCACTGTCATGGTGACCTACAAAGTCGGCTCGCGTAACGAGGTCACGGGTACGACGGGGGCGACGCATATTCTTGAGCACATGATGTTTAAGGGCACTGAAAAGTTTAACAGCGCCGAGGGTTCCGATTATTCCAGCCAAATGGAGCGCATCGGCGCGCGTGCCAACGCCACAACCTGGTTTGACCGCACCAATTACTACGCAACGATGCCGAGTGAATATGTGTCGATGACGATTGAACTCGAAGCCGACCGTATGCGCGGCCTCTTGATCCGCGAGGAAGACCTCGCCTCAGAAATGACCGTGGTGAATAACGAATATGAGCGTGGCGAAAACAGCCCAGTGCGCACACTGATCAAAGAACTCTTTGCTACCGCCTACATGGCGCACCCTTACAGCCACCCTACTATTGGCTGGCGCTCAGATATCGAAAATACTTCCGTCGAAAAGCTGCGCGAGTTTTACGACACCTACTACTGGCCAGAGAACGCGGTCATCACCGTGATCGGTGGCTTCGACAAAGTTGAAACACTCTCAGCTATTGCCGAGCAATATGGTAAAATTCCCTCTGCCCCGCAAGCCATACCTGCAGTCAAGACGACCGAACCTGAACAACTAGGACCGCGTCGCGTTACGATTAAGCGCGCCGGCCAAGTCGGCGTCGTCATGCTTGGATACAAAGTGGCCGAAGGCAGGCACGAAGACTGGGCTGCCCTCACCTTACTTCAACAAATACTGGGAGCAGATAAGACGGGACGTCTCTATCGCGCGCTTGAAGATAAGGGTAAAGCCAACGCCACGTTCACCTTTGCGCCACAACTACATGATCCAAGTCTCTTTATTTTCGGCGCCTACTTAACACCAGAAGCTACCCACGAAGAAGCCGAAGCGGTCATCCTAAAAGAGATCGAGACTCTGATAAGTGGCGGCGTTGATCTCGACGAACTAGCTCGAGCTAAATCCGTCATTCAAGCAGGGACCTTCTACGGACGCGACGGCACCTATGGGATCGCTGATCAGATCAACGAAAATATCGCGATGGGTGACTGGTCGGCCTATGTCAATTTACCAGAGGCAATCCAAGCTGTCTCCGCCGATGCCCTTAAAGAAGTTGCCACCAAATATTTTATCGAACGCAACTGCACCACTGGTTGGTTCGTTCCCGAGGTGCTAAACACCCTCAGTGCCAGCCTAAATGCAATGCCCGCGCCTAATTATTACCGCGACCCCACCATTTTTGGCAAATTACACAGCACAGTGGGGACTGACAAGCTAAGCTCTTCCAAGACTACGGCTTCAAACAAACCTGTCGTCGATTTCGGCTCAAAAATGCAAAGCGCCCAGATTGGCAACATTGAACTCATTGCCATCGATCTTCCTATCGATAACGTCGTCTCTTTCGTCGGCAGTATCGCCGCGGGCGACAGCCTCTGTCCAGCGGGTGCCCCCATGCTTGCCACTTTAACTGCAGCCATGCTAGATAAGGGCACCGACAATCAAGACCGCTTTCAAATCGCGGAAAAACTCGACCAGCTAGGTGCCAACCTACGCTTCAACTCTGGCGATCAAAGCCTAAACTTTTCGGGGAAATTTCTCCGTGCCGATGCCGGCTCTTTTATGCAAATTCTTGCCGATCAGTTACGTAATCCAGCCTTCGAAACCGAGGTACTCGAGACTCTGAAAAGTCGCCAAGAAGCCAGTCTACTACAAGCCATTGATAACCCTGACTACCGTGCAAGTGCTCTACTCTCTCGTATCCTCTACCCCGAAGATCATATCAACTACAGTTTGCCGATCAACGAGCTAAAGGCTGACATAGGATCCACTACAATCGAAGATCTAGCTGCCTTTCATGATGCTCACTATGGCACCTCCTCGATGCAGCTAATCTTTACAGGAGACATCGACTTTGAACAACTCAAGGCTGCTGTTGGAAACGCCTTCGACGGCTGGGAAGGCGGTAGCGACTATCCAAAACTCAACACCTTGCCCAACGAAAATACCGAAGTCGCCGAGCGCATTTATATCGAGGACAAGACCAGCGTCGCAGCCCGTTTCGGCTTCAATACCGGGCTGCAGCGCACTGATGCCGACTACCTCCCATTCATGGTAGGCAACTACATCCTAGGTGGCAGTTTTCACTCCCGACTCATGACAGAAGTCCGCAAAAACCGCGGCCTCACTTACGACATCCGCGCTCGTCATCAGGGCGATATTCTGACTCAAGGCAATTGGACCCTATCAGCCAGCTTTTCACCCAGTGTCGTAAATGAGGGTCTTCAAGCCGCCCGCGAAGTCGTCCAGCAGTGGTTCGAAGATGGCGTTAGCGAAGAAGAGGTTGCGGCCGCCATTGAAACTTTGACTGGTTCTTACATAGTCGGCCTCTCCACTACTGGTAGCGTCGCTGGGCAGGTTCACAGCTTCATACAACGCGGCTTTGACCCCAAATACATCGACGAATACCCGATCCTCCTTCGCCAATTGACCGCCAAAGAGGTGAACCGTGCCATTCGTCAATATTTTGATCCCAGCCTAGTCACGGAAGTCGTCGCGGGTTCCTTCGTCCAAACTCCCGATTCGAACACCGAAACTGATGAGAACTTGGCCATTACGGTGCGTCTGGATGCGCCCGATGCAGGCTGGCGACTCCAGATCGAATCGATCCACCGCGACAGTGAGAATATAGTGGTCTACTCGCAGCTTAGCCGAGATCCCGATTACATGTCCGCCCAAGTCATTAGCACAGTGGCTGATACCGTCAAAATTGACCCCTGCCATTCCGACCTCCCTGTGCGTCACTATATAAGTGGCAAGACTTGGGACTGGGGCGACACAGGAGAATACACCTTCATTGATAGCTCTGAAATCAACAGCCAAGATCTCCAAACATTCGATTTACTTTTCGAATTAGAAAAATAATCGACTCTGCATCGATATACATTTCTAAATTCATGATCTTTAAAGACTATGTCAAAAATCGACGTCGAAACCCCCCAATCCATTCTTTAGCGCAAGGAACCCGACATTCGCTAGATCAACGAGATCATGCAAGAGATCGAAATGTAACTTAAAGCAGAAGAGCAAGAAAAGCTCAATCGCCCACCCGGTGTGAAGAAGCAATTCTCCATCCTAATCGCCGACACCGAGTACAAACTGAGAGACAAAGACCTTAATGGCTGGCTTGTCCAGATCCCTGAAGACGACAGTGTAAGCATTTGCCCCGAACGCATCATCAACGTAGCTTACGAATTTAACACCGCGCCCAAGAGCCCACGCATGCCCGTAAAAACCATCGCTGAGGCCCGTGAAGCCGTCACAGCTAAGCTGTTCAAAGAGCAAAACATATGGATCAAAACTAAAGTGCCTATCTTAGTAATGACCACCGCTAATTAGATTCCGATGGCAAAGGTTAAGTGACGATCTGTAGTCTTGGATCGAGCCTCTGATCTAAATCGAAACGAAGCAGAGATTAAAGAAGCTGAGCATTGGAGCCTGGCTTTTTTATGGAATCGGTCTATAAGATTAGTGCTTAAAGTGGCGCTTGCCAGTGAAGACCATGACCATGTCTCGCTCGTCGGCAGCTGCAATCACTTCATCGTCGCGGACGGAGCCGCCTGGTTGGATCGCTGCGATGGCTCCGGCTTCGGCTGCTGCGATGAGGCCATCGGCGAAAGGGAAGAATGCATCAGAGGCGACGATGGAACCTTTCAGGTCAAGGCCAGCTTCGCCAGCCTTCCAGACTGCGATCTTAGAGCTATCAACACGGGACATCTGCCCTGCTCCGACACCTAGGGTGCGCTCGCAACCAGCGTAAACGATAGCATTGGATTTCACGTGTTTGACCACGTTCCAGCCAAAAGCCATGGCGCGCATTTCTTCGGTTGATGGCTGGCGCTTAGAGACAATCTTCCAGTCGCTTGGGCGATCCGGCATAGTATCGCGATCTTGCATAAGCACGCCGCCGACTACGGAGCGAAGCTCTCTTAAGGAGTCCGCAGGTAAGCTGGCTTTAACTGTCATCAGTCGCAGGTTCTTTTTCGTGGCGAATACCTCACGCGCGGATTCCGTGAAGGTCGGTGCGATGATCACCTCGCAGAAGATCTTGCTGATGATCACAGCGAGGTCGGCATCCATGGTTTGGTTGACCACTATAATGCCGCCGAAAGGCGCTTGTTGATCAGTGACAAAGGCCTGCTGCCATGCTTTGAGAAGCGTTTCAGCCGAGGCCACCCCACAAGGGTTGGTGTGCTTTAGAATAGCTACGGTGGGCTTTTGAAATTCACCAATTAAGTAGGTCGCGGCGGTGATGTCGATGATGTTGTTAAAGCTTAATTCTTTACCTTGTAGCTGCTCAAAACAATCGAAGAAGCTGCCATATAGCGCTGCCTGTTGGTGTGGGTTCTCGCCGTAGCGCAGGCTTTGCACTTGGGCGAGATCAATCTTAAGCTCTGAAGGGATACCAGAAATATCCTCAAGCTTAGGTTCGTCGGCAACTTGATCCTGTAGGTAGGCAGCAATGGCGCCATCGTATGCTGCGGTGCGTTGAAATACCTTGAGCGCAAGCTCTCGGCGTAGTTTGAGCGTGGCGGCTTCGTCACCCATCGCAATGAGCACACGGTCGTAATCCGCTGCATCGACCACGACGGATACTGAAACGTGGTTCTTCGCTGCAGAACGTAGCATTGAGGGGCCACCAATATCGATGTTCTCAATGGCCAGCTCAAAGGTGACCTCGGGTTTGGCCACAGTTGCCTCAAATGGGTAGAGATTCACCACCACAAGATCAATCATCTCGATCTTGTGCTCGGCAGCGGCACTCATGTGACCCTCTTTGTCGCGGCGCGCGAGAAGACCGCCATGGATCTTTGGGTGAAGGGTCTTGACGCGGCCTTCCATCATTTCAGGGAAGCCCGTGTAGTCACTCACCTCAGTCACAGGGATGCCCTCTTTTTCAAGTAGCTTGGCGGTGCCGCCAGTAGAAAGTAGGCGGTAACCGTGTTGCTTGACGAGTACTTTAGCAAAAGGCACGAGGCCTGATTTATCACTAACAGAGAGGAGTGCGTTTTTTTGCATATTAGAGAAGGAGCTTAGTTATTTGAAATAGAGCTTATTGTCGACGTAGCCCAAGTAATCGATTGAGCGAAAATAAACAAATTACTTGCTTTCAGGGCGTGGGAAGAGGATGGCTTTTTCGCCGAGGGCCTTGCCCTCTAATTTGCTACCCCACTCTAACTGGCCCTCAAGGCGATCGAAGCTTTCCGCGCCAACTAAGGCACGGATCTTATCAGAAATCTCTGGCATGACGGGTGTCAACATGACAACCGCGAGACGAAGGGCTTCGGCCATGGTCGCTAATGAAGTGCGAAGCGCCGCTTGATCTGCGGCTTCTTCAGACTTCGCAAGCTTCCACGGAGCGCGGGTCTCGGCGTAGCGGTTGATGCCAGAAACGAAGGTGAAAATGAGTTCGAGCGCCTTGTGGAACTGGAAGTTTTCAAAGAGGGGGATGAGCTCTTTCGCACTGTCCTCCCAGAGGCTTTTGAGCTCCTTTTCAGGAGCGTCTTGGACTTCAACCGAGGGCACTTTGCCCTCGGCATAGCGCTGCCCCATATTGAGTAGACGGCTTACGAGATTGCCGAGATCGTTCGCGAGGTCGCTGTTGTAGCGACGCATAAAGAGGTCAAGCGAGAACTCTGAGTCTTGTCCGACATTCATCTCGCGAGTGACGAAGTAGCGGAAGGCATCCGGACCGAACTGCTCGATTAGATCGAGCGGTTTAACGACCTCGCCAGAGCTTTTGGACATTTTATTACCGGAGCTTAGCCACCAACCGTGAACGAGGAAGTGCTTTGGCAAATCGATGTCGAGCGCTTTGAGCATGATCGGCCAATAAACGGCGTGCGGTGGCACAAGAATGTCTTTACCAATCACATGATAATCGGCTGGCCATTGTTCATCGAACTCGCTGGTGCCGTATCCAGCAGCGGTGATATAGTTAGTCAGAGCGTCAAACCATACGTAGGTAACAAAGTCTTTATCGAAAGGTAGCTCAATCCCCCACTCTAAGCGTTCTTTAGGACGAGAGATGCAGAGATCGTTGAGTGGCTCTTTGAGAAATTGGAGGGCATCGGCGCTGCGGAAACGCGGATAGATCATTTGCTCGTTGGTCTTGATCGTATCGACAAGCCAGTCTTGGTATTGGGAGAGTTTGAAGAAGTAGTTACTCTCGGTCACTTCAGTGACTTCGCCATAGATCTCCGGCCACTTGCCGTCTACTTTTTCCTTTTCGGTGACGAACTGCTCTTGGCGCACGCTGTAGTAGCCGTTGTAATCAGCCTTGTAGATCTCACCTTTGTCGTAAAGCTTCTGAAGAACATCCTGCACTACAACCTTATGGCGATCCTGCGTGGTGCGGATGTAGTCGTCGTTAGTAATGTGGAGTGCGGCGCAGAGGCCTTCGAATTCTGCAGCGAGGCGATCGCAGACTTCGATCGGAGTCACGCCTGCCTTCTCTGCTGACATTTGTACTTTTTGTCCGTGTTCGTCGAGTCCGGTTAGGAATCTAACTTCGTCGCCCATCAAGCGGCGGAAGCGCGCGACTATGTCCGTCAGCACTTTTTCGTAGGCGTGGCCAAGGTGCGGCGAACCGTTAGCATAGTCGATTGCGGTAGTGATGTAGAACTTTTTGCTCATATGAAGTTGCGGAACTTGGGTGATTTCACAGAGAGGCGCAAGCGCGGGATTTGGATGACATAATAAAAATATCACGGCAACTCGAAATCACTTCATGAGACCCCTTATGAGCAGACATTTTTGGCGTGTTGATCCCGCAATTACTTTACCAAGAACCAAGGATATCTTCGACAATGAGCTGGCTCTTACCGCGATAGAAATTAAACTGTACTACGAGGCTTACCTGCCCTCTGTGGTTATCTACATAAAGAGGTAAGCCACCCTCTTCAATGAAGCGAGGATCAGAGTAGTAGGCTGGCCATGTGCGGCGACCCACTTTAAGGCGCAAAGGGCGTATGCTTTCGACGTAGGCATTTACAGTGTAAAGCTGGCCAACATAAGGTATGAGTTCGGCATCGCTGAGGGAATTGAGAAAGCTTCCATCTTTGAGATTCAAATCTCCATTAAATTCGGCTACGTTGAGTGGGAACGAGTGAGCGGAAACATTTCTGCCACTACTGAGGGTCGAAGTGGCTTCAAAAGCGCCAAGCGAAAAGCGTGCGTAAACAGGGAAATGATCGCTCACACCCCCGCCCGTTTCACCAGCAGAATGCCATCTAACAGGACGACCAATCGCATCGGCGTTGATGCCCGGGATCACTAGCTTATCGAAGCTGCCATCAATGTAGCTGATACCACTGTCATCGTAAAGTCCTGGGGTGATTAGCATATGCATGAGTGTGCCAATGCGACCGCGCCAGACTTCGGAGTAGCGAGCTTCGGGAGCGAGTTCGAACCAAAGATTGTAAAGATCGGTCTCGTAGAAAGATTCGCTTCCAGAGGAACCAAGGATGTCATTCACGCCAGTTACTATTTCGGGAAAGAGAGCTGAATGATTGTAATGAGAGTTCAAATCGCCAGCTATGATGATATCAGCTTGGGGATCAGACTCAAGCCGAGCATCGATCAAGCTACGCAGCACCTTGGCGTTCTCTACGCGAATCGGTTCGCGATCAGGATTAGAAGCGCCCGATTTCCAATGATTTACGTAAACAAAGAGTGACTCGCCTTCGACCTCGAGCTCGGCCTCAATTATGTCGCGTGCCATTACAATGGGGTGCGCCTCGTGGCTGATAATAGGAAAAGTAGAAAAGATCGCATTTGTATGGGCGGAACCGGATCCAGTGCCCCGATACTCTGCGGTCACGACATGGTAGCCAGTAAGACCTTCATCAGCAAGTGCCTTGAGTAGCCATGCTGAGGCTGGGAAGCCTGCGTAGGCGTCTGACCATCCCGCATCGAGCATGTCCGCGACGGTGATGTCGCTATACATTTCGAGGAAGGCGTCATAATCTTCAACCGTCGACTCTGGCGTGAAATCAGCCTCTAACTCTTGAAAGAGGAGAATCTCTGGAGCATTACCATCATTCACTGACTTCAAAACACTGGTTATGCCTTGTAACTTGGTTAGCAACTTGCGTGGAGTATATCCCGAATCGACTTTATAGTCGTCGAACATGGAAAAATCGTCCGCATCGAATAGATTTTCTACATTATAGGTAACAACAGTGAATGCGAGTGGCTCCAATAGGTCGACCGCATCTTCTACAAGCTCTGTGAGCAAGGCGACGGGCTGGTCAACGGCTACTTCACTTATAGCAGCGGCAGGAACCTTACCCTCGGGCGCGATTGTCTGTTCACGCACATTGGGGGTCGATGCAAATTCCTGATCGACACCGACATCCGAATCAACTCCGCAGCCAATCGGGAGTAACCACACAATGAAAGACGCTGAGACGGCAAAAACTTTTACTAGGGTAACCATGGGTATTTTTTGAAATCAGGAGCGCGCTTTTCGTTCCAAGCTTTTCGCCCTTCTTCGCCTTCTTCAGTTAAATAATAGAGTAAAGTGGCGTTACCCGCCAGTTCTTGCAGACCTTGCTGTCCATCCACGTCAGCGTTGAAAGAGGCCTTTAGGCAGCGAATAGAAAGTGGACTGTGCTGCAGAATCTCCCTCGCCCATTGCACGCCCTCGGCTTCAAGTTCCTCGTAAGGAACGACCTTGTTGACCAAGCCCATGTCCAAAGCTTCTTTCGCATCATATCGACGACAGAGATACCAGATTTCGCGGGCTTTCTTGTGACCGACAATCCGAGCCAGGTAACTAGAGCCAAATCCACCGTCAAAGCTACCAACCTTTGGACCCGTTTGCCCAAAAACGGCATTATCCGCCGCAATCGTCATATCGCAAACTACATGTAATACCTGACCGCCGCCAATAGCGTAACCGGCAACGAGCGCGATCACGACCTTCGGCATAGAGCGAATGAGCTTTTGCAGATCGAGCACATTGAGACGAGGGACTCCATCATTTCCTACGTAGCCGCCAGCTTTGTGCCCACGAATCTTCTGATCACCACCCGCGCAGAAGGCGAATTTCCCATCAGTCTGCGGGTTTAAGCCAGTGAGCAGGACGACGCCAATCGTAGTATCATCCTTCGCGTCAGAAAAGGCCTCGATCATCTCGGCGACAGTGTCAGGGGTGAAAGCATTGCGTCGGTGCGGACGATTGATCGTCACTTTTGCAATGCCATCACACTTCTCGTATATTATCTCATCAAATTTACTAACCTTTTTCCAATTCATTTGCATAAGTAGAACTTAAATAAGCAAGATGACAACTGCCTAGAATGAAAACGTTAAGAGCGTAAAGTCGCATTCTACAAATGTTTGCGTCTCAATAATGCGGCGGTTTTTCGTCTGCTGGCATATCGCCTGCGCCCTGCGAGTTGAGTTCGGCTACCTCGGCTAATAGCGCTTTTTGTTCCTTGGCGGATTTGACTAGGCCATCAATCCTTTTGGAAAGTTGATACATTTCAGCATCCTGTTCAATCACGTGTTTCTCTAGGAAAGCGATACGTGATTGTAGGTCTTCGAGTAGATCAGATTCAATCATTATGGGTTATCCTTGAAATCGAAACACACTCATGGACTGCGGCGGCATTTGAACTACAATCGAAAATGGACGACC
>PKCJ01000043.1 GCA_002862945.1 Opitutia bacterium | reverse complement strand
TTTATTGCAGAGCGTTTCCCTAAGGGTGGAGCTTTAACGCTCAACTCCGCGACTGCGATTGGTTTACTCGCCGTAGGGATTATTGGCACGCCAATTCTGGGCGTTTTTAACGATAGTCATACCGTTAGTAATGTGAAAGTGGTATCCGAAGAGATACATATAGCTGCGAAGTCTGATGCTTCTTTTTTCGGTGCGTCGTATGAATCAATTGATCGTGCAAGGGCCATAGAAATTGCAGCAGAGCAGGGTTTGACTGATGAATTGCAAGAGGCAATGAATGAGGCCTCACGTCAATCTCTAAGAACCACCGCCATTAGCTTTCCATTGGTCATGCTGATCGCATTCGGATTGATTGCCCTCTATTATCGCAAGATGGGCGGTTACCAGCCAATTGAGTTGCAACGTGCATCATCTAACAGCTAATTAACTGTTAAAATGGTATAGTTTATAATATGCGATTTGGCTTAAATACCTTTTTAGTCAGTCCAGCATTTACGGATGCTGATCTACCCCTAATTGCAACTTTTGAGAAATATGGTGCGCAATTAGTTGAACTTGCTATTGTTGAGCCTGCGTCAGTTTCAGTTTCTAAGCTTAAATCAGCTTTGGCATCATCGGGGCTTGGGCAACCGGTTATTTGCGGTGCTTTCGGCTCTGGTCGTGACTTGAGGGGTAGCCCCTCTGAAGTTAAAAATGCGACTCATTATGTTTCTGAACTCATTGAGATAGCTCATGCCTTGGGAGCAAAGATTGTTTGTGGGCCGATGTATTCGCGGACGGGTCGAAGCGGGGCACATACTGCAGGCGAGCGGGAATCGCAATTTGATCAAATCGCATTAGGCCTCGAGAAGCTTTGCGGTAAAGCCGAGGACGCCGGTATCATGCTTGCGCTGGAGCCACTCAATCGTTTCGAGACAGATTGTATTAACACAATTGAACAAGCGGTAGAGATGATTGATCGTGTTGGCAGTGATGCTCTAAAAATACATATTGATACCTTTCACATGAACATTGAGGAGGCAGACTCTGGGGCGGCCATTCGTCAGTATGCAAAGCATATTGGGCATGTGCACGCCAGCGCCAGTCATCGTGGTTTACTCGGGGAGGATCAAGTGGATTGGACCGGCGTGCTGGGAGCCCTCCATAATGTCGGTTACAAAGGCGATGTCGTCATTGAGAGTTTTTCTGAGGATAATCTGGTCATCGCCAAAGCGGCATCGATCTGGCGCTCGCTATACAGCAGCCCCGAGCAACTGGCAGTCGAAGGGCTACAATTTCTTAAAAAAAGTTGGCAACAAATTGAGCAAACTAAGTGACAAACTGTTTAATTTTTTATGCGTTATCCTGACATCTTAAGAATTAGCTCGGCTCTGCTGGTGCTTTCAAGTGGCGCTCTTTTGACTGCTTCAGTGGATACCAAAGAGATTCTCTTTCTTGCTGGAAAGAAAAGTCACGGCTACGGAGCGCATGAGCACAAGGCAGGATCTATGTTACTCGCACGCTGTCTGAATGAGAGCGGGCTCAATATTAATGCTGAAGTAGTGATTGATGGAAAGTGGCCTCAACGAGAAAAAAATGAAGCAAGGCCTGATTCGATCGTCATGTACTGTGATGGATATAAGCGCCATATGGCGAAAGAGCATCAAAGTGAGATTCAAGCATGGGTCGACCATGGTGTGGGCGTCGCTTGCTTGCATTTCGGTGTTGAGGTCGAGCCAGAACATTTAGGAGCACAATTCCTTGATTGGATCGGTGGCTATTTTGAAATCGGATGGTCGGTCAATCCACACTGGACCGCTGAATTTAAGGACTTTCCCGAACATCCAATCACTCAAGGGGTGCAGCCTTTCTCTATCCTTGATGAATGGTATTATCATATGCGCTTTCAGCCTGAAATGAAGGGCGTGATTCCAATTTTATCTGCATTGCCGCCAGTGCGAAGCCTCACGGATCGCTCTGAGGACACCAATCGCGGTAGTAATCCGACTGTTTTAGCCGCAGTTGAAGCTGGCGAGCAGCAACATGTCGCCTGGGCCTATGAACGGCCCGACGGGGGGCGCGGATTTGGCTTCACTGGTGGTCATTTTCACAAGAACTGGCAGCAGGATGATTTTCGTAAACTTGTACTCAATGCCCTCGTTTGGACGGCAAAATGCGAGGTGCCAGAGGGCGGAGTATTTTCTCGCACCCCGACCGATATCGAAATGGAAGCCAACCAAGATTACCCGAAACCGCAGTCTAAGAAATAACACATTTATCATCCCGATATCTTTCTATGAAAACTTCACTCATCACTCTTACCATGCTGGCTTTACCGTTTGGTCTTAATGCGGAACCGATCAAGGCCTTATTAATTACTGGAGGCTGCTGTCATGATTATGATGCGCAGCGAGAAATTATCCCGTCGGCAGTCGACTTTTATTCTAAATTACCTGTGGAGTGGACAATTTACCACCAGCGCACAAAGGCGGGTGACCGCCTCTTGGAGCTGTATAAGAATCCTGATTGGGCAAAGGGCTATGATCTTGTGGTTCACAACGAGTGCTTTGCTAACATTGGCGACGTCGACTATATCGAAAACATTTTAAAGCCCCATCGTGAAGGCGTACCTGCCTTGATGATTCACTGTTCGATGCACTGTTACCGGACTGGGCCGACCGCTGAAGAGTGGTGGAAGTTCTGTGGCGTGCATTCCCCAGGTCATGGACCAAAACATCCCTTTGAGGTTAAAATCACCGCCCCAAAACATGAAATTATGCAGGGTATGAGCGACTGGAAGACGCCCCAAGGTGAGCTCTATTTTATCAAGACCGCATACTCCACGATGACGCCGCTCGCGGAATCACTCTCCAAAAAGACAAAGACGATGCATACAAACATCTGGGTCAATGCATACGGACCCAACAAGACTAGGGTTTTCGGGACTTCGATTGGACATCACAATGAAACCATGCTAGAGCCCAATTACATGGAGATGATCACTCGTGGACTCCTTTGGGCAGCGGGTAAGCCGGTTCTTGAAAACATAAACAGCATTAGCAAATAGTTTATCATCTTAAAATAAATTAAACCATAGACGAATATATCATGAAAAATAGTTTATTTGAATCACCCTTTGACAGACGCAATTTTCTTAAAAAAAGCGCCGTAGCTGGTGCTGGCTTTATGATCGCTCCGTCAGGATCGCTATTTGGTGCGACCTCAGCAAATAACCGTCTTAACATTGCTTTGATCGGAGCCTATGGTCGCGCTAAGGCACATTACGGTACTCTGCACAAAGAAAACGTTGTCGCGATTTGCGATGTCAGTCGCGAAAACCTTGCCTTCGCTGTAAAGGAATTCCCTAAAGCTAAGATTTACGAGGACTGGCGAGAGTGTCTCGACCATCCAGGGCTCGACTCAGTTCTTTGTTGTACTCCGGATCATCACCACGCCTTTATTTCAAACTGGGCTCTCAATCGCGATCTGCACGTCTATATGGAAAAGCCGATCGCCATTACCGTCAACGAGGCAAGGATCGTGCGTGAGACTTATTTGAAGAAGAAGCATAAGTTGGCTACTCAGGTAGGCATGCAGCGTCATGCCTTCAATAACTTTTCTAGGTTGCGTGAAATGATCCACGATGGTGCGATTGGGGAACTCAAAGATGTTCATGTTTGGGGTAATCGACAGATACCAAAGCCAGGCTATTTACCAGCGGCAGGCACGCCGCCAGATGGCCTAAATTATGAGCTTTGGCTCGGACCTTCGCCAGATCATCCATACAATCCGGGTTATTTCACGGGCCGGCCCGGAGCCAACTGCTTACAATGGAACATGTATTGGGATTTCGGCATCGGGCAGATGGGCGATATGGGCAGTCATACTATGGATTTGGTCTGGAATGTGATTGATGCAAAGTTACCAAGTTCCGTCAAAGTAGCTTCACCTGAGGCCTTTAATCCTGATGTGACGCCAGTCAATTTAACATCGACCTTTATGTTTCCTAAAAACGACTGGCGAGATAAGATTCGCGTTACTTGGTATCAAGGTGGGGCGATGCCGAAATCCCCATCCAAGTGGCTTGATTTAAATAAGATTGGGCACGGAGCGATGTTCAAGGGTGATAAAGGTTTTGTTATTTCGGACTTTAGCAGTCGTATGCTCTACCCATCAGGTAAAGATGTTGATTTGACCTACTTTAAGCCACGCACGAAGGATGAGATCGCGCCACCTTTGGGTAATTTTCAAGAGCAGTGGACTCGAGCTTGTAAAAATGGACAACCAACTGAGACCGCTTGTAACTTCGAATACAGCGCGAACATGATTGAGACAATGTGCCTTGGCTTGGCTGCCTTTCGTGCCGGAGTTCCGCTGGATTACGATGGGGATAGAGGTCAGTTTTCCGACAATGCGGCTAATCAGTATTTAACCAAACCGTATCGCAAGGGTTGGACCTTCGACGGTTAGAAATCTACTCATATTGGATGGGCACACGTAATTGTAAAAGCGATTTCTTGATTGAGCGCGCGATCAACCGCTTCCTGCCGACAAGTCCTGATCTCGTGCAATGACTGAATGTGCTATTTAAGGGCGCTTTGTTATATAAAAAATATGGCAACTTTTTTGCATGACTACTGATGCACTAGTTTTTACAGCGCGGCTCTTGCCAGAAACGCAGAGAGGACATGAGTGGGTGGATAGAGAACAGGGTCATTCGCGCGCTTAATCTTATTCGGACGAGAGAGTTAGGCGCAAAAAAAGCGACGAACTTCGAGTGAAGATCGCCGCTAAATGGCGGGATAGACGAGACTTGAACTCGCGGCCTCCTGCGTGACAGGCAGGCGCTCTAACCAACTGAGCTACTACCCCAAAGTGGGGAAAGCACGGACAGTAAAAATCGGATTGTGCATGTCAAGCGGTGTTTCTTTGAATTTGTAAATTATTACGAGGACCCTTTTGGGGCGAACTTTATATAATAAAACTACTTAAAGTATTAGGTAATACGAAATAAAATTCGCGCTTTACTTGTGATCATTTATGCGAATCTTAGAGAGCATGGCATCACAGGAACCTCGTTGGAGTTTTTTCACTAATCATGCGCACATCCTCATTTACTTGGAGGCGCACCCTGATCAAACATTACGACGCGTAGCTTTGGCAATTGGAATCACTGAACGGGCAGTCCAAAGAATTGTGGCTGAATTGGAAGAGGGCGGCTATTTGAAGCGAGCGAAGGTCGGTCGGCAGAATAAATACGAGATTAATGGGGATATGTCTCTACGACATTCCCAAGAGTCGCACCGCTCCGTAAAGGAGCTTATAGATTGGGTAAAGCCTTCTGCTGCAGATACTAAAGATGAATATGATGTGCTTGAAAACTGGACTGTGGGCGAGCACGGATCGGAAGTTTGAACAAACGTATCATTTCATCCTGATATCTTGATATATTGCTTGCATTTATTTTTTTAGCTACCTTAGTTTGTCTGATTAATGTGTAAAAATTTCATCTTTTCCTCCGAATCGGTCGGCGAAGGCCACCCTGACAAGGTATCTGATTACATCTCCGACTGCGTGTTGGACGCGTGTCTGGAACAAGACCCGATGAGTCGTGTAGCTTGCGAGACGCTGGTTAAGAGCAACTGCGTTTACCTGGCTGGTGAAATCACTACAAATGCGAAACTAAATTATGAAGAGATTGTTCGTGGGGCTATTCGTGAGATCGGTTATGTGAACGATGATGATATCTTCCACGCTGATAAGGTCTTTATTTCTAATATTTTGACTACACAATCTGCTGACATAAAGCAAGGGGTAGACGCCGCTAGCGCCAAAGGTAAAGATACTGCAGAGCAAGGTGCGGGTGATCAAGGTATCATGTTTGGATATGCATGCAATCAAACGCCTGAACTAATGCCGGCTCCGATCATGTATGCGCATCGACTGCTTCGGGAAATGGCGCATCAGCGTAAGAACGTTAAGATCCCGTGGCTTCGTCCTGATGTGAAGAGCCAAGTCGCGCTAGAGTATGTTGACGGCAAAGCAGTAAACATTAAAAACGTGGTAATCTCGACCCAACACGCCGCAGATATAAATCACGATGTGATTAAAGAATTTTGTATTGAGGAAGTAATCCGCAGGGTGCTACCCGCTGAACTTTTGAATGACCAGACGGAGTATCTGATCAATCCTACGGGTAATTTCGTCATTGGTGGCCCGCAAGGGGACGCTGGTTTGACTGGCCGTAAAATTATCGTAGACACATACGGTGGTTGGGCGCGCCACGGTGGTGGTGCTTTCTCTGGCAAAGACCCTTCAAAGGTCGATCGCTCAGCGGCTTACTTCACTCGCTGGGTAGCAAAAAATATCGTGGCAGCTGGCCTTGCCGAGGCTTGCGAACTCGAGGTCGCTTACGCCATAGGCCACCCATATCCGACAAGCATTCACGTGGATACTTTCGGCACTGGCGAAGTCGAAGACGCTAAGATAGCTGCTGCTGCACAGGCGGTCTTTAGTTTCAAACCAGCTGATATTGTAAGCCAACTTGATTTACTTCGCCCGATCTATCGGAAATCCACGCACTATGGCCACTTTGCAAAGGAGAGCCTTCCCTGGGAGTCTACTTCAAGAGCTGAGGCACTGAGGGCAGCACTATAACCTAGATTTAACTACTATGAGCACAGATACACTGACCAAAACGACGACCGATTATAAGGTTAAGGACATCAACCTCGCAGACTTTGGCCGCCAGGAGGTCGAAATTGCGCAATTTGAAATGCCTGGGCTTATGGCGACTCGCGAAAAATATGCCTCGGAGCAGCCTCTCAAGGGCGTTCGTATTATGGGCTCCTTGCACATGACGATTCAAACTGCAGTACTCATCGAAACGCTTAAAGAACTCGGTGCCGATGTTCGATGGTGCTCGTGCAATATCTATTCAACTCAGGATCACGCCGCTGCTTATGTAGCTAAAAACTTAGACGTGCCAGTTTTCGCATGGAAGGGGGAAACACTCGAGGAATACTGGTGGTGCACTGAGCAAGCGCTCACTTGGCCAGATGGCACTGGGCCACAACTTGTTGTTGATGATGGTGGTGATGCCACACTTCTCATTCATAAAGGTTTTGAACTTGAAGATGGTAGCGACTGGGTCGAGTCCGATTCGGACAGTCTAGAAGAAGAAGTCATCAAGCGCCTGCTCAAGAAGATTAACCAAGAGAAGCCTGCTGATCACTGGCATAAGGTCGTTAAAGACTGGAACGGAGTTTCTGAGGAAACCACAACAGGTGTGCACCGTCTCTACGAAATGCACAAAGCGGGTAAACTGCTCGTTCCTGCCATCAACGTAAATGACTCTGTGACCAAGGCGAAGTTCGATAATCTTTATGGTTGTCGCGAGTCTCTGCTCGATGGTATTAAGCGGGCGACGGATGTGATGATCGCAGGTAAAGTCGGCGTGGTCTGTGGTTACGGTGACGTAGGTAAGGGCTGTGCCGCTGCTCTTAAGAGCATGGGTGCTCAAGTTGTAGTGACTGAAGTGGATCCGATCTGCGCATTGCAAGCTGCGATGGAAGGTCATCGCGTTCTTACGGTAGAGGACACCCTTGGTTGGGCTGACATCTATGTCACGACTACGGGTAACTGCGGTATTATTACTGCCGACCACATGTCCAAGATGAAGGATCAAGCGATCGTTTGTAATATTGGTCACTTCGATAATGAAATCGATGTGGATGCACTCAATGATATGCCAGGTGTAGATATTGAAAGTATCAAGCCTGATGAAGAAGGTGCGGTAGATAAATACACCTTCGAAGACGGACATAGCATTTACTTGCTCGCGAAAGGTCGTCTTGTAAACCTTGGTTGTGCGACGGGACACCCCAGTTTCGTGATGTCGAATAGCTTCACCAATCAAGCGCTCGCACAGATCGAACTCTGGAAGGAAGTCGAGAAATATACACCAGGTGTTTACATCCTTCCCAAGCACATTGACGAAGAAGTTGCTCGTCTTCACCTAGAGAAGATCGGATGCAAGCTCACGATCTTGAGCCAAGATCAAGCTGACTACATTGGTGTAAAATCTCATGGTCCTTTTAAACCTGATCATTATCGCTACTAGGCGGAAATTCTCCGTAGAATATTTCTTAAACGCTTATTTCGGGAGCGTTTTATGTGCAGGTCGTCTGCGACGAGCTTATGGGTGGTTTAAAATCTTTGGCTCACAAGAAATGTAGACTTGTTCTCGAGGTCCAACGCTGCCCAGAAATAGGCGTAAGCGCTGTTCGTAAACTCTTTGATCTAGTAATAGTACGCTAGCGTTCTCTTTTATACTTAGTTTTGAGGTTTCTAAGCTCCGCGTCCAATCGCTAAAGGATTGCATTGCCCGGGTAGTTGCGATTGCTTTCAATTCTCAACTATGGTGGATACAGCAGCGACTCCGAAGATCGAAACACGTGGCCTTATTAAGGAATACGGTAAACGACGCGTAGTGAATAAGGTGGATGTCCATGTTCATGCGGGCGAAATTGTCGGCCTATTAGGGCCCAACGGCGCAGGTAAAACGACCACCTTTTACATGGTCGTTGGTCTCGTGCCTGCGACAGAAGGCAAGGTCTTTCTCAATGACGATGATCTAACGGATCTGCCCATGTATCGGCGTGCTCGTTTCGGGATTGGCTACTTACCACAAGAGGCATCGGTTTTTCGCAAAATGACGGTCGAACAAAATATTCGCGCGATCGCCGAGACGATACCCTACGACAAAGCTCAACGCAAAGCCTGCATCGAACAGCACCTAGAAGAGCTCGGCTTGACCCATTTAGCCGAGCAAAAGGCCTACACCTTGAGTGGTGGGGAGCGTCGTCGCCTAGAGATTTCTCGCGCTTTGGTCACAAACCCCAAATTTCTTTTGATGGACGAACCATTTAGTGGTGTTGATCCAATCAGCGTGAGCGAGGTGCAAAAGATTATCGTCCAGCTTAAAGAACGAGGAATTGGTGTCCTCATTACCGACCATAATGTGCGCGAGACTCTTGCTATCGTCGACCGCGCCTACCTCCTGCACGAGGGTTCGATACTGGCGGAAGGCTCTAGCGAATTTTTGATCAACGATACAAAGAGCCGGGAGTTCTACCTTGGCGAGAATTTTAACATGTAAGTGAATTAAAAGTATGCCTGTGATACAGCGTAACAAGACCAAGTTTGTCGAAGCCGTCTCGGTTCGCGATTTCTACGAGTCTTTCAAAGAGCCACTGGAGATGGAGTTAGTCGCGGGTGAGTCGGGTCTCGATAACATGATTAAGGAGCGGAGCTTAAACCGTCCCGCTCTGGCTATGGTTGGCTTTTTCAAAGCCTTTGCCGCCAAGCGTATCCAGCTATTAGGAGCTGGCGAGATGGCTTTTATCAGAGAAAAAACAGAAGCCGATCGAGTCGCTATAATGACGGAGATTTTGAAGCGCAAAGTCCCCTGTTTGATTATCTCACGTAATTTAGCCCCCTCTAAGGCGCTCTGTAAGCTTGCCGATCAATACAAGACCCCAATTATCCGCTCACCGCTCAAATCAAGAATCTTAACGACAGAAGCTACGCTCTTACTCGAAGATAAATTTGCTCCGCGCACCAACATGCACGGTACATTACTAGATATAAAAGGGATCGGTACTTTAATTTGTGGAAAAAGTGGCGTCGGCAAGAGTGAGTGTGCGCTAGCTCTAATCGAGCGAGGTCATAGCTTGGTCGCTGATGACCTGACATATGTAAAACGCGTTAGTGAGAGAGAATTAATTGGCACATCTGCAGAGCTCAGTCGAGGCTACATGGAGTGCCGGGGTCTTGGCATCATTAACGTGGCCGAATTATTCGGCGTGCGCTCGGTGCGGGTCGAAAAACGCATCGACCTAATTATCAATTTCCATAATTGGACCACTGGCATGCATGAAGAACGCACGGGACTAGAAGAACAATACATGGAAAT
This sequence comes from Opitutia bacterium, assembly GCA_002862945.1. Lineage (GTDB taxonomy): Bacteria > Verrucomicrobiota > Verrucomicrobiia > Opitutales > Coraliomargaritaceae > Thalassobacterium. Next base: position 9,382 of record PKCJ01000043.1, on the reverse strand, counting down.
CCTAGGTCTGAAGGTGCCGCTGATGGAAATACCGGTTCGCCCAGGGCGCGATATGGCACGACTGACCGAAGTGGCCGCCATGGTGCAAGCGCTCATGAAAATTGGTCACGATTCCGCCTCCGAATTTAATGATCGGCTGATCGCTCACATGTCAAAGTAGGGCGATTTGTTCTCAGAAATTTTATTTTTAATAATAACAACCGACTTAACTCATCAATATAGAAACTAATATCAGAAATATAATGAGGTAAATAACCTCGTGCAAAATTACAGAAATACCGCTTTTTCAGTGCTTAACGAAATTGTCACAGATCCGTAAAATTGTCTTTGGGAATCTTAAAAAGTTTATTCACTTAGCGAGTGTGAATAAGTTGTGGAGAACTTCTCCTTGCCATGTGCTTTTAGCTGCCGATTCTTTACTAAATTGACTGGCAATCAGTCATCAGATTTACCCCAATTTCAACGACTTACAAAATTTTAACATTTATTATATTCTCAAAATAAAACATAACTTACTCATAAAGAACGATTAGCGGTTCCATGCATACCTGATGCGCTACATCCTCGCAGACCATTCAAATTTTTCCGCACATTTTTACTTACTTTTTCGCAACTCCAGTATCTTTGTGACCAAAACATTACAAAGAGTTGTGAATAAATGACAATAATTTATACTATTCCAACGCCCATGCCTCCTACGCCAATAGCAGATACTCTCTGGCAAAACACCAAAAAAGAACTCAAAAACCTTTTTCCTGAAGATGTTTATGAAATGTGGTTCAGCGAGCTCGTCTGCACCATAGAATCAGATTCTAAGCTCGTATTAACTACTCACAGCGAATTCAACGCTATTTGGATCGAGAATAACTTTCTAGATGTTATCAGCCAGCAAGCGCGTAGCTTTGCGGGCACTCCAATCGAAGTCTCCATTGAAGTCGAGCAAGCTCAAAAAGCTGCAGGTCCTGATCGGACAGATGCGGATGACCTTAGCAAGGGTTTTAATAGACGTGACAGTCGTCAACGCCCTGATTTGCGCAACAATCGCCCAATCGATCAGAGCGCGCCGAGCCACCGCACGCTGATAAACCCGATCAATACTTTTGAAAATTTCGTAGTCGGCTCTGGCAGTCAACTCGCTCACGCCGCATCCATTGCAGTCGCCAACGCACCTGGTCGTGCCTACAATCCACTCTTTGTATTCGGTGAGACGGGACTTGGTAAAACGCACCTTATGCATGCGGTTGCCCACCAGATGTTGGCAAATAACCCCAACGCGAAGATTGCCTACGTCTCAACAGAAAAGTTTACTAATGAATTTATTCATGCTATTCGTGAAAATAAGTTAACTAAGTTCCGCAAGTATTACCGTAATGTAGACGCCCTACTTGTTGACGACATCCATTTTCTCTCTGGTAAAGAAAGCACGCAAGAGGAGTTCTTCCATACCTTTAATGATCTCTTCGAGTCAGGCCGCCAGATCTTCCTCGCAAGTGACCGCCCTGCCAACGAGATCGAGCGTCTTGAAAACCGCTTAATCTCTCGTTTCCAGTGGGGCTTAGTCACCGACATACAAGCGCCAGACTTTGAGACTCGCTTTGCGATCCTTCGGAACAAGGCCTTGGCTATGAAGATCGAACTGGACGAAGAGATTATGGAATTTCTCGCTGAACGCGTCTCGCGCAATGTGCGCCGTATGGAAGGTGCGCTCACTCGCATCGCGGGTTATGCTAATTTGATCGATCGTAAGCTTGACCTTAATGCTGTCGAGCGACTGCTTAGCGATCTTCTTCACGAAGAAGCAGCGAGCAAAGTAACCGTCGATCAAATCCAAAAAAAGGTCTCCGATTATTATAAGATTCGCTACAGTGAGCTCATCGGTCGTCGCCGCACCAGCGCTATCGTTTTTCCGCGCCAAGTCGCTATGTATATTTCTCGGACGCTGACCAGTGATCCACTCAAATCAATTGGAGACGCCTTCGGCGGCCGTGACCACGGCACCGTGATTCATGCATGTAAGCAAGTAGAGAATATGATGGAGCAAGACGGCAGCGTAAAACGTGGCGTCGATTACCTGATCAAACAACTATCGAAAGAGCGTAGCTAAGTTGTTTTAAACAACGTATCAGATGAGGACCTATCTCTTGATACGGGTCTGTCGAAAAGCTATAAGGCTGAGGTAGATCTGTCCTTTGGCTAAGTCTATTACGGCTCAGTTATCGCTAAGATTTCGTGCTCTTCTGAGTGCTCTGCGACTTGCACATTACACTTGGACTTAGCTTGCTTATAGAAGAAATCCTGGGCGCTCATCAGGTAGGTTCCCTTTTTGCGGGAGACTTTGTGGTAGGAGCCGTTTGCGCGGAGGATGCTTGCGTGGTGCGTGTCTTGAAGATAGGTTTTAAGTAATGTGCAGACGCGCTTGCGATTTTCGGGGTCTTCGATTGGGAACACGGTTTCAATTCGGCGATAGAAGTTGCGCGGCATCCAGTCGGCGCTACCTACCAAGATGTGGGGCTGATTACCGCTGCTATTTTCGAAGTAGAAGATGCGGCTGTGTTCCAAGTAGCGTCCGAGTATGCTTCGCACGCGGATGTTTTCGCTGATGCCTTTTATGTTAGGCACTAGATTGCAGATACCTCGAACAATGAGGTCAATCTTTACCCCTGCCTGAGACGCACGGTAAAGGTTATCAATAGTTCCGTGGTCAACGAGGCTGTTAGTTTTTACTATGATGCGAGCGGGCTTGCCAGTTTTGGCGTTATGAGTCTCGGAGCGGATGTATTTCTGCATCGTACTGTGCAGGTTAAAGGGGGCGACGAGTAAGTTCTTAAAGCTTGGAGTGACGGAGAAGCCAGTCAGTGTATTAAAGAGTCCTGCGACTTCTTTGGTGATGTCTTTTTTACATGTAAAGAAGCTGAGGTCGGTGTAGAGGCGGGCGGTTTTTGGGTTATAATTACCGGTGCCAAGGTGGACGTAGCGTCGCAGTTTGGTCCCTTCTCTGCGCACTACCATGCAGGTTTTACAGTGAGTCTTTAGACCGACGATTCCATAGACTACGTGCACACCTTCGTCTTCGAGTTGGCGCGCCCATTGAATGTTGTTGGCCTCGTCAAAGCGCGCTTTGATTTCCACAAGCACAGTGACTTGTTTACCATGGCGAGATCCTTCGATCAGCGCTTTGATGATTGGGGAGTCACCGGATGTGCGGTAGAGAGTCTGCTTGATAGCAAATACTTGAGGGTCATGCGCCGCTTGATTGAGAAAGTCGATGATGGGCTGGAAGCTTTCGTATGGGTGGTGCAGAAGGATGTCTTTGGTCGCGATCTGTTCAAAGATGCGCTGAGGGTTTTCCAGCTCTTTTGGTAAATAGGGAGTGTGTTTAGGGAATTTAAGGTCGTCGCGGTCAATCAAATCATAAGCGGTCATTAAGCGAAAGAAATTGATTGGGCCGTCAATCGTATAAACATTTTCTGGAGGAAGCTTAACTGCGTCTATGAATTCCTGTACTAGTTTAGGGTCGGCTCCATTTCCGATTTCTAGACGCACGGCATCGCCTTTGTGCCTATTCATCAATTCTTCTTCGATTTTTGACAGTAGGTTTTCCACCTCTTCTTCATCGATGTATAGGTCGCTGTTACGCGTGATACGGAAGGGCACTGCTGAGGTCACTTTATAGCCAGGGAATAGGCGCTTAATGAAGCGCTGCACGATGTCACCCAAAGAAATGTAGACACTGGCTTTTCCTCGTCGAGTGACACCGACTTTTATAATACGCGGGAGCACTCGGGGGATCGAGACGATTGCCATCATCCGCTCGATGATGCGCGTTTTGGGGTCGTCAATTGAAGCTAGGATGTAGAGTGCTTTGTTAGACAACTGTGGGAATGGGTGTGCTGGATCGATGGCGAGGGGGGTCAGTACGGGGAAGACTTGTTGTTCAAAGTATTTTTTCACCCACTTCTTTTCGTTACGGGTCAATTCGTCATAGCCACAGAACAAAATATTGGACTTTTCGAGACCAGGGACAATTTCTTGCTTCCAGCATTCGTATTGGTCGGACACCAATCGTTTGACGATAGCCTGAACGCGGCGAAGTTGCTCTTTCGCCCCGAGTCCATCTGGGCCTCGTTCGCTCGCGCCAGATTTAACTTGTTGGAGTAAACCTGCGACGCGGATTTCAAAAAACTCGTCAAGGTTTGAGCTGACGAATGCAAGGAACTTCATTCGCTCAAGTAGGGGGTAATCAAGAGATTGAGCCTGCTGTAATACGCGCCGATTGAAGGTCAACCAGCTGAGCTCACGGTTGAAATAAGGGAAACGTGGTGAGATGTTGCTGGTTTTCGTGGTGCTCATTATTTATTGATTATAATTATTGGCTCTCAAGCCTTTAGGCAAGCTAAGCCTATAATTCGTAGTCACTTTTAACATTATCAGAATCAAGCCTCCGCAGCTAGTCCCTTAGCGACTCAGGGAACACGTCACAGCCGGCTTCAAATCGTTAGAAATATATCAGTTCATACCCTTACCCAGTCTACACTAAGAAACGACATACTACTGGTCACCTCACCCATCTTGGCTGTTTACCTTTCTGCGAAGAGAGTGGTTTTTTATTAAAATTCTTCACAAACTTAATTTCCAGCTTTCGCTAGCGTATTTTGACTGTTAATTTAAGAAAATAAGCTCAAACCTCTTCTCGTCATCAGTTTTTGAAACTCTCTGAGGCTTGTGTTGAGTCATTCCGAAACTGAGAATCACCGATAATCAAACTGACGTATTACAAAAATGAAATTGAATTATTCCCACTTGCCTAATTCCAGTTTTCGAGTCGCTTGGTGCGCACTCGTTTTTTTCTTTGGCACTCAATTATTACTGTCAGAGGAAAAGCTACCAAACGACGTCCGATGGGTACGGGAATCCATGGAGTATGCGAATTTGTGCGAGCAGGTTTTTCAAGAAGCGGTAAAAAAAATCCGACGGTTGACGAGGGTGGAACCAGGCTCGCCCGCAGTGGTTGTTGATCTGGATGAAACAATTCTCGACAACAGTACCTACCAAGTTGAGCGCTGGAAGCTGGGCAAAGGATTTACCCAGGAGTCGTGGTCCGAATGGGTCAACCGGATGGAAGCGGACTTGGTGCCGGGGGCGGAAGAATTTTTGAAGGAGATGCGAAAACTGGAGGTTCAGGTTGTGTTTTTGAGCAACCGCATGCATGCAAATTTAGATCCAACCCGAAAAAATCTCAAAGCTTTGGGGGTGCTCGATCCAAAGGACTTATTCCTGTTGCGTTTGAATGAGGCGGACACAAAGACGATACGCCGAAAGGAGGTCATTGAAGGAACGGGAAGAATGAAAAAACCGGGACCATTCTCGGTGGTTGGGTATTTGGGGGATCAGGTTGGGGATTTTCCAACCAGGGAAAAGGACAGGTTTGGAGAATTTTATTTTCTTCTTCCCAATCCAATGTACGGAAAGTGGTAGGGGAGTGGTTCCGCGTGGATGAACGGACCCCAGATAAAGTCTGTATTTATACCCTGTGCCTATCGCCAAAGTCAAAAAGCACAGATTTTTTGAGAAATTTCCGCCTTTCTGCCCAGGCACAAAATTGGATACATAAAGTAGACTGGTAATACGAGTTAGTATTTTCAGGCTTCATAAAAACTTATCGCATTATGAAAATATATTTTATGTATGCGCTACTAGACTACAATGCAGATTTAACTTTACACTTAATTTTGGAGTAAATTATCTCCCCATCAATTTTTAAAGGCTCCACGATTTTTTTATTTTTTAGTTATGTCTGTGTTTAGATTGAAAATATACTTATCTGTAATTTTGGTGCTGGGATCTATTTTTTCTTCTGGCCTGTGTGCTTACAAGCTTCCTTCAAGTAAGCCGAACATACTCTTCATACTTGTAGATGATATGGGCTATGCAGATATCAGTGTGCTTGGTCAGAAAAAGTATCGAACGCCTCACATAGATGCGATTTTTCATGGGGGTACCTATTTTACTAATGGTTATGTCACTAATTCTGTTTGTGCTCCTTCAAGGGCAGGTCTGATAACTGGGCGTTTAGGTAGTTATTTTGGCTTTGAAGCTAATCTTCCAGAAAGGAGCCACCTGCCTAACTCCACAATTGGATTAGATCCTGAGCAAAAGACGATTGCAGACGTCTTAAAGCCGGTCGGCTATAAGAGTATCTGCATTGGGAAATGGCACTTAGGTTACAATGATGATCTTTTCCATCCAAACAATCGTGGTTTCGATGAGTTTTTTGGCTTATTGGGTGGTTCTCGTTCGTATTACAAAATCGATTATGATCGGGGAAATTCTTTACAATATAATGGATCTTTTATCGATGAACCCGATGATATGTACATCACTGATTACTTAACCGATAAAGCAATAGCTTTGATTAAGCATCAGGTCAAACACACGCCTGAGCAACCGTTCTTTGTGTATATGTCCTATACTGCACCGCATGTTCCTATGCACGCTAAAGAGTCTGATCTCAAGCGTGTCGCGCACATCGAAAAAGACTTGCGCCGCACGTATGCTGCTATGGTGTTATGTGTCGACGATAATGTAGGTCGCTTGCAGGCTTGTTTAGATGAACTAGGTATCTCAGATAATACTTTGGTTGTATTTCTAAGTGACAACGGAGGGCCGATCGCTAACGGATCATGGAATGGTCAACTTCGTGGTAACAAAGGCTCCCTTTGGGAGGGTGGCATTCGGGTACCCTTTGCTCTAAAGTGGCCCGGTGTTATTCCAGCAAAAAAAATGAATCATACTTTTGTCAGTAGTGTCGATTTATTACCAACTTTTGCAGCGGTTTCTGGTGCAGATCAGTTCGGCCCTGTCGCATCAGACGGCATGGATTTAATGCCTTTATTGAAAGGTGAACCTGGCGAGTATATGGATCGCGCGTTTTTTTGGCGCAGAGGGAATATGAAGAACGTAGCAGTACGCTACAGAAATTATAAATATATAATGAATCGTCGCACGAACGAGGAATACCTCTTTGATCTTCATAAGGATATTTCAGAGCGCGATAATATGGCGGTATTTATGCCCGACTACACAGATGCCTTAAGAACAATCCAAGCTAAGTGGGAAGCATCAGTTCCAGATCCAGGCTTTAGCTCTGATTGGAAAGTTAAAGAATCAAATTAAATTTTTGATGGACTTTATTCCCGCGCATCTGTGCCGGACGTATTTTGGCCTAAAATATTAAATCTATTGCCTGCTGGGCATGCGACGCCCTTGGAATGCATAAATCAAATTTGTCACAAGAGATTGACCGTATTAAAATCTGCCTAAGCTAGCAATTTAGTGCCACAGATCCCTCCCTAAATTTTTTGGGAGAATTTTTAAGTCTCTGATGCTTTAGATTTATAGTATCAGATTTTTGTTAATATCAAAAAAATGAATTTATTGAATAAACTAATCCGCAATTAAGTCAGCCTTTAAGCAAATTATGCTTTTTTTTAAATTTATGTAAACATATGTTTTTCAGTATCTTAAGTATTAATGTTCGATAACTATATCTGTAGTAGCTTTCAGACAAAATTAAAACAGAAGACTTGACTACATTGTTACGGTTAGACTTGTATACAACTGTATACTTCCCTTAAACTTTTTAATATGAAATACTTTAAAGTCTTATTTTTATGTTTTGTAGCTACAAGCTTCATTTCTTTGAATGCTCAAATACCCATAACCATTAACAATGCTGGTTTTGAAAGTGGTTCTGGTTCCAATACCACGCGTAATTTTAATGCAACTGATAATTGGTATAATCGCGGAACAGATGGAACGGCTGAAATCGCTCGTCGCCTATTCGACACAACAGATACACTAGCTAGTGGTGATTATGTCGGACAAATCACAGATCGTTACAACGTACTTACAGCGACTTCTGATTTTGATAGCGCAGCCTTTGGTGACGCGGTACACTCGAATAAGACTTCCTACACCATAAGTAGCGGTGATTATTTTGAAATTGGGTATGTTTGGCAGGACAATTTCAGGTGGAACGCTGCACTTGATGAGGTTCGTTTCGTACTATTTGCCACAGACACTGACACACTTGGAGGGAATGTTGTTTGGTCTAGTGTCATGGACTCCGGGACTCGCCAAGTAGAAGAGACTTTCGAGTCTGTCAGCGACACTTCCACAGTTGTATCTCCTGAAGCAGTAGGACAGTTATTATACTTAAATATTTTTGGATTTCAAAATGATGGAGCCATGAGTGGTAATACTGGGTATGCGAGAATAGATGATATTACAGTTTCTGTGGTTCCAGAACCAAGTATGTTTACTTTAATTGCTGGGCTTTTAGCGCTCTGTTCTAGATTAGTAAGTCGTCGTTAAGTTTAATTTGATATTTTAGATTTTTAAGAGGAGTACCAAGCGTGCTCCTCTTTTTATTTACTGATATTGATTTCTTTTTTGAAAATTTGATGTGTACACATTTGTGCCACTTACTATAATCAAAGAGATTCCATCCATTAGGTGTTTCAGAGTGGACAAGTCGAATCATTCGCCTTAACCCAAGCTTGCTTCTTCGTGGATCTGCTTGAGCACAATCTGCTTACTATTAATATACTAAATACCCACGGGTGTTGAGTGAGTATGCAATCACTAACATGTCTTACTAAAATACTAAATTCTATTTTAAGACGAATGCTATTAGCTTTATCTATGAACTTTGGTATTTAACTATGATATTTCATTTTAAATATTTTATTGTTTTCAGCTTATGCCTTATCGCATCTCGTCCTGTCCTCGCGCAGAATCAATGGGTGCGCGTGTGGGACGATGATTTTAGTGAGTCTACTGCCACCGTGCCTTCATCTAACCCAGTAAGATTAACGTATGGGACACACGATACATGGCTTTCGGGGGGGCCACCTGAGATTAATTTGCAACAGCTTAAAATTGTAACCAATAATCAAGGCCGCAATCGTGGTGTGGCGATTGCAGTAACCGGTCAGGTTGCAGGAGATTATCGCCTTGGTTTTGATTTGATTTCGCAGTATTCAAATTGCTCTCTGCAAGTGGCTGTTTATGAGGGGGTTTCGGATGGTTCGCTCTCAAATACGTATGAATTAGATTTGTTGAGCGGTCTAAATGAAGCTTTAGATCATATAACCATTGGTTCAGGTACTTTGCAACTCCTTGCAACTGGCCTATATACAAACGCTGATAGCGGGAGTAGGCCAGAGATCTTATTTACATTTAGTGGGCTAGGTGAAGTGGTGATTGTTTTTGATATGCCATCATCTGCAGCGTATACACATCAAGCGATTGTAGATACTTTAACTTTAGAGCGATTGATTCCGCCAGCGCCATTAGGTTCGCCAGCCGAGTTTATTAGTGA
>PKCJ01000100.1 GCA_002862945.1 Opitutia bacterium | reverse complement strand
CATTAGCCGTTCGGCAAGTTCTTGCGGTGGGGTTGCTGAGGCGATTAATGCCAGCGGAGATTCAGCCGAATCGCTGGCTCTTGACGTAGCCGACAAAGCTGCTGTTAAGGAGACCTGCGAAGCTCTTCTAGAAAAGCATACTAATATTGATATCCTTGTTAACAATGCTGGTATCACCCGCGATGGACTGCTCTTCCGTATGAGCGACGATGACTGGGATGCGGTGATCGACACCAACCTTTCAAGTTGCTTCAGTTTTATCAAGCACCTCGCCCGCCCGATGACTCGCAAGCGCTGGGGTCGTATCATTAACATGGCTTCCGTCATCGGTCTCACTGGCAATGCTGGCCAAGCTAATTATGCTGCCGCGAAGGCTGGCATGATCGGTCTGACTAAAAGCTTAGCAAAGGAGTTTGCCGCACGCAACGTTACGGTAAACGCAGTCGCGCCAGGCTTCATTGCCACCGATATGACAGCTGAGCTTAACGAAAAGACGCAAGAGGCGATCGTCGGCGTGATTCCCATGAAGCGCATGGGTGAATCCAAGGACATCGCAGCCATTAGCGCATTTCTCGCTTCGGAAGATGCTGGCTACATTACTGGTCAGGTTTTTACAGTTGACGGTGGTATGGTCATGTGATGCCAAATGTAAATCGCTTTAACTAAACCTATAAACAGAAAATTATGTCAGACCAAACAATTGAACAACGTGTAAAGACAATCATTGTCGACCAGCTCAACGTAAATGAAGAGCAAGTTACAGCAGAAGCATCCTTTTTGGATGACCTCGGTGCCGACTCCCTCGACACAGTCGAGCTTATTATGGCTTTCGAAGAAGAGTTTAGTGATGAAATCGACGGTGAAATTCCTGAATCCGACGCTGAAAAACTTCAAAATGTCGGAGATGTGATTAAATACATTACAGAAAAGGCAGGATAAGAAAATTCTACTTTCAAACTGACAATTAAGCCGCTTAAATGCGGCTTAATTTTTTTGTAAGTATCATCATGAGTCAAGTAATTGAGAGACAACGTGTCGTCATAACAGGCATCGGCACCGTGACTAGTTACGGTGACGGCATCGAAGCCTTGTGGGATAATCTCCTAGCAGGTAAGAGCGGCATCGATTCGGTAAAATCATTTGATACCACCGACTATCCATCCAAAGTTGGCTCTGAGTGTTTGCATTTTGATGCGGCACTATACATGGATCCGAAAGAAGCTCGTCGCAACGATCGATACACGCAATTTGCCGTGGCTGCTTCCCGACTTGCTTTGAAAGATGCCGGTATCGAGGATACTTCGACACTTGAAGCCGACCGTTTCGGCGTCCTCATCGGTTCCGGTATTGGTGGTATGATTACAATTCAGACGCAGAGCCGCAAGCTGTATGAAGGCGGCCCACGCCGCGTTTCTCCCTTTATGATTCCCTCGCTCATTGCAAACATTGCAAGTGGTGTTGTCGCGATTGAGGTAGGCGCCCGTGGGCCTAACTTCGGTATCGTCAGCGCTTGTGCATCTGGCACTCACAGCATTGGTGAAGCTTTCCACATGCTCCGCGACGGAGAGTCAGACATTATGTTAGCTGGGGGTAGTGAGGCCGCCATTACCGAACTTGGTTATGCCGGGTTCTGTTCAATGAAGGCCATGAGTACAAGTTATAACGACGATCCCACTACCGCCAGTCGCCCATTTGAAAAAGGCCGCGACGGCTTCGTTATGGGTGAAGGCTCTGGTGTGCTTGTAATGGAAACGCTCGAACATGCCAAAGCGCGCGGCGCGAACATAATCTGCGAAATTTCTGGCTACAGCGCTACTTGCGACGCTTATCATATCACCTCGCCCGACCCCGAAGGTAAAGCCCTCGGAGCAGCCATGTTAAATGTGGTCAATGAAGCTGGTATCACGCCAGAGGACGTCAGTTACATCAACGCTCACGGCACATCGACTCCTTACAACGATAAATTTGAGACTAGCGCTATCAAGAAGGCCTACGGTGACCAAGCTTATAAAGTAGCGATCTCCTCGACCAAGGGTATGACTGGACACCTACTCGGTGCTGCTGGTGGTATCGAGTCGGCCGTCTGTGCGCTTTCTATCCGCGATGGTAAAATCCCGCCCACAATCAATTACAATGAGCCTGATCCCGATTGCGATCTAGACTACGTGCCCAATGAAATGCGCGAGGCCGAAGTCAATGTGGCAATTTGTAACAATCTCGGTTTCGGTGGGCATAACGCGACCCTACTTTATAAAAAGCTAGTTTAGCGTTTCCCTCTCGTTATTATAGAAAAAAGCCTGATGGATTTCCGTCAGGCTTTTTAGTAGCAGCAATGAGTGTGGAGCTTTTGTCTAAGATGAGCGAATTTCCCCAGTCGAAAACCTTGTCGGCTTGCAACTTACTTGGACTTAGTCAGCATGCTTTTTCTCGATGACTGAAAATTCCATTATACCCAAGCCGCGACTCGCTGTAATTGACTACGGTATGGGAAACCTGCGCAGTGTTGTTCGTGCTTGGGAGCATATTGGAGCGGATGCTTTTCTCGTTTCTGATCCCAGTCAGATTGCCAACGCTGATGCCCTAATTTTTCCTGGGCAGGGCGCAATAGTCGACACCATGCGTTTACTCGAATTGACTGGATTAGACAACATGATCCGGGACTGGATCGCCGCTGACCGACCGTTCTTTGGAATTTGCTTGGGGTTGCAAGCGCTCTTCGAATACTCCGAGGAGGGCGATACTGCTACACTCGGTATCTTCAAAGGTTCGGTCAAACGCTTCCGATTCAATTTCAGAGATCCCACACGCAAGATTCCTCACATGGGTTGGAATTCAATTACATTCGACTCGGCGATGCCAATGACCGATGGACTCACCTCTGGACAAGATCAGTTCTACTTCGTACACAGCTATCACATCGTGCCGCAGGATCCCTCTTTAGCACTCTTTCACACCGACTACGGAGGACAGTTTGTCTCAGGCATCCGTTCAGGTAATTGCTACGCGACTCAGTTTCACCCTGAAAAAAGTCAGGCAAAAGGATTGCATCTATACCGAAATTTTTTGAGATCGCTTTAGCGTTACAGGCGCCAGCATAAGAGCACAACAATTACTACCATGGAAAACACATCAGGCACCATCCGACTTGGAAACGAAAATTTCGAATTCCCCATCATAGAGGGAACCGAGGGCGAGAAGGCTCTAGACACCCGTACGTTGCGCGCCAAGAGCGGCTGTATTACCTTCGACGAAGGCTATGGTAATACTGGTTCTTGCATGAGTGACATCACTTTTATCAACGGTGAAAAGGGCATACTGCGCCATCGGGGTTATGCCATAGAAGAACTCGCGGAACATTCCTCCTTTCTGGAGACAGCCATGCTTGTAATCTATGGCTCACTACCGCAAAAGTCCCGCCTGAACGACTTTACTAAGCAAGTGCGCAAATGTGCTTCAATTCACACGGGAATGCATAGCCACTTTGATGGCTTCCCAACAAGCGCTCATCCAATGGCGATTCTTTCTTCCATGCTTAACTCACTTGGCGCTTACTATCCCGAGATGACGTCTAATAATCGCGAGCAAGACCTAGCACATTTTGACGAGACCGCTGCGCTGCTTATTTCCAAAGTTCGCACGATAGCCGCCATGAACTATCGCATGAAAATGGGCTTTCCCTTTGTGCATCCCGCAGACAAGAGCTATACTGATAACCTTCTTCATATGATGTTCTCAGAGCCTTATTCTATGTATGAAGACAAGCATGGTGCGGGCAAAGCGCTCGATCTCTTCCTCATGCTCCACACCGATCACGAACAAAATTGTTCTACTTCCACCGTGCGTATGGTCGCATCGGGTGGCGCTAACCTTTTTGCATCCGTCTCTGCGGGCGTCTGTGCACTTTGGGGACCTTCACATGGCGGTGCTAACATGGCTGTGATCAAGATGCTTGAAGAGATACACGCTGCAGGCGACGACGGCTCTAAATTTATAGAAGCCGCTAAGAAGGGTGAAGCCAAGCTCATGGGCTTTGGTCACCGCGTTTACAAGAATTACGACCCACGCGCTAAAATCCTAGGTAAGAGCGCGGAAGGTATTCTTGCTAGTATCGGCATGGAAGATCCGCTCCTCGATATTGCGCGAAAACTTGAACAGGCAGCACTTGAAGATGAGTACTTTATTACCCGCAAACTCTACCCAAACGTCGATTTTTACAGTGGTATCATCCTTAAAGCTATCGGCATACCAGTCGAGATGTTCACCGTGATGTTCGCCATTGGTCGTATGCCTGGTTGGATTGCTAACTGGAAAGAGATCGCCGAGAATCCCAAGAGCCGTATACACCGCCCACGGCAGATTTACACCGGCGAGACACAGCGCGAGTATGTCCAGTTAGTAGATCGTTGATAGCTTTGAGTCGCGCCAAGCAGCTTTTATATTACAAACCCTCAAGCTCGGTAAAAGTTAAACGGGGTTAATTTTCGCGGCGTTGTTTGTGTTTTTCAGCAAATTGTCGACGGCGTGCGAGCTCGCGCATATCGATTGCAGGGTCGTCATCTTCAAAAATCTCCTGGCCGATGATTTGTTCGATTACGTCTTCCATCGTGATGACGCCAGACATCGTACCGAATTCATCCACAGCTATGGCGAGTTGTTGGTGATATTTGAGGAATGTCTGCAAGGCATCTGATGCCGCCGCATTGTCGGGGACAAATATTGCCTCATTAGCTAGCTCTTTGATTTGGACATCGCCTCGGTTGTCAGCAATCGCGGTGAGGAGATCTCGACGTCGCACGATTCCCGAGATGTTTTCAGTCTGCTCCTCATAAATTGGAATGCGGGCAAAGGGGATGTCCTTGTGTTTCTGAAGAAGTGAGGTTACGATTTCTTGCCCGTCGAATACTTGCACGACAGTGCGAGGGGTCATGATTTCGTTGACTAGCAACTCGTCTAAGTTGAGCGCGTTGTTGATCATATCGCGTTCGTTCGAAGTCAGCGTACCTTCTTTCGCGCTTTTTTCCGCTAATAACAGAATTTCTTCGTCACTACCGGTAAGTTTACTACTTGGGCGTAGCGTGTAACGGACAACGATTCCTAAGACCCTTGAGATTGGCGCCATAAGGGCACAAATCCAAATCAGTGGGAAAATTAGAATGGGCTGAAGGTAAGGGCGGTAAAGCACCCCCACATTCTTCGGTATGATCTCAGAAAAGAATAGGATCGAAAGCGCCATAGCAGAGGAGACCTTCAGTAAGACATTACTGTCTGCAGGCCAGATTTGCACCGCGAATCCACCCACCATGGTAGCGCCTAAGGTGTTAGCGATTGTGTTTAGGCTCAGGATTGCCGAGCTAGTCTCTTCCAGCTCAAGCTTGTATTTTTCTAGCTTGTTTCCCCGACCAGGGTGAGAATTCTTTAATGCTTCGATCTCTGCAGTCGTTGTGCTTAGAATCATGGCCTCCAACACAGAGCAGAGAGCAGAGATCCCTATGGTAAAGGCAATTGCAAAAATAAATGCGAGAGTCATTGTTTGTTTGCCGCATGAGCCATGTCGTGTTGACATGTGTTGGCTGACACGGGCACTGAAATAATGCTTTGATGGCGGCTAAACCTCTAGTTTCAAGCACTATTTTTAGCAGAGTCTGTTCAATCTTAAGTTTCTAGCATCTACTTCTGCTAAAGACTTGACCGTATTTAACTACGAACGATAAAATATGATTTGCCCTATTTTATTTTCCTTAACTCAGCTATGAAAATTAAACCTCACATCACCTTCGCGCTAATTGGCTTCAGCTTTCTTCTTCTATTTGGTTGCGCTTCTTTCAAATATGGAGTTCCGCAAAAGGTCGCTGTAATATCTCTTCCCACTGCAGCGAGTGTTTACGTTAATGGCGATGCGGTTGGCATCACACCCATGGAGATGTCGTTGCCTCGCAAAGTCGTTCACGAGATTCGCCTCGAAAAGAATGGCTTCAATCCTGCAGTCAAATACTTCGCACCCATACCTAATGACCAAGCGCATAACTTCATCCGCTTTGGTTTGAAGGAAGACCTCGGCTACTATGTCGATCTTGAGCCTGGCACCATGAAAGCAGATTTGAAGAGCGAACTCGTGCCTACTTCAACGGGTGCAGACCCTTTTGAGCTTATGGCACAACGAGCCCTCGAAGCCGATCGCCGCTTAGAAGCAGGTGAGATTACTCCGCTTGAACACAAATATATAATCGAACAAATTATAGAATTCTTCGAGTCCAAAATTTAGTATTTATAAAATTGTAGCATTTCTACACTGAATGAGCCAAGTACCCGGAGCACTACTCTACACTAAGGATCACGAGTGGATTCAGCTCCACGAAGACAGCACGGCTACTGTCGGCATTACTGATTACGCGCAGGAGAGTCTGGGCGATATCACCTTTGTCGAGTTTCCCTTGGCGGGAGAATTTTTTAATATGGGGGACACTTTCGGTGTCGTCGAATCAGTCAAAGCTGCATCGGATCTCTACATGCCGCTAGACGCTGAAGTCCTTGAGGTCAACGACGAGGTAGATGCCGAACCGGAACTGCTCAATAGTGACCCTTATGAAAAGGGATGGCTTTTGAAGATCCGTCTGACCGATGCCTCTCAAGTCGGTGCGCTACTTAAAGCAGATGCCTACGTAGGGATTATTTAATACCCATGATTAATCACGAATTGATCTGTTAGCGCCGCGGTTGCGTCGTTTTATTATGTTATCATACAAAGGCGGAACTCCTAATTGGTCAGTCAAAGATTCGGAGGATTACTACGGTCTCAAGCGATGGGGTGACGGTCATTTCTCGGTTGATACGAAAGGTTTTACTGTAAACGACATCATTGTTTTTACGCAATACGTCGGTCACATACTCACCCGCCTTATGAAGAAGTTATATACCGAGCTACCATAGACGACCAGATTAAGTCTCGCGAAGGCACTCGCACGCTCGACGAATACGCCGAACTACTGCGTGGCCATACTTATTTGGCCACGTAAGGCTACACTAGAGTCTTGCCATAATGTGACCTCGCCTTCCAAGCTATGCTCCGCCTGGATGTTTGCACCATCTACGTTTCACTTCGTTGAAAAGACTTTGTCAAAAAAGCACAGCTCGATCCGCTTGCAAGGCTTCGATCATTCGGTCAAGTTCTAAACACAATGCCTGATACTCCACAGATGATAAATTGGCCAAAAGCAGCGCTTACCCTTGAGCAAAGTTTAGAAAAAGATGTCATCGAGTCTTCAGTCTTAGAGCACCTACACCGGGCCGAACATGTCCTGGTTGCTTGCTCGGGTGGGGCAGACTCCGTCTTTCTGCTCTGCTTGCTTGTGGCGCGGGCTCAAGAAATCGGCCTCCAGCTCCATGTCGCGCACTATAATCATCGATGGCGTAGGGAAGAGTCTGATGCCGATGCTAATTTCGTAGAATCGCTGGCGGCTTCATTCAATCTTCCATTTTCAAGCGATACTCGCCCTAAAAAAGAGGCCGCATTTACTGAGACCACTGCGCGTGAGTTGCGTCTCAATTTTTTGCGTAAAGCCGCTCATCTACAGCATTGTGATTATATTATATTTGGGCATCAGCTTGATGACATTCTCGAAACGCAGCTTCAGCGTATTTCTCGTGGCTGCGCTTCAGATGGGCTTGCTGCCCCGCGACCTGTTGCTCTTTTTGACAAACAACCGACTCACCTAAGGCCACTTTTGGATATCAGGGCAGGGGATATCCGTAAGGCACTCCAAGCCAGCAAAATTCCTTGGCGCGAAGACCGCTCCAATGAAGATATGAGCATTGCGCGTAATTCCCTGCGCCAGCAGATCATTCCGGACCTAGGCGATGCCATAGGCCGAGAACCAGCCATCGGTGCGGCTCGCAGTCGCCGTTTACTGGAGGAGGATGCCGTCGCGCTTGATCTGCTCGCTCGACAATATTTGCCCGCTGCCTATACCCACGCTCCTACCCTTGACCGCGTTAAGTTGAACGCTGTGCCGACCGCCCTCCTTCGCCGCGCACTGGCCGAGTGGTTGAGCGGTCACGGTCTACTCAGCTCTATGGGTGCGCCAGCCATGGATCGATTGGTTGAAAGCCTACGTGCTGAGCGTGAGCATAACCGGATGAGTGCCGGCTCACATTATATTCTAATAGATGCCGACACGCTCAGCTTTGAGCACCAGGACGCTTTCGATCAATGGCTTGAGTTACAGCCAGCTGTTTTGGGTATTGGTGAAGCTGTATTTCTATCGACTGGCGCCTTCATTGAGGCTGAAGCATTGGAGCTGACCGATACCTTGCGCCAGCAGATCCTCTCGGGCAAAGTAGACCCACTGTGCGAAGCCTTCGTCGCGCATCCTGAAGAGTCTTCACTCGCCGTGCGCGCTTGGCAGCCTGGCGATCGCTTTCATCCATTGGGCGCACCCGGGGGCAGAAAGCTCAAAGATTGCTTTATCGACCGCCGCATTCCACCAGCGGAACGAAAAACGCTACCACTTGTCTTGAAAACCTCACAAGAGGTCATCTGGGTGCCGGGCTTCCCCCCTGCTGAGAGCTGTAAAATCAGCCTTTCAACGAAGAGGGCTCTTAGGTTGACTTACCAAACAAGAAAACCACTTTGACCTATTAATGTCATCAGAAAAAAACAAGTCTAAGAAGAACGATTCAGGTAGTAACGGCTCACCACAGCGCTTCCAGCCCAAGGTGTTGCTGGTCTATCTCGTTATCGTAGCTGCTATTTTAACGATCTGGTTCGCGAATCCTGGCGCTGGAAGTAATGTCAAACAACTCACTATCAGTGAGCTCGTCGAAGCGGTCAAGGATGGCCAAATCGCCGAAGGTGATGGCGTCATGGAGCCAGAGCCATCTTACGGCCGTGATGGCTACATTATCAGTGGTGAGATGACAAATCCTGGCCTGTCTGACGTGGTCGATGGCCTCGCAGCCTCATCCGAGGTCCCCGCGAAGATCCGTTTCTCTGCACGTGGTCGCTTGACCGAAGATGACTTCCTGCTCGTCCGCGAAGTACTTACTGAGAAGCGTGCCACCACAGGCTTTCAGGATGTAATCATCAGCTTCCTTCCATTTCTGCTTATCGTTGGCCTGCTCTATTTTCTTTTCGTGCGACAGCTAAAGAGTGCTGGCAAAGGCGCGATGAGCTTTGGCAAAAGCAAAGCTAAGATGCTCACCCGTGAGAAAGATTCGACCACCTTCAAAGATGTTGCTGGTTGCGACGAAGCGAAGGAAGAGGTCTCCGAGGTTGTTGATTTCCTTAAAGATCCTAAGAAATTCCAACGGATTGGTGGTAAGATTCCTAAAGGGGTGCTCATGATAGGTCCTCCGGGCACGGGTAAGACACTCCTTGCCAAAGCAGTCGCTGGCGAAGCCGAGGTGCCCTTCTTTTCAATTAGTGGTTCCGACTTCGTTGAGATGTTCGTCGGTGTCGGCGCGGCCCGCGTCCGTGATATGTTTGAGCAAGGCCGCAAAAACGCTCCCTGCATAGTCTTCATTGATGAGATTGATGCTGTCGGTCGACAGCGTGGTTCCGGTGTTGGCGGGGGTAATGACGAGCGCGAACAAACGCTGAACTCCCTCCTCGTTGAGATGGATGGCTTTGATGGCCACGAAGGTGTCATCATCATCGCAGCGACCAATCGGCCTGACGTCTTGGATAATGCGCTCTTGCGTCCTGGTCGATTCGACCGCCAAGTCACTATAGATTTACCCGACCTAAATGGTCGTCACGAGATCCTGCTCGTCCACGCTAAAAAGATCGCCCTCGCCGAAGAGGTAAACCTTGAGCACGTCGCACGTAACACGCCTGGCTTTTCTGGTGCCGACCTCGCAAATCTATTAAATGAAGGTGCGCTCATCGCGGCTCGTTATAATAAAAAGGCTGTTGAGATGAACGATATGGACGAAGCCCGAGACAAGATCTCCTTTGGTCGTGAACGCCGCAAGTTGATGGACGATGAAGATCGCAAGATCATCGCTTTCCACGAAGCCGGCCACGCTCTAATTAAAGGGGTCCTCGACGACGGTCATATGCCCGTGCACAAGGTCACAATTATTCCACGTGGTCAGAGCCTCGGTTCGACCATGTTCATGCCGAAAAAGGACACGCTTAATCATTCCAAGCGCCGTCTGATTGACGAGATTTGTTGCACTCTTGGGGGGCGCGCTGCAGAGGAGATCGTGCTCGGTGACATCACGAGTGGCGCCTCAGGCGACATTCAAATGGCTAGTAGAACCGCTCGTCACATGGTTTGCGATTGGGGTATGTCGGAACTCGGGATGGTCGCTCTTGGACAAAGTCAAAGCGGGGGCTACCTTGGCCACGGTGCGGTGACAGCGAAAAATTACAGTGAAGAAACAGCGCAGAAGATCGACGTCATCATACGCGATATGATTCAAGATCAATATAACCGTGCCCTTGAAATCTTAAACGATAAGCGCAACGCACTTGATGTGATCGCTAAGTCCCTGCTTGAACACGAAACGATCGACGGTAAGCACGTCCTCGAAATCATCGAGCACGGCGAAATGCGTTCACCCATCGTCAAGCGCGAGATTCCCGAAGAAGAGCTTGAGCAAGATGAAGAGGAGGGCGAAGCGCCTAAGAAGCCCGCCAAAAAGGACGGCGATGACGGCGGCCTTACTGGTGATGAAGCTCCTGCACCTGCTTAAACAATTTTGTCGCGCTCCATGCTTTTTCCATGGAGTCAAACACGGGTATCTCTCGCTAACATGGAAACGCATTTCACCTATAAGTTAGAAGACCTCGACAATCTAGAGTTCCTGGGCACGCCTCTAGCTGTGATAGGCCACCCGATTAAGCACTCTGTGAGTCCCGCCATGCACAACGCGGCTATCGCTAAGCTGCGTCCAGCCAACTCTCGTTTTAACGACTGGGCTTATTACCGCTTCGATATCGCGCCCGAAGATTTCGTTGATGCCGTCCGTCTGTTTTATAAACATAACTTCCTCGGCCTTAACCTTACCATCCCGCACAAAGTGCAGGCTATGGACTTGATTCATGGCGTTTCACCCGACGGTGAGCTAATGGGTGCCGTCAACACTCTAGTCTGGGGGGAGCACGGCTATGACGGTTTCAATACTGACGGTTACGGCTTTAAAAATGCGCTTAAGACCGATCTTGGCTTCAAGCTCCGAGGTTCTACTGTTATGCTACTTGGTTCGGGTGGTGCGGCACGTGCAGCAGCAGTGCAGTGCATCCTAGATGGCTGCAAAAAACTCTATGTCGGCAACCGCAGCGTCGAACGACTTGAGCAACTCATGTTGGTCTTGCAAAACATGCCCGGTGGCGATTGTGCGGAAGCCTTTGCACTGGCCAATCCACCCACTGGTCTCCCCGAGCAAGGCGTGCTCGTCAACGCTACCTCCCTTGGTCTCAAAGAGACCGATCCTGCCCCATTTGACATCCAGATATTGCCCAAAACATGGGCGGTCTACGATATGATCTACAATCCAGATACCACTCGCTTACTTCTAGACGCGAGGTCTAAGGGTCTTCGCGCCGCAAACGGGCTCTCGATGCTCGTGCACCAGGGTGTCCGCTCCTTAGAAATTTGGTCCCATGCTGAAGTGGACATTCAAACCATGATGCGCGCCGCTACTCACGCCCTTGATCTGCCCCCGCGTAACGATTAGAAAGTTTCCCTTATAAAACAATAGTAGCGGGGTATGTGAAATGCCCGTAGGGTGCTACACTCAATCGCCGCCGCTCATCTCACATGTAAGCGCAATCGTGGAAACTCCTTTGGAACTTCTTCTTGCTGGTTCAGTGAATCGCGATCTCTTCGAGCACTTGCCGTTTGGAATTTTGGAGGGCGGGGTTGAAGATTTTATCGAGCAGAATCTGAGCTTCATCAGATCGTCCGAGCTTGCCGAGCACACGGGCGCGGTGGAGGTCTAGGATTTCGATTTGGAGGGTGGTGCTAACTTGCTTTCTTACTTGATTCCAGTGGAGTAGGGCATTTTTCCAGTCGGGGCTGTTGAGGTCGTAGTAGGCTTCGCCGAGACGCATTTGATAGTTGAAGCTGTTTGGCGCTAGCTTGGCTGCTTTACGAAAGGCTTTCAGCGTCTCTCGCTCTAAGGCATCTTGAGTGAAGACGCCGCTTTTTATGAACTCATCCTTGAAATTGTAGATCAGTTGACCCAGAGCGAAGTGATAGACTGCGGTCTCTGGCTCTAGTTCGACGGCCTGCAGATAAAAGGTTAGGGCGGCTTTGCCTTTGCCCTCTTCTGCAAGGTGGTTTCCGATCTGTTGCTTGACCACAGCGATCTCGGGATCGAGCTCATCGGCTTTTAAAAATGCGAGGAAGGCTTGCTCATTTTCCTGAAGGCGGCGCAGTAGTTTGCCGTAGAGAATGTAGGCGCTGACATCGTCAGGCTGATCTAGCAGGTAGGTGCGATAAGATTGAACTAGCTCGTTGATTCGACGGTCGAGGTCATCTTCGCTGTAAAACTCGGGGTCTTCAGCGATCTTTTGGTAGATCAGGGTTTCTTTCTCTGCGATATTGAGTAAGCGTTTACTGGCTAGGTCGGAGCCGTATGTCAGCCCAAGAATACACAGTGGCAGTAGGCAGAGAGCAAAAGTGTTTTGGTAACGTAGCATTTAATCTTGAGTTATGGGGCTTCAAGACGGACTCGCCAATAAGAAAGCGTTCCACCCAGGAAGGTAAGAGTCACGTATTTTGTGGCGAAATTTTTCTTTGCCTTCATTCGCTGTTCCTAAATATTCATAAAACAATGCCAAGTGCCACGGTCGAAGATTATATTAAACATATTTACCTTGTATCCGAGAAGCGGGCTTCGGGAGATGTGGCAATGGGTCAGGTGGCTGAAGCGCTCGGAGTAGTGCCAGGTACAGCGACGACGATGGTCAAAGCGCTTTCGGATGCGGGCTTGGTAGAATACGCGCCACGCGTCGGTGTGCAATTAACCGAGCCAGGTCGCAAGCTTGCTCTGCATGTCTTGCGTCGCCACCGATTGATTGAACAATTTCTAGTCGAGGTCTTAGGCTTCGACTGGTCGGAGGTACACGAGGAGGCTGAGCAGATGGAGCATGTCGTCTCGGATCTTTTACTCGAACGGATCGATCGATACCTTGGGCATCCGACAGAGGATCCGCATGGCGACCCGATCCCTTCAGCAGCGGGCGAATTGATACATGGGACGATAGAGACATTGATGGATTGTCCGCTCCAAACAAAGGTCACTGTTGCTCGGATTTGCGACCAGGATACGGAATTCCTTAACTACATCACAGATTCAGGTCTAAACCCAGGGGTCACTCTGTCTGTGAAGGCGCGTAGTGAGCGCGCAGAGTCTGTCGAGCTCGAGTTGATCGGTCGTGGACATTCGTTGATACTAGGCAAAGGAGCGGCGGTGAAGATTCAAGTAAGGTCACATTCTTACATTTAGCCTATGCATAAAAGACGATAAGAAAATAAGCTATAGAATTTTATTTAAAGCATTAATTAACATTAACTTATATAGATTATGACAGAAGGAGAAATCTCACAAAAAGTTCCCTTAGTAAACCAAGCAACTGAAGCTACAGTCGTCGAAAAGATGATCGAAGCGCTTTCGCTCTACGGGATAAAAATTATTGCTGCAGTCGTAATTATCGTGGTCGGTCTATGGATCTCCAAGATAATCAAGAACTGCTTCTTGAAGACCCTCCACAAGAAGAAAGTCGACCCCACATTGGTCGGTTTCTTAGCCAGCATGCTGCATGGTGGCTTAGTCATATTTGTTGTCATCTCTGCGATCAGTAAGCTTGGTGTGCAAACTACCTCTTTCGTTGCTGTGATTGGTGCCGCTGGTTTGGCGGTCGGCCTCGCACTGCAAGGTTCACTTTCAAACTTCGCAGCGGGTATCTTGCTCATTCTCTTCAAACCATTTAAGGTAGGAAATTTCGTCAAAGCAGGCGGCGAAGCAGGCGTGATTGTGGAAGTCGGTATTTTAACAACTGAGATGAAGACTCCTGACAATGTGCAAATCATCATTCCAAATTCCACTATCATGGGCAGTGCAATAACGAACGTCTCTGCGCACCCCACTCGCCGTATTGATATGACACTTGGTGTCGGCTATGATGATGATCTAAATAAGGCTAAACAAATTATGGAAGACTTGCTTGCGGCGGATGAGCGCGTGCTCAAGGATCCAGTCGCGACGATTGCAGTGGCTAACCTTGGTGACAGCAGTGTAGAATTCGTGATACGCCCATGGGTTAATTCGGCAGATTACTGGTCTGTCAAATTTGACTTTACGAAGGCAGTCAAAGAGAAGTTCGACGCCGAAGGCATCAGCATTCCTTATCCGCAAAGCGACGTTCACGTATTCCAAGAGAAGTCTTCCTAAGCCCTAGATGACTTTAATTTTAAAAATCCTGGTGCAAGCCGGCGGTTTTCTATTGGTGTGAGAGGACTGAATTATCAGACTTTTATAATAAGAGTGAGCATTGAATTAAAAAAATGGAGCGCCGCGCTTCTGCACACCCCTCACCGGCGTGTAGGTAGATACGCAGGAGTTCGACCTTCCATTAATTTGGTATGGCTTGCCTTGTCACCTATTCTAGCTGCTGCGCAGATCATGTCTGATCAAATCGCCTATGAACTTTCGACTCGCTACACACCTTATTCAGATGGCGCTACTGCAATCGATTTCGGGCAGATCACTACTAAAACTATAGCGGAAGCGGAAAACGCTTTCGACCAACCCCTCGCTAAGCTACATCTCGCGCTTGATCCCGGTCACGTTGGTGGTGTCTGGGCAGAGTGGGAGCGGCGTAACTTTCGAATCTCCAAAGAAGACCACTGGGTACGCGAGGGTGAACTCGTACTTGAAGTCGCGCGACGTATCCGCACTCGCCTCACAAGGCTCGGCGTTAAGGTCACACTGCTGCGTGAGGACTGCCAGCCGGTCAATCCAAAGACTTTTATTGATTATTGGCCTTTTGCTACTGCAGAGAAAATGCCTCCTAAAGAGCTTTCGCTCAAATCGCAGCTCGATCACGCGCTGGCTGTCCGCAATCGTGCTATATACCTAGCCATCGTAAGAGACGAGATTGCTGAGCGGGCCAGATTGGTCAACGAAGTCATCCAGCCCGATGCCCTGATTTCGCTCCACATCAATGCCGCTTCTTGGCCGGCGACAGAGACGCTGCAACTGGTAGAGTCGGACCATGCCCACGTCTTGATTTTCGGCTGCCTCAGCGCGAGTGAACTCGCCTTACCGTCTCAGCAAACACGCCTTGCGCAAAAGATGGCCAACGGTAGCGGCCCCGTTGAAGCGCAGCTGGGTGCCGCGCTAGGCTCCGCTTTGGTCGAAGCAACGGGCTTACCCGCCTCAAATTATCTAGGTCGTAACGCGATTCGGATCCTTCCTGAAGTACCGTCTTTATGGGCGCGAAATCTTATGCTGCTTCGACTCGTCGATTGTCCGACTGTTTTGATGGAGCCTTATATTTCCAACAGCCAGAGTAGTTATGCACGAATCCAGAAAGCACTGAGCGCCAGGGAATACCACGAGCCGCTCCCAGCAGATGACATTCTGGTCGAATATGCGGATGCGGTGGTGACAGGGTTGCTACGTACTTACGAGTGTTACTAGCTTCAAAAAAGCCCGCGCAGCGACTACGCTGGCGGGCTTGCTGAAAGCTTGTATTGGTAGTGTTATCCGGTGGATGTTCCAATATTAAATCAGGTCTTTGACTGCTTCGCGCTCTTCGGCTAGCTCTTGCACAGAGGCATCAAATTTGGCACGGCTGAACTCATTGAGTGTGAGGTTAGTCACGATCTCCACCTTATGGCCATCGTTGCGGCAAGGGAAAGAGATGATGAGGCCTTCGGGTGTGCCGTAACTGCCGTCGGAGCAGACGCACATGCTGAATGTGTCGCCGGCTGCGGTCGGTGTGGTCAGCGCGCGAACGGAATCGACGATGCCGTTCGCTGCGGATGCTGCGGAAGAAGCCCCGCGTGCTTTAATAATGGCGGCGCCACGTGTTTGCACGTCGGGGATGAAGGTATTCTTAAGCCAAGCTTCATTGCCGATGACTTCAGCAGCGGATTTACCGCTGATCTGCGAGGAGTAAGCATCGGGATACTGTGTGGCTGAGTGGTTGCCCCAAATCGTCATATTAGTGACTGCAGTCACATCGACGCCTGCTTTTTGCGCGAGCTGTGTTTTGGCGCGGTTCTCGTCAAGCATGGTCATCGCGAAGAAGCGGTCTTGAGGCACGCCCTCGGCATTGTTCATGGCGATCAGGCAGTTGGTGTTACAAGGGTTGCCGACTACAAGCACGCGAACATCGGCAGCCGCGTTGGCAGCAATGGCTTTGCCTTGGCCAGTAAAAACCTTCCCGTTGATGCTGAGTAGATCGCCACGTTCCATACCTGCTTTACGCGGGACGGAGCCCACGAGCAGCGCCCAGTTGACGCTCTTAAAGCCTTCGTTCATGTCGGTCGTAGCAACGACATCTTTGAGTAGAGGGAAGGCACAGTCTTCGAGTTCCATGACGACGCCCTTGAGCGCGTCGAGGGCGGGCGGTATTTCAATTAGATTTAGCGCGACTGGCTGGTCAGGTCCGAACATGGCACCCGATGCGATGCGAAAGAGAAGTGCGTAGCCTATGTTACCAGCTGCACCTGTAACGGCGATACGAATAGCTTGTTTGCTCATAATACGTTTGGATGATATTTATTTAGAAATTCGGGGAATGATACTTCGCTTAGTTAAGCGGCTAGCACCTGGACGTTTGCAGTAGAAGATTAGCTTATTTAGCTTATTTTTTGTTAAACAAAAAGCGGTGCTAGGTCGGCGTAGCCTTTGCGGATCATTGTCTCGGTGGTTTCCCAATCGATACACCCGTCAGTGATGGAGACGCCGTAATTGAGGTCTTCGATAGGCTGAGGAAAGGACTGGTTGCCGAAGCCGAGGTTACTCTCAACCATCGCGCCAATTACACTGGGTTCACTCAAGCTCTGGCGCACGATCTCGTCGAAGACCTCTGGCTGGCGGGCGGGGTCTTTGCTACTATTAGCGTGACTGCAGTCCGTCATGATCGCGGGTGTGAGTTGGCTAGCTTCGAGTAGCTTTCGGACTTGGGCGACATCTTCGGCACTGTAGTTGGGGCCGTGAGAGCCGCCACGAAGTACGACGTGGCAGTGAGGGTTGCCTTTAGTGGTAAGGGCATTCGCTCGGCCTTCGTTATCGATACCGAGAAAAGTCTGTGGTTGGCTGGCCGCTTTGATCGCATTGATTGCAACAGTCAGGCCACCGTCGGTGCCGTTCTTAAAACCGAGTGGCATGGAGAGACCGGAGGCCATTTGTCGGTGTGTTTGGCTCTCGGTGGTGCGCGCGCCGATAGCTGACCAACTGATAAGGTCGGCTATGTATTGTGGAGTGATTGGGTCGAGCAGCTCTGTCGCGGTAGGCAAGCCGAGCTCGATGATGTCTAGGAGGAAGCGACGGGCGATTCGTAATCCTTCTGGAATGTCGCTGGTGCCGTCGAGCTTGGGATCCATGATTAGACCCTTCCAGCCCACTGTGGTTCGTGGCTTCTCAAAATAGACACGCATCACGATAAGCATGCGGTCGTCTACTTCCTTTGCGAGTTTGGCAAGTTTCTCGGCATATTCACGACCAGCCTCAAGGTCGTGGATCGAGCAGGGGCCGATCACAACTAGTAGGCGTCGGTCATTGCCAAAGATGATCTCGTTGATCGCGTCGCGGCTCTCAGCTACAAATTTATCAGCGGTGTCCGTCTTCTCGATCTCTGTGCACAGAGCAAGCGGTGTCGGGAGCAGCGTTTTAGAGGTGATGTTGATATCGGTGACTTTTTTCACGGGCGGAATGAGTAAAGTAGCTTTGCGGCAGGAACAAGCTCAATTACTTCTACGATGTGAGTTGAAACTTTTAAAATGCAATCTACGACTCTTCTTATGGACCCTTCCAAAAGCTTTTACCAATACGCACTCGCTGCAGATTTTCTCGTCACGGACGAAGATGCGGCGGACTTTTTGCAAAGCCAGTTTACCAACGAACTGCGACCCTTCGATCTGGGGCAGGCAACCTATGGTCTATGGCTGAGTGTGAAGGGTAAAGTAATTGCTGATAGCGTGGTTATTTGCGAAGGGGCTGAGCAGTTTAGAGTGATTAGCGAGTGTTGTGCTGGCGAGTTGCTTGCGGCGCACATGGAGCGGCATATTATCGCGGATGATGTAGAGATTGAACACGGCGAGCCGGGTTACGGGCTCGAACTACCTGCTCAAGCTGTTGAAGCGCTCGGTTTAAAGTGTCCGAAGAGTGGGCGATTTTTACGCATTGAAGGAGGGATTCTTTACTCCACCCAAGATTCTTTATATAACATGGTGATTCATACAGATTCAGCGGCCAAACTTGTTGTTGAAGAACTGACAGATTTGGGTTTTATAGAATCCTCTGCATACGAGCGCGGTCTTGCACGAATTGATCGTGGTAGACCCCTGGTCCCGGATGAGATCGGCGCGGCTGATATGCCAGGGGAGGGCGGTCTGGAGCGTGATGCGATTTCGTTTACGAAAGGTTGCTACCTAGGTCAAGAGGTGGTTTCGCGCATGCACAACGTAGGTAAAGCGCAGCGCGCTCTCTTTGTGGTTCGTGGCGAAGGTGCGATCCCGGAGCTGCCGCAAGTCCTAACAAATAGCGACTCGAAGCAAGTCGGCGAACTGCGCACTGCTTATCTAGATGGTAAGACTTGGCGGGGTGTAGCAATTTTAAAAATACGTTTTGCAGGCGTGGGTGAAACTCTAAGATATGATACCCATGAAGTGAGTGTTTTACGGGCACTTCGGGAAGGATTTACTTATGACTGATTCTTCGAAAAACGAGGCGGAGGAAATTGCATGTATTTTTGTGAACTTAGGTGCGCCAGAAAAGCAAGCCGAAGTAATGGCCTCGCAGTTAATAAAAAGAGCCGCACAAATCGCACAAGAACGAGATATTTCAAAGGTCGAGGCGACCGAGAGGCTACTAAGACAAGTGCTTGAGGCGCGGCAGGGGCCTCTAGATGGCTCTGAGAAAGGTTTGAAGCAATGAGCAAGGCTGGAAGGTTGAAAAAACCTAGGCTGAAAGCTGATTTTATATTGACGCATCTGTAGCCCGCTTCTCTTATCGGATGTGGTCATGTGACCATCAACCTCAACTACATAATTACATTTCATGAACAAAGCCCAACTCGTTGCAGAAGTACAAAAATCACTCGGTGCAGACACCTCCAAAGCAGCCGCAGAACGCTCAACAGAAGCCGTTCTAGAAGGTATCAAAAAGGGTGTTAAAAAGGACGAGAACGTTCAACTCATCGGCTTCGGTACTTTCTCAGTAATAGAGCGCGCTGCTCGCGATGGCATCAACCCACAAACTCGCGAG
>PKCJ01000102.1 GCA_002862945.1 Opitutia bacterium | reverse complement strand
ATTGGTGCACGTTCCACGAATTTACTTTTCAAGAATCCTGACGGCTTCTTCGTCCGCAATATCCAGCTCGGCGGCAACTCGCTCACTCAGAATATTGCGGACAGCCTCGGTAAACCCTTCGCTAAGGCAGAAGAGATTAAACATAAATTTTTCTGCGGCGAGCTCGACTACTCTAACGATGATTCTGGGACAAAGCTATTAACCTCATGCTCCGACTCATTTATGCGCCGCATGGGGCAGGAGATTACCCGTTCGATTGTTAATTACCGCCGACAAAAGAGCGCTGGCGCCCCGAAGCGCATCCTCCTCAGCGGACGCGGGTCATTACTCGAGGGCCTTTCCGAGCAACTGTCTACTTCGCAAAAGCTTGGTGTTGATTTTTTTGATCCGCTGCAAAATGTCTCCCTTGACGCTGAGCTTGCCTTAGATCCCGCCTCACTAAGCCTAGAGATTAGCGAGATTATAGGAGCAGCCGCCCAGCACATGGTTGCGGACAGTGCCGGTGTTAATTTGCTGCCCGACGAAGTTAAGCTTGAAATGGAGTTTGGCTCTAAAAAGCCGTATCTCATCTTAGCTGCAATGTGTTTGGCGCTTGCTCCTTGGCCAGTATTCGTCGGACATAAGCAGTTAGCGAGTGCTTACGAAAAAGTAGGTCACGCTACTCAAGCTCAGATTGCTCCCCTGCAGACTCGCCAGTCGCAAATACGTGACAATACCGATAAGGCCGTAAAAATTAGCGAGTCCATCCGCCGTGTCGAAGGCCTAGTCAACTCAAAGACCAATTGGATACAATTCTTTGCAGAGCTACAAGCTAGCCTGACGAAGGCAGAAGATGTCTGGCTCGACTCACTAGAAGTCCAACGTGAAATGCCTGATGAGGGCGAGGCTTCTTACGAGGTTGTCATCGAAGGGCAAATGCTTATCCGAGAAACTGCAGATGAGACTGGCGGCATCGATCAAGAGGTCATATCCCGTCGAATTAGAGGAATGCAGTCTAGTTTTGAAGATTCTAAATTTATTACATCTTCCATGCCGCCTAATATCAATTGGAGCGATCTACGTAACGGGCTCAACGTATTAACTTTCACTATCAGCTTGGTCGTGGATACCGCAAAACCACTCTAGATACCATGGGTTTCATTAAGAAAAATCTCACTTTTACGATGATTTTAGTCGTTTGCATTTTGGCATTTGCCGCGGGTGTCTACATGGTATTTGTGGAGGCTGGCAAAATTGATCAAAGAAAGCAAAGAATCACTTCAGCTGAATCTGAGCTTGATAAGATGCGCTTTGCTAATCCCGCGCCCACCCAAGAAAATGTGGAAGCTTCCGCCGAAAATGTATCCAAGCTCAAAGCAGAGCTCAGGAAAATCCGCGCAGACTTGGAGCAGGGCGCTCGCATGACGACATCGACTGATGGCATCGGCGTCATGGCGGGTATACAGCAGTTTATATCTGAGTATCAGCGTGAAGCAGTCATGCATACTGACAAAGGCGGCGAGCCAGTTGAAATCATCGTTCCAGACGACTTTGCATTTGGTTTTGAGCAATACCTCGATGAAGCTAGGATGCTTGATGATGAAGAGCTGATTCCAGTTCTCGATAAGCAACGCCAAATTCTTAGCTACTTGCTCGATAAGTTGTATGGCGCCGAACCAGAGAGTATTGTTTCCGTTAAGCGTGAGGTCCTAGAGCTAGAAGCCGAAGGCACTGGTAGCATAAAAGGCTTTGCAATAAACCCTGCGATCACCGCAAAAGTGCCTGGTGCCATCGACACCCTTGCCTTCGGGTTGACCTTTACAGGCTACACCGACTCGCTGCGCGAACTACTCAACGATCTTGCTAAATTCGATCTTCCAATTGTCGTGCGTAGTATTGAGGTCGAGCGCCCCTCAGGCAGTCGCACGACTATGAAAGTGCCTGCCAACAACAATCTAGATGCTTTTTTTGGAGTCTTTGAAGGTGGCACTAATACGGAAGTGGGAGCTCCCGAAGAGGCACAGAAGCCTGTTATTTCAGAAAACATTTCCACTTTTACTGTCGTTCTCGAATTTATCGAGATCGTTCTACCAGCCGAATCTGCTGGAGACAGCGTTTAATTTCGAATGATTAAGATTTACGATAAAATTTTACTTGTCATCGCCGTGCTCGTTCTCGCGGGCGGGGGTTTTCTTTATATGCAGAAGTTGGGTGTTGTGCATTCACTCAAGGTGCCCGCGAATGTTCAGATTGATAACAACCCTTACATTCCTGTAGTAGTTTCCTCCCCGACCCCCATGGAGGTAAATTGGCCAGAAGCTTCTGAGCAATCGACTGGATGGCGTTATGATGTGTTCACGCCTCCCAAAATATTCATTGATGAAAATGGTCAGTTCTCTGAAGAAGGCTGGGAGCCGCCAGCGCCGCCAGCGCCCTTCGGCGTTTATTTGGCACAGATCGAGCGTAAGCCCTACCGCATACAAATCGAAGGCTACATGCAAGAAGACCCCTCAGACCCTTCCAAGACACTCCTTCTTATGTTTAATGAGGAAGCTCAAAAACAGGTTCGCGTGCGGCCTGGTGACGAAAAGCCCGATGCAGAATTTAAGCTTCTTAGCTTCGATATCGAACGCCTTCGCGACGAAGATAATAATATAAAAAAAATTGCCAGAGCTACCATTCACGACCAGCGATCAGGAGAAGAGGTTGTGCTTATCCACGGAGAGCGCCACTACTATTCTGGTTTAACGGTCGTCATCCGTTCTGATGAAGATGCTAGCTACAATATCGAATTGGCGGAAGCAGCGTCTGAGTTTGAAGGGCCGATAGGGCAATATACTCTACTGGAAATTAGTCTTGAAGAATCTTCAATAAAAGTTATCAAACATGGGATTGATACAGAAGAAGGAGAAACACGGACTTTAAAGGCTCGTGAAGGAAATCTTTCTCTAACTCTCCCAATCACAAAGCTAGAAACAAACGCTCCCGAGAAGTCAGGTAACACCTTTGAAATGTTCTAATTCCCAGCCTCTTATAATTTACTAAGAGACTTCATCGCACAATTATTTATCATCTAAAATTATGAAAAAATACCTCGCAACTCGCATGCGCCTTTCCGCACTAACTATAGTGGGAGCGCTAGTAACCCTAGCTCTTGTGACGCCTCATTTGGTTGAGGCGCAAAGCACGTCAGAAAAGATTCGCCTAATGGCAGATACGCTTCGTGCCCGCGACTCTGGGAATTTGGATCTAGCCAAGGAAAAGGCCGAAGCGTTAATCAAGGTCGCTCCTAACGATGAGAATATTCAACGCCTACTCGCCTCGATCAACCGTGATCTCGATCGCCGCGGCTATAGGACTGCACCTGTCGTTCACGGTCAAGCGAGCAATCAAGTTGTCGAGCTTGCTATGGATCTGCAATCTACTGTAAATCCTGCGGATGCAGTCGTGGCTGAAGCGGCGGCCGATCAGGATGCCAAAATGGATCTGCAATCTACTGTAAATCCTGCGGATGCAGTCGTGGCTGAAGCGGCGGCCGATCAGGATGCCAAAATTGCCGCCGCCAAAGATGCCATCGCCGATGCTCGACAGCTGGCTAAGTTGGGCGCCTACAGAGATGCCTCCAATTTGTTAAACGCCGCTAGTGCCAGCCTTACTCTAAACATTGCAACGGCCGGCACAATCGAAGCAATCGAAGCGGCCAAGGCTGAAATCGTGCTTGTAGAGGCCAAAGCACTGGCCAAATCTGGTGATGCTAAAGGTGCTGAAGCATTGGTCGATCAATACCGATCAGCTGGTGCCGGCGCAGATTCTGCGGCCGCAAATCGCCTTTTGCGACAGCTCGATAAGCAAATTTCAGATCCTTACGGGCTCGATATTAGCGAAATCAGTCCAGAATATGTGGCACAGGCCAAGATCATCCGTGATCTCCTTACACGTGGGCGTGCCCAATATTTGAACGGTGACTACGATGGCGCTTCCGCTACTTTTAAAGAAGTCGAAGCTCGCGATGCCAATAACCCCGACGCTAAGCTCTTTCAAACTAAGATCGCAGAGCTCCTCGGTGGTATCCATAGCCAAAATCTTTACAAGACACGCGGGCAAATGCTGACCGAAGTCGATCAGCAATGGGAGCGTCCTAAGGTCTTTGATATCTCCGCCTCTAATGTTGTCGAAGTCGATGAAGGCGGGCGGATTAAGGACAAACTTAATGCCATCGTCATCCCACAGGTTAATTTCTCGGGCATGGAACTGACCCGCGTAGTTGAGACACTTTCCGAGCTGTCGGTCGAATACGACCCAGAACGTATTGGTGTGAATATTATACCCCTGTTCAATTCAAACGATTCCAACCCGCGGGTTAATATCAGCCTGCGTAATCTAAATTTGGATCGTATCCTTCAATTCGTCACGCAGCAGGTGAACTTCGCTTACGATGTGGGTGGCGATGCGGTCACAATTCAACCAAGTGACAGCCTTGGTGGGAGCGCGACTTCGGTTACCGAATTTTTCCCCATCTCTCGCGCCACAGTGATTCGTCTCACTGGTTTCAGGGATGGCGGCGGCATTTCTTCCGGGCCTGTCGATCCTTTCGCGGCTCCTTCCGGTGGCGGCTCTTCCGGCCCTTCGCAAAATGACGAAGTCGAAGCACTGCAATCCTTTTTCCAAAGTGCGGGTGTCAATTTTGAGATCCCCGGTGCCAGCCTCGCCTTCGACGGTGAGCAATTGATCGTCACTCAGTCACGCCGTAACTTGGAGCGCATGCGCACCATCCTTCGCAATTACAATGAAGTGAAGCAAGTTGAGATTGAAGCGAAGTTCCTAGAAGTCAGCCAAAACGACCTTGAAGAAGTAGGTTTTGATTGGTCGGCAGGTGATGGCAAACAATTCATTCTTGATGAGTTCGGCGCTCCGGTCCTAGACCAGTTTGGCAACCCTACCTTCAGTAATCAGCGTCAGGGTTCGACACAGGGTCGCACCTTAAGTGGCGCTTTCTCCACCGACCAGGCTGCATCGTCGATCCGAATCCAAAGACCAAGTGAAGACCCGCAATTATTCCCAAATACGCCACCTTCTCTAAATAGCGCAATTGATGTCGCGGCAAATGCAAGTAGTCTTTTTACTGCAACGGGTTGGACCATTAACGGTACTGATGTTGGTTTCGCACTTCGAGCACTTTCGCGCAAGACAGGCAGTGATCTAATGAGTGCTCCTAAAGTGACTGTTCTATCTGGTAAGCGAGCCTCAATCACAGTTGCTCAGGAACTTCGCTACCCAGAAAGCTATGGCGATATCGAGTCTCAGGTTTCGTCCAACAATAACAATGGCGGAGGTTTAGGTGGAGGTGGCGGTTCTTCAATCTCAATTACGGCGGGCACACCGCAGGACTTCGTCACTCGCAATGTAGGTGTTGAAATGTCAGTTACTCCAAATGTAGAAAACGACGATACGATCAGCCTGATTCTAGAGCCACGTGTGACCGAGTTTGAAGGCTTCGTGGAATATGGCGGCCCCAGCGTTGCGCTTGGCACAGATGGAACGGTGGTCACGGTGCCCGCTGGCTTCTATCAACCGATCTTTTCAACCCGTGAAATGTCGACAGAAGTCACTATATTCGACGGCGCTACTGTAGTCATGGGTGGTCTCACTCGTGATGAGGTAAAGTCGGTCAATGACTCTGTTCCAATTCTAGGCGACATCCCCGGTCTTGGTCGTATCTTCCGCTCAGAAGGCGAGACTCGCCAAAAGCGCAACTTGCTCATCTTCGTTACTGCGAATCTGGTCAGTCCTGGCGGTTCGCCCGCACGTCAGAGTTATCGCAATGTCAACGCCAACTCACTTTTCCAAAATCCAACGATTATGACTCCATCGGGTAGTGTGAATCGTTCGATCGAAGCGAACGCCGAGTAGTCTACGACCTATTTGTTCCTATGCCAAAGCCCGCTCACTTAGAGCGGGCTTTTCGAAGAACGCTCCGAGTTAACCCATGAAGAAAAATCTCAGATTGGGGCTAGTGGGGGCAGCTTTCTTTATAGCGTTGCTTGCCTACCTCGGCTTGAGACAGAGTAATGATGACGTGTTTGAGCCCAGCGAGGTTGTGCCCGAGGTTCAAGTAGCGGCGCTTGATCAAGTAGCGCGCGATCCTAAGCCTAGCCCCAAAAACCAGGATCTACCCCAGGCGGTCGGTTCAAGCTCTTCGAATCGGTTTGTACCGAAGAATCCGGAAGAGGTAGCGCTTCTGATAAAAGAGCTTGATGTAGCGAGTAGTCACGAATGGAACGCGGCGATTCCAAAGGGTCAGATTGATCAGTTGCACAGGCTTTCAAAGGGTGACCCAGTACAAATTCGTCTTGGCCACGTTGATCTAAAGGGGACTCTGGATGTAATCGTCCTAGACGGGGTCTTCCAGAAATACCTCGTGAGGCTGTCCGAGAACGCGGGCGAGTTGGTCGTCAATTATACTCATCGACGCAAGCTCCGGGCGCATCTGTTTTTCTATAATCGGAGTGATGCATTCGAGATTGTAGGAGACGAGAAAGACGAGTTTTTCACCCTATCTAGTTTGTCCGTCAGCGATGTTCTGTGCGCCCCCAAAGGGGCTACTTATCCACTGCACATCGGTAGCCTACAATCCACGATAGACTGGACTCCTCCGCCGAGCCCCTCGCCCGAAGACGGTTCTGTTCCCATCCTTAACAGCAAACCTGACTCTGAATTTGTGCTCTTTTGCGATTTTGACGGGGAGGTGGTAACCGACCCCCGTTGGAATTCAGGTATCACAATTAATGCAGCGCCGCTGCCACTCGCAACCGATGCCTCGTGGGTGACTGCAGTCTTCCGTCGTGTTGCAGAGGATTTCATGCCCTTTGATATTAATGTCACGACTGATGTTAGCGTATTCGAAAGCGCGGATCCGGAGAAGCGAATACAGACTGTCATTACTTCGACGAAAGATGCAGCTCCAACAGCTGGTGGCGTCGCTTTCCTGAACTCGTTTGGCGAAGGAACCGTTTGTTGGACCTTTAATGCATCAGAATATAGCTGCGCAGATACAATTTCTCATGAAATCGGGCATACGGTTGGATTGAATCATGATGGGTTAAACACCGATTCGGGAGCCCCTGCCGAGGAATACTACGGTGGTCATGGTAATGGAGAGACCAGTTGGGGGCCAATCATGGGTTTTCCTAGAATTTCTGTAACAGGTTTCGATAATCCCAATGTGACTCAGTGGTCTATTGGCGAATACACGAATGCGAGTCGCCAGCAGGACGATCTACAAGTTATTGTGACGGGCAATAACGGGCTCGGCTTCCGCGAAGATGACCATCCAAATAATTCTGAAACTGCGGGTCTTGTCTCGATTGATGAAACTGCCGTTTCCAATTTGGGCCCAACGGTTGAGCAAAATGGTATTATCGAGCGCAATACGGATGAAGATTGGTTTTCCTTCGTCTCGGATGGAGGCCAGTTGAGCCTTAAGGCTACAGTTCTCGATGTATTGTCGGAGAGGGGAGTTGAGAGTGGGTCAGATACCTTCGGCTCAAACCTTGCGGTAAGCCTGTCTCTTCTTGACTCAGACCTCGTGGTCATTAACGAGTCCAGCCCAGAGGATTCTCTGAGCGCTGAGTTGGACCTGACTCTTCCATCCGGCCTATACTACATCGTCGTGAGTGGAGCCGGACGAGGGACGCCAGACACCGCTTTTTCTGACTACGGCAGTTTGGGAGAATATAAACTGACAGGCACCCTACCGCTCGGGCCATTGGCGGTATTTGGCAACACCCCCGTATTCAATCGGCTCATTGGAGACGAAGACTCTACACCATCTACGATTGACGGGACCCTCGTTGGGTTCATCTCCTTACAGGGAGGAGGCCTTGAAACAACCTATCGGATTAGCAACCTAAGTTCTGATCCGATAACCTTGAACTCAATTGTTTCGAATTCACCTTTGTTCACTGTCGGGGCGTTTACCTCAGGCGTAATCCCACCACTTTCGAATGTCGATTTCACTGTCACCTTCACGCCTCTGGCGCTTGGTCGAGTTGAGGGAAGCATCAGCATCGACTATTTTACTGATGAAGCAAAGGACTATCAGTTCGCGGTTGCCGGCATCGGTTCGCTCGTCGATAGGGATGATAGCTATGAGCAGAACGATAGCTTTTTTGAGACCTTTGACTTAAGTGCCTACGACGGTGTGGCGCTTAATAATATTTTTGGCGAGGCGTTACATGCAGACCGTGATTGGTACAAAATTACGCTACCGTCTGGGTTTAATACGATTAGCGCCACAGCCAGCTTCTCTAATGCACTCGGAAATCTAGATCTGGCCCTTTATGATGAGGGAGGATTCCTGTTGGTTTCGACCGAGGGGACTGAGGCCGTCGAGGTGCTCGATTACCTTGAGGGAGATCTCTCCGGGGGGGTCTATTATCTTACGGTGTATGCAAGCGGAGAATCCGGACAGAAAATCATTACAAATACTCTATACGATTTGATTTGGTCCTATGACCTTACGCCCGTTGTTCCGCCAACTCCAGAGGACAATTACGAGGAGAACGATACCATCTATGAGGCCTATGACTTATCTGCTGCTAACGGTGTGGCACTTTCCGTGGTGGACGGGTTGGGCACTCAGTTGGACAACGATTGGTTCTTCTTTAAGACACAGTCTGGCGACAACATAGTTTCGGTCACCTTAAACTACGCTGAATCCAGCGGGAACCTAGACCTCGCGCTCTATAGTTCTTCTTATCTGAAGCTTTCTGATTCGCTCGGAACCTCTGGGGAAGAGTCGATTACCGTTCCAGTAGATTCATTGGGTGAAACCTTTTACGTCGTCGTTCGTAGTGCCGATAATATTGCAACTGGTAACAGTTATGAGTTACTCTGGGAATCAAGTTTTCAGGCAAACACGGACGATGCCTACGAGGAGAATGACACTCAGGATGGCGCGTCCTCCGCTCTCGCGGGGGCAGGCGTCGCGCTTAGTGATGGTTTTGGGGTCGGGGTCCAGTCAGATGACGATTGGTATGTAATTCGCCCTGATCCCCAAGTGCCGCTGGTGATCGTTCGTGCTACGTTTACTCATGATGATGGGAATATCGATTTGCAAGTGTTCAACTCGGAGGGAGGTATTATAGGAACCGGTGTAAGCTCCTCAGATGACGAGTTCGTAAGTATAGAGGTTCACGGTGAAAGCCTCTTCTACGTAAGAGTCTTCGGCGATGATGCAGGTAATTCTTACGATCTGGTTTACGAAGAGCTCACGGAGGATGCCTACGAGGAGAACGACTCGATTGCTGCGGCCTATGAATTGACCGGATTCAATGGGGTGCTCATCTCGGAGATCGAGGGTTCGGGTGTGAACAACGACAATGATTTCTTTTTTTACGATGTGCCGGAGGGAAGCGGATCGTTGGATATTGAAATGTTCTTTATCAATGAAGAGGGCGACCTTGATATGGAGCTGTTTGACAGCAATGGATCAAGGATTGCGCAGTCTCTGGGAGTCAACGATTTTGAGCAGATCGTGATTTTGCCTGACGATCAGGGTGGGACTCTTAATACGGGGGTCTACACCTTGAGAGTTTATGGATTTAGGGGGGCGACGCAATCTGCCTATAATCTTCGTATTACGGTGGAAGAACCGGCTGCTCTGCCGCCACCTTCTCCGGACGATAGCTATGAGGACAATAACAACTTGCAAAGCGCTTACGATATCAGCGGCCTAAATGAAATTTTTCTATCGAGTATTGACGGTAACGGCGTGCAAATCGACCCAGATTGGTATGAGATTTTTGTTCCCGCGGGTCAAAACCGCCTTTCTGTTCAAGCGATATTCACGCACTACGCGGGAGGAAATATCGACATTGCACTTTACGCTTCAAACGGTATGCGCATCTCAGAATCTGTGTCTGGTGATGATAATGAAACAATCAATCAACTTCTCAGCCCATCGGGCGGAACATACTACGTTCTTGTTTATGGGGCAGGAGTCGGAATTGAATACGACTTGTGGTTTAGTACGGAAGCTCCACCTGCGGATGACGCATACGAGGCGAACAATACACTGTCTCAGGCCTACGATTTGAGTAGTCATGAGAACGTCTGGCTCGAGTTTATCAGCGGTGAGGGACGACAGTATGACAACGATTGGTATTCTTTCAGTCTTCCAGATGGTTTCGATCTCGTTTCCGTTGACATCGAGTATTCGCCGGCCTCCGAGAATCTGAGCCTCGCGCTTTATCGTAATGGCTTCCAGATCGACATTTCGGACTCTAGCGATGGAACCGAACAAGTTGTTTTCTCTGGTAGTGAAGATCTGGCAGCAGAGTATTCAGTTGTGGTTACCGGGGCTGGTCTGGGTACAGCGTATAATCTTATGTGGTCCTCATCAC
This sequence comes from Opitutia bacterium, assembly GCA_002862945.1. Classification (GTDB taxonomy): domain Bacteria; phylum Verrucomicrobiota; class Verrucomicrobiia; order Opitutales; family Coraliomargaritaceae; genus Thalassobacterium. The sequence continues at coordinate 9,117 of PKCJ01000102.1, read as the reverse complement.
CGTCCATCAATACACTTGAAGACGCTTATGAGGAGAATGATACCTTATTCGAGGCCTATGATCTCTCTTCTCAGCAGTTAGTGCCTCTAAGTGCTCAGCTGGGCCTAGGTGTTTCCTTGGATCAGGATTGGTTCAGAATTGACGTGCCTTCCGATAACCTATCGGTCATCATCGATCCGTCTCTGGTGCAGGAGCCATACACAGTTTATCTGTATGACTCCGATGGAAGACTGAGGGATAGTTTTGGGCAGGGTAATCAGTTTTTTTACGGAGTTGATGCGAGAGGTGACACAGTTTACCTTCGTGTTGATGGGGGATTCCGTGGTGTCACTTATGACCTGTCGTGGGATGTTGTTCCGATTGGAACGAATGGTCCGGGCGGTATCCTCGCTTCTGACGCCAATCCAGACGGAGACCGATTCCCGGATTGGGCGGAGTATACATTGGATCTGGATCAGGATGTATTCAGCAGCAATGTGATCCGCCAGTTTCGGGCGGATGGCTACTCTCATGTTCAATTCAGGCAGCGCCAAGAGGCGATAGATGCTGAGTTCAAAGTCATTGTGAAAGAAAGTCCGAATCTCGAGTTTAGCGATTCGGAAGCTGTCCACGTTTCGACAGTAACTTCACCCGACGATCCTGACGTGGTGATCGTGACCTACCGCTGTTCGCAACCGCTATCGAGTATGCCGAAATGCTTTTTCATGCTAGAGATTCAGAAGCCTGAATAGATCAGGTAGCCGGTTAGATTGGGAGGGATGCCGTCGAGTGTTATTTAGGGCGCACTACAAGGAAAGGGATGCTTGAGGCCAGTAGAAAGCACCTGATCTTCTCCGAGCTTCGGGGTATCGCGATCTGACTTAGGACCACTGATAGCAGAAATGTTCTTTCGTTTGAAAAATTTGGGTTTCAGAGGATGACCATCGCGTCGCCGTAGCTGTAAAAGCGGTATTTTCGATCAATGGCTTCGGCGTAAAGTTCCTTGAGCCAGTCGATTCCTTCTTCGCTTCCAGGGGCGAGGAAGGCGGCCACGAGACAGAGCAGAGTCGACTTTGGCAGATGGAAGTTAGTAATCATGCCGTCGATGGCGGCAAATTTGTTGGGTGGGTAGATGTAGATGTCGGCCTCAGCTTGCACGGAGCCTGAGGGAGTGACGCAAACCTCAGGAGAAAACTGCCTGCGGCGCATAGCGTCTTCGATCGAGCGGACGGAGGTCGTGCCGACAGCAATGCGCGCGCCGGCTTCGGGCTTCTTTAGCTCGGCGAATGTGCTTGCAGGAATTTCATACCATTCACGATGTATATTATGGTCTTCAATATTCTCGACTTGGATGGGATGAAAAGTGCCGATGCCGACTTGCAAGGTGAGGTCATGAAAGTGGGCCCCACCATTTTCTAGCTCGGTGATCAGTTCGGGTGTGAAGTGCAGCCCCGCGGTCGGTGCGGCCACCGCGATGCGTTTATCGAAGTCAGCATATACGGTCTGGTATCGCTTGTTGTCATTGTCGCGCCTAGGGTCGTCGTCAGTGCGCTCAATGTAGGGTGGGAGCGGAAGGATGCCAAGCCGCTCCGAGAGGTCGGTAATCGATTCGTTGCGCCCAGGGTGAAAGCGGACACGGTAGTTGCCGTTCCTGCCCACTCCGAGGACTTCTGCTTGATACTCGCCAGGGTGGCCGAAGGTACCTGCGTTGAAGGTCTTCTTGCCTGGCTTGAGTAGGCACCACCAAGTCAGTGAATTTTCAGCAGGTTGGAGTAACAAACACTCGACCTTGCCGCCCGTGGGGCGTTGTCCGAGTAAGCGCGCCTTCAGCACGGCGGCGTTATTACGAAAAAAGCGCGGTCGAGCGGGTAGATATCGCCCTATCTCCGAAAATTGGGCGTGAGTGACAGAGCGCGTCTTACGGTCAACAACCATAAGGCGGGAGGCATCGCGTGCAGCGGTCGGTTCTTGCGCGATCAGTTCGGCGGGCAGGTGATAATTGAAAAGCGAGAGGTTCATTTTTATCTTTAATATTCGGCGGGCTTTGTTGCAATCTGGGTTATGAATTTGATCACACCTGAAGTCCGTTCGCAAATGGAAGAGATGACTCGCCGCGCAGGGCATATATGGAGGTATCTTTGACGGAGATGCCAAGAAAGAACGTATCGAGGTCCTCGAAACGCAGATGTCTGAGGCTAGCTTTTGGGACGACCAAGCGGCTGCACAAACGGTGATCACCGAGGCGAATCGTCTAAAAAACATAGTTAATCCATGCAGCGCCTTTAGGGGGGAGGTGGACGATTTGAAAGCTATGCTCGAGCTTGTCGATGAAATAGGCGAAAACCCAGAGGGTGAGTCCTATCAACAAGAAATCATCGATACACTGGGGCGCCTGCAGCCGAAGTTAGACCAGCTAGAACTGGCATCTTTCCTCAGCGGGACGCACGACTCTTGCAATGCTCTCCTAACTGTTAACTCCGGAGCGGGAGGCACTGAGAGTTGTGATTGGGCAGATATGTTGCTACGTATGTATACGCGCTGGGCGGAGCAGGCAGGTTTTAAAACGGAAGTCCTAGATATTCAGCCCGGGGAAGAGACTGGTGTCAGTTCAGCGACTATACGGATCGAAGGGGCCAATGCTTTTGGATACGCCAAAGCAGAGCGTGGCGTGCATCGCCTCGTTCGTATTAGCCCGTTTGACTCCAACGCGCGTCGGCATACTTCATTCTCTTCCGTGGATGTGATTGCAGAAATTGAAGACGACATCGGTATTGAGATCGACGAGGCTGATATCCGCACTGACGTGTATCGTGCCAGTGGTAAGGGCGGCCAACACGTTAACAGGACCGAGTCTGCCGTGCGCCTCACGCACCTATCGAGTGGCATCGTAGTGACCTGCCAAAACGAGCGCTCGCAGATCAAAAATAAAGCCACCGCGATGAGGACCCTAAAGTCTCGCCTCTATGAGAAATTAGAGGACGAGAAGCGCAGTGAGATGGAGAAATTCTATGGCGAAAAGGGTGATATTGCTTGGGGCAACCAGATTCGCTCCTACGTCTTCCAGCCTTACCAGATGGTTAAAGACCTACGCACTGGCGTCGAAACTGGGAATGTTCAGGCCGTCATGGATGGTGCGCTCGACCCCTTCGTCCACGCCTGGCTTCGTGCGGGAGGTCCCACCTCAAGAAAAGCCGCAGCAGATCGAGAATTTGCTAATGAATGAGTCTTTAGCAAATCCAAGAAGCCTTAGCCACCAAGAGGCTGTTAGCGCGTTTTCTGATCAGAGCCTGTTCGAGAACAAGACTTGGCGCTACTCTCCCGAGGCCTTCCCCTTGAGCTGTGCGCAGATTAGACAAATCAAGCAGATCGGGCAGGCGTGCTACGAATTTCACAAGGCGCAGGAAACACTCTATCTGCGATCAGCTGAGGGAAAGAACTTGCTCCGCAATCGATCACTCAAAGCACCTTGGGTCGCGGCCTATCTGGATCGCGGTAAGCCTAAGGCACTTATTCAGCACGCGAAGGCAAAGGCATTACGCGGCGCCATGCCCGTGGTGATACGGCCCGATCTTTTGCTTACGGAAGACGGGTTTGCCATGACCGAGATCGATTCCGTTCCTGGCGGTATTGGCCTGACGGCATTTCTCAATCGTCTCTATTCCGAGGTGCATGGCGATTCATTAGTCGGATCGGGTTCGCAAGATATGGTCGATGCATTTTACACCGTATTAGCACAGCGAGCGCCGAACCAGCAGGCGCCCTATATCGCAATTCTCGTCAGTGATGAAGCGGCAACTTACCGCCCTGAGATGGAGTGGTTGGCCTCTCAACTTCGACAACTTGGTAAGCGCGTACATGTCTTCCATCCAGACGATGTCATGCCCTTAGGCGAGGATATCTGCGTTGGCATCGATGGAGATCCACAAAAAGTTGATCTTATTTACCGTTTTTGGGAGCTCTTTGATTTGGCAAATGTCTCGATAGCGAACTTCTTACTCAAAGCTGGCGAAGCGGCGCAAGTCCGTTTGACCCCGCCAATGCGCCCCTTCCAAGAGGAGAAGCTAAATCTAGCGCTCTTCCATCACCATATCCTCGAAGACTTCTGGCGCGAGAATCTCTCAAAACAGTCCTATAAAGTACTGGTCAAAGTCATCCCGCAGACCTGGGTCATGGATCCAGTCGAGCTGCCGCCAAATGCCGTACTCGATGCGCCGTTGATTGGTGGTAAGCCGATGACGGATTGGTCGCAATTGATTGAGGCAGGTAAGAAAGAGCGTAATTTAATTATTAAAATCAGCGGTTTTCACGAAAGTGCTTGGGGCGCTCGCAGTGTCACGCTGGGCAGCGACTCATCCCGTGCTGACTGGGAGAGCGCCATCCAGCAAGCGATCACGATGGCGGACACCTCGCTGCATATTTTACAGACCTACGAAAAGCCTAAGCGGCTGCGCCACCCCGTATACAGGGATGACGGCAGTCTTTATCAAATGGAAGGCCGCCTGCGTCTCTGTCCCTACTATTTTGTCGATGAGGCGGACAAAGAGGCCAAGCTTGAGGGTATTTTAGCCACCCTTTGCCCCGCAGATAAGAAGATCATTCACGGCATGAAGGATGCCGCCTTGCTCCCTTGCGTTGAAGCTTCTTAGTTCAAATGCCTTTCTCGTTGTTCGCTACGGTAAATGTAGTCGACTGGTCTGAGTAAGCTCAGGCCTTAGCTGCCCCAATACGATATGCACAATGAGCAATCATGGAGGTATTGATCAGAAGACCCCTATTAAGACGTCGAATTTGGCATCTGTGGATATTATTATTGAAAAGAAAGATACCATTTTACAGGAAAGGCAGCTTTTTTGCTTTTTACGCCCCTATTGCTTGTAAAAAGACTAAGCAATGCATGTTCTTTTGTGCCTCATGGCCAAGCTTAGATAATTTAAATTAACACACTCGAATGACAACAACTGTTAAAAAGCAAAAAAAATCTGCCACAACAAAAGCTGGAGCTAAAGCTTTCCGTTTTGAGGTGGACAACAGCAAGGAATCGATGAAGGTCTCGATTCTTAACCATTTGCGTTACACACTTGCTCGCCATCCTGAGAGTGCGACCAATGACGAGTGGTGGACGGCTACTTGTTTCGCAGTGCGCGACCGCTTGTTGGATCGCTTTATGAAGACGCAAGCAGTGCACAACGAGAAAAAGGTGCGCCGCGCCTACTACTTGAGCCTAGAGTATTTGATGGGTCGTCTGCTTGTAAATAATTTGCACAACGCCGGCCTTTTCGTGCAAACACGCGACGCGCTGACCGAGCTTGGGCAAGACTTTACACAAATCGCCGATGAAGAGGCGGACATGGGACTCGGCAATGGTGGCCTAGGTCGACTGGCTGCCTGCTTCCTTGATTCCTTAGCCACGCTAGATCTGCCCGCGATCGGTTATGGTATTCACTATGAGTATGGCCTCTTTCGCCAAGAGTTTAATGACGGGCACCAAATTGAGCATCCCGATGTGTGGATGGAAAAAGGTTGTCCCTGGGAAGTTATGCGCCCCAATTTTGCACAAAAAGTTCAGCTCTTTGGGCGTGTCGAGCATCAGATGGATAGCAAGGGCATCTTCAAACCTAAGTGGGTCGACTATAAAACGATCGAAGGCGTGCCTTACGATATCGGTATCGTTGGCTATGGTGGTGAGACGGTTAACTTCCTGCGCCTCTGGGACTCAAAGTCCACGCACGAGTTTGACCTCGAAATTTTCAACGATGGTGGCTACGTCGAGGCTGTTCGTGAAAAGGCGATGGGTGAGACCATCTCTAAAGTGCTTTACCCGAATGACTCTACTGAAAACGGTAAGGAGCTTCGTCTCATTCAGCAATACTTCTTCGTTACTTGTTCGCTTAAGGACATCATCCGCCGCTTCCATGCCAACCATAGCGAATGGTCGGAGTTTGCCGACTACAATGCGTTGCAGCTCAATGATACGCACCCTGCGATCGCCATACCTGAGCTTATGCGCCTGCTGATCGACGATTATGGCCACGAGTGGGATGCTGCTTGGGCGATCACCCGAGGTGTTTGTAACTATACGAATCACACACTTCTTCCCGAGGCTCTTGAGAAGTGGAGCGTGCCTCTCTTTGAGAAAGTATTGCCTCGCCATCTTGAAATCATCTACGAGATCAACGCACGCTTCCTTCAAGACGAGGTAGAAGCTAAGTGGCCTGGCGACGATGCCAAGAAGGCAGAGCTTTCTATCATCGAAGAAGGCCATCCGAAAATGGTGCGCATGGCCTACCTTTCAGTCCTTGGTTCGACTAAGGTTAATGGGGTCGCCGCACTACACACCGATTTATTGAAGAAAAATCTCTTCTCAACCTTCCATGACTTGTATCCAAATAAGTTGATCAACATGACCAATGGAATCACGCCACGTCGTTGGTTGCTTGCTTGTAATCCTGGCCTTAGCGAATTACTTACAGAGAAGGTTGGTGAGGATTGGCCGAAGGATCTCGATAAGCTTCAGACTATAGCCAAGTTTGCCGACGATGCCAAATTCCAAAAGCGCTTCATGGACATCAAATTTGCGAACAAGCAAGCTTTTGCTGATTTCGTGCTAGAAGATTCTGGCACCGTGATCAGCCCTGACGCGCTCTTTGATGTGCAAATCAAGCGCCTACATGAGTATAAGCGCCAGCACCTCAATTTGCTGCATATCCTGACACTTTATCGCCGGCTGCTTAACGATCCAGACTACGAGATGAATCCTCGTGTTTTTATATTTGGCGCCAAGGCAGCTCCGGGCTACGCACTCGCTAAAAACATTATCCGTACAATCAACAAAGTCGGCGAAAAAGTAAATAATGATCCCCGTATCAACGGCAAGATCAAGATTGTCTTCCCTCAGAACTATCGCATCACGATGGCGGAGAAGATGATTCCCGCCGCCGACCTCTCCGAGCAGATTTCAACCGCTGGTAAGGAAGCTTCAGGTACGGGCAACATGAAGCTCGCACTCAACGGCGCACTCACTATCGGCACGCTCGATGGCGCGAACGTGGAGATTGGCGAAGAGGTCGGCGAAGACAACATCTTCATCTTCGGCAACAGCGTCGAGCAAGTCGAAACGTTGCATGAGAAGGGCTACAATCCCTACGACTATTACAATAGTAACTGGGAGCTCAAAGCAGTGATCGATTGGTTGCGATCGGACTATTTCGCACCTGGCCAACAAGATGCCTTTGCGCCGCTTTGTAGCAGTTGGCTTGAGGGTGGTGACCCCTTTCTCTGCCTCGCCGACTATGCCGACTACGTGCGCACACAGGAAGCTGTGGATAAAGCTTTCAGCGACAAAAAACACTGGGCGAAGATGGCCATCATGAACACTGCCCGCGTGGGCAAGTTCTCCTCAGACCGTACGATCAGTGAGTATGCCAAGCATATTTGGAAGCTCAAGCCAGTTAAGATAGGTAGCTAAACTCAGGGACGCACTCCGCACATCCAAATCCAGAAGCGGTCACGCAGGAGCAAGACCCCCATTACAAGTGCTTCTCCTGCTTTTTGACTTGGTTGCGTAGATAGGCTATGACGTCCTGAAATTTACCCACGTTTTCTTGGTCGGCGGCGGTCAAGTTCTCGTGAGCTTTGAGTATATTCTTAGCGTCAGATACATCCTGATTTTTAAGTGCGTCGAAGGTGTTGCTGGCGGCAGCTTGATCTTTGGAGATGGTGAGCAGGTTTTGTAGACCAAGATTACAGATCAGTTCGTAGTTACGCTCACTGAGGTTTCCGACAATCAGTTCGCCCGCAGGAGTGAGTTTGCGCAGTTGGATCGCGGTGCCAGCAAGAATACCTAGAAAGGTGCTATCCATCCCTTTGCAGTCTTCAAAATCGATGAATAGCTTGCGACTACCCCCGACGATGACTTTTTCGATAAATTCACGGAAGGCGTTACAGTTAAGATAGTTGGCCTTGCCGTTGACCTGAACCACAACGGGATCGGAGTAAGCGCTGACTAGAAATGTGGGCTGTGCTGGGTCACTCATTGAGAGCGCGGTAAAAAAAGTGCGATGGAGTTTGCAAAAAGAATTCTTGAGGAGACAAACTTTAAAGTTAACCGCCAGTGACAAAGAATCAATCTTTCAAATACAGCAGTCTGCAATAATTCTTAAATTCTGCTTGAAATACACGGGCTTCGCCAGAGCCTTGTGGAATGGCAGAAGGTTTAAATTTATACCAAACATACATCAAAGAGATTGAAGAACGTAAGGGGCAGGGCTTGAGCCCGAAGCCGATCGACGATGGTGACTTACTCGGCGTGATTATCGAACAGATCAAGGATCTCAACAACGAACATCGAAAAGCATCTCTGGACTTTTTCATCTACAATGTTTTGCCGGGCACGACTAGCGCTGCAGGGGTCAAAGCGCACTTTTTAAAGGCGATCATCCTTGGCGAATCGACAGTCGACGAAATTCCGCCAGATTTTGCTTTTGAGTTGCTTATGCACATGAAAGGGGGCACATCGATCGTCGTGCTTCTAGACCTAGCGCTCGGCGATGATGACGCGATTGCTGGTCAAGCGGCTGAAGTCCTCAAAACTCAAGTGTTCTTGTACGAGGCTGATATGGAGAGGCTCAAGCTCGCTTACGAGTCAGGTAGCGCGATGGCTAAAGATATCCTTGAGAGCTATGCGGGCGCGGAGTTTTTTACCAAGATTCCCGACATCGAGGAAACGATTGAAGTCGTTACCTACATTGCAGGCGAGGGGGATATTTCAACAGACCTGCTTTCCCCTGGTAATCAAGCCCACTCACGCTCGGACCGTGAGTTACATGGCAAGTGCTTGATTTCAGAAGAGGCGCAAACCGAAATCCAAGCCTTGCAAAGGGAGCACCCAGATAAGCGCGTAATGCTTATTGCGGAGAAGGGCACGATGGGCGTGGGATCCTCAAGAATGTCGGGTGTGAATAATGTTGCCTTGTGGACTGGCAAACCAGCTAGTCCTTATATTCCCTTTGTTAATGTCGCCCCTATTGTAGCGGGCACTAATGGCATTTCTCCAATTTTTATGACGACGGTCGACGTGACCGGAGGCATCGGAATCGACCTAAAGAACTGGCGCAAGCAACTGGATGCTGATGGCCTGCC
>PKCJ01000012.1 GCA_002862945.1 Opitutia bacterium | reverse complement strand
GACGGCACACTCGTAATGGCGATCTTCTTCGGTAATGCGCTGGGTTATTTTTGTAATTACTTATACACCAGCTACCGCTACCGTCGCATGCGGGTAGTCACTGCGATTGAAGGAGTGCGTGACCGCTTCGGCCCCGTTAATGAGCAAGTCTTTACTTGGTTACAGGTGCCGATGAGTGTGGTGTATGCTGGCATCTGGCTCAATGGCTTGGGCATTGTCGCTTCCAGCTTCTTTAATGTAGATCCAAGCTTTACAGTTCTGATCGTAGGAGTGGTCGTCGTACTTATGTCGGTCATAGGAGGCTCTTGGGCCATCGTTGCCTCTGATTTCATGCAGACCCTACTCCTCATGTCGATCACGCTGGTCGCATGTTTCTTAGCCTTGAGTCATCCTGCGGTCGATGGTCTTAGCGGCTTGCTAACGAAGCTTCCGGAAGGGCACCTCAAGCCATGGGATGCGGAGGATGCGACCTTCGTCTATTTTTGGATTTTTGCGGCCTTTGTCATACAATCGTTTAAATTAAATAATATGTTCGATGCCTATCGCTACCTCTGTGTAAAGGACGACAAGCAGGCGAGAAAAGCCTCTTTAATGGCATCAATCCTCATGTTCGCGGGGCCCTTCATCTGGTTCATTCCACCGATGGCAGCGCGCATTATTCAACCTGACCTCGCACTTGTCTTCCCAGAACTAGGCGACAAAGCCTATGAGGGTGCCTTTGTCTTTATTGGCCTAGAACTGATGCCACTAGGTATGGTCGGCCTGTTACTCTGCGCATTGTTTGCGGCAACTATCTCATCAATGGACACTGGCTTGAATCGTAATGCGGGCATCATCGTCAAGAATTTCTATCAACCGGTCTTTCACAAAAATGCTTCTCCGGGACACCTATTACTCGCCGGTAAAGTCATCTCTGCACTCTTTGGCGCATTAATAATCGTGGCAGCACTAGGCATGCAATCGATCAAGGAATACGACTTATTCGATATTATGATTCTTTTTGGCGCCTTGATCACCATCCCCTATGCCATGCCCCTTGTCTGGGGAATTTTTATTAAAGGTGCGCCTCGTTGGTCCGCCTGGAGCTCTGTGCTAGTTGGGGTAGGTTTCTCAATATTTGCAAAATATATTTTAGATCCTGCCTGGTTTGGCTATGAGAACCTCTCCACGCGTGAGGCCAAAGACTTTCTCTACATCTGGAGTGGGGTCGGCAATATCGTCGTCTGCTCGCTTTGGTTTTTCTTCACTGTTTGGGTGGCGAAGTGCATGAAGACAGCCACCCCGCAGCAAGTAGAAGACCTTTTCGATCGCTTAGCTCGCCCAGTGGACTCGACCTCTGAAGGCGGCGTTGAGTCCGACGGGATGCAAGCAAAAGTGCTGGGCATGCTTTGCCTCGTCTACGGTGGCTTCATTTCATTACTTGGGATAATTATACCCAACCCAATGGCTGGTCGTATGTGCTTCTTCTTTTGCGGCTTTTTAATAATGGCCATCGGCGGATTGCTCTACCGCGCTTATCTTGTTAAAAAGCGCGCATTATTATAACCGGATCAATAAAAATAGAGCGCTGATCAAACTGCGAAATAGAACTATCTAGAGCTGGCGCCTACCCTACTGTGCATTCAAGTTATTACTGCACGCTCCCGATCTCATAGCACCAGCTTCAGCCCCTTCCCGACCTAAACCAGATTAGCTACCTGACCTTGTCTTAGATATATTATATGCCATTTCTTTTCGATAGAAATATTACCAGGATATTGTGCGTAATGCCTCTACTGATGCTCACTCAGTCAATCCTAGCGACTGAGTCAGCTTTGTGGACACAATTCAAACAGGCGAAACTATCTGCGACAGAGCCCACCCTGCCAGACTTCTCTTACGCGGGTTATAATTATTCAGAGACACCCATTCCTGACACTTCTAGTTGGCCCATTTTTGATGTCACTAATTATGGAGCAGTGGTTAACGACGGCAATTACGACGACGCTGCCATACAGGCAACCATCGACGCAGCGCAAGCTGCTGGTAGCGGCATTGTTTCCTTTCCCGCGGGAAGATTGATGCTCAGCCCGAATACCACAGTCGGTGAAAATATTTTTGTCACTGGGTCAAACATACTGCTTCGGGGAAGTGGTTCTGGCGAGGACGGCACCATTTTATTCAAGGATAAGATGAAGGTTGAAAATGGTCGTTACATCTTTGAAATTGGCCCAACTGATACCTCTGAATCAAAATTAACGACAGTCGTCAGTGCTGCGCCGCGCCAAAGTTATGCTATTGAAGTGGCCGACGCATCCAGCTTGAGCGTCGGCCAAAGAATTATCATCCATTGTACTAGTTTAGCCTACGCGGCGGAATATTATTCCCCGCAAATCATCAATCCAGATTGGACACGAATTAGTCAGACGAATGGATTCAACATACGTGAGCTACACACCGTCGAATCAATCAACGGTAATACGATCACTCTGCGCGAACCGCTCCACCTGCCCTTGATCCTTACTAGCGATCCGATCGAAGTGCGCACACATAATAGAATCGTCAACATTGGTGTCGAGGACATCCAGTTTAAAGGAAACTGGGACAGCTATCCTGAGATTTTTGACCATCACAAAGACAATATTCATGATTACGCGTGGAATGCGATCCGCTTTGATAATGTCGAAAACGGATGGATGCGTAACTGTGATTTCAAAGATTGGAATCAAGCGGTCTACTTCGACGGATGTGCGGCATTTACTGTAGAAAATGTTATTTTTAGCGGCAAAAAAGGACACACATCAATCCACACTCGACGTTCATACGGTATATTGATCAAAGACTGCCAAGACACCGCTGGGCATCATCATGGACCCGGAGTGGGCTACTGGGGCTGCGGCACAGTGTATCTGCGTTACCAAATGGCCGGCAACCAGCGAATTGATGCGCATTCGGGCAGTCCATATGCAACCCTCATGGATGGTGTAACTGGCGGGCATTTTGATGGGAATGGTGGCCCCTACATTAGCTATCCACACCATGGCAGAGACTTTGTCGCTTGGAATTTTAATGTAGATGGCGGTACTAGCACTTACGACTTCTGGCCAGATTCACGCAATGGTCACACATTTTCGATGCCGATTTTTGCTGGTTTGCAAGGACAGAGTATATCCATTACTGCGGGGAGCTACCTAGAAAATGAATCTCCCGGCAGCGCAGTTGAACCGGCATCCTTATTTGAGGCACAATTACAATTTAGACTTGGGCCTACCGTAGAAACAATGGCGGCCTCAAGTCTCCGATCCAGTAGCGCGAGAGCGAACGCTAAACTCTTATCTGCAGGACAAGGGACAACAGAGGCAGGCTTTTACTGGGGCTCCACAGACGGAGCAACGGATCCTCAAGCATGGGCAAATTTTCAAAGTTTGGGATCAGTGACTGTGGGAGCAATAAGTGCACAACTTAGCAACTTGAACCCAGACCAAACATACTGGTATCGCGCTTGGTCTTCGAATTCACACTACGAAGGCTGGGCGAGCGATTCCGTAAGTTTTACGACGAATCCAGTGACCGCTGACGGGTCCATTCTAAATCCTGAAAATTTCACAGCTATCGAGCAGAGTATCACCAGCGCGACCCCGGCACTCACATTTGATACGGATACTTTACAAGTAAGCGGTGGTCTAACGGGTATTGGGCATTATGGTGTCAATCCAGACGGGTCCTTGGTCTCTGTCTTTCCCTTCCAGGCAGTTGATCTCAGTAGCCCACCAGTCATCACCGGCAAGCTACCCTTCGTGCTCATGTCAGAAACGAATCTGAGAGTGAATACTTCTATAACAGTAGATGGTAGTAAAGGCAGTCACACTCAACATGGTATAGGGATCAGCGGTGGCGGCGACGGCGGCGATGCCAACCGCCCAGAAACTCCAGGTAACCCGCTGGACGGTCAAGGCCCAGGAGGCAGCTTGGGAAATAGTCTGGATATAGATTCGATTACATCAGGTGGCGCAGGATTTGGCGGATCAGGCGGTGATGGCGGTGACGGCAGCAGCGTAGGTGGTTCTTTATACGGTGATGCACAACTAAGCTCACTGATTGGCGGAAGTGGCGCAGGAGGCACCCTCAATAAAGGTGGTGGCGCGGGAGGAGGTGCTATCGGTCTTGTCGCAAGCGAAACACTCGAGGTGACTGACAACGCTACAATTAGGGCTAGAGGCGGCAAGGGCACAGGAAGCGGCTCGCAACTCACCTCTGGAGGTGGCAGTGGCGGTGCAATCTTGCTTCGCGGTGAGTATGTTATCATCAATGGAACTCTAGACGTTAGCGGCGGCAGCGGCGGTGATGCAAGAGGCGGCCAGTTAGGCGGAGGCGGCGGCAGCGGCGGACGCATCGCGATCTATTACCACCGCTCTTTGGATACTGCAAATTCAACCCTCACAGTCAGTGGCGGGCAACCCATTGGCACGTCTTCATCCGCGCAAATGGGTGACGATGGGACAATTTACTTTGGCCTAGACAACAAAGGATTGGCTAATCAATGGCTGAATAATGAGATCTCTATAGCAGACCCCACGACAATCGATTGGTCGACCGATTACGATAATGACGGCCTCAGCGCTCGTCTTGAGTACAGCTTGGGTGGCTCCACTACAAGCACAGACACCGCACTGTTACCAAACCTCCTTACCAGTAGCAGTGGTGCGATGCAATATCGCTACAATCAAAAACAGTCTGGCATCGACCCAGCCGACTACATTGTCTACACCACGACCACTCTGGACTCTGACGACTGGACATTACTCGTGCCTCAAAAGGTAGAAACTATCCCACACCCAACTTTAAGCGGCTACAACCAAGTTACAGTCACCTTACCCAGCGGGGAGCTGCGCCACTTCATACAGCTGCGCATAAGGCAGTAAGAAGACCCGACTCAATGAACATCATCACAATAAATAAGAATCCCATCTTACTAGGGCTCTGCATATTTCTGACCGTCCCGACTATTCAGGCGGAAGAATCAATCCTGCGAGTGCGAAACAAGAGTGAATTAATTAGCGCCATAGCAAAACTTAAGCATGGCTCGACTTTAGAATTAGCTGCGGGGAGATGGGACTCGATAGAGATGAATATCACGGCCAAGGGCACCGCAGAAGCACCAATAGAAATTCGAGGTTCGGCAGATGGTAAAACCATATTAACAGGTCGCTCTTGGGTTGGACTGGGCGGCCAATACACTACAATTGAAGACTTATATTTTCTGAATGTTGAACCGCCCGAAGCAAAGAGTGCAATTGTTGAATTTAGAGATTCAAGCAAGAGAGCAGGCAAAAACAACCGCTTAAGTAATTGTGTCTTTGAGTCCTGTAACCCTAAAAACTTAGATCGCCGCTATATGTGGGTGCGTTTGTATGGCTCGGAGAACCGAGTCGACCACAACCTTTTTGCGAATCAACGGCACAGCGGAGTGACAGTTCAAGTCAGAATGGAGCAATCAAATGCTCAGCACCGCATCGACCACAATCATTTTATAGATCGAGTTGAAGGTAATGGCAATGGATTTGAAATTATTCAAATTGGGCAGAGCGCTGACTCACTCAAAGAGGGAAATTGTTTGATCGATTCGAACCTATTTGAACGTTGTGATGGAGAAACTGAAATTATTTCTAATAAGACCTGTTCGAATGTCTATCGGGCAAACCTTTTTATTGAATCCGCTGGCACACTGACACTTCGGCATGGCGACAATTGTATCGTCGAGGGAAATGTTTTTATCGGTAAAGGTAAAGAGAGCTCGGGTGGAATTCGGGTAATCGGCTCTGGGCACAAGATTAGGGATAATTACTTTGAGGGCATCTACGGTCAAACTGGTGGAGTTATTGTCCTCTACGCTGGTATTCCAGATTCGCCTTTAAATGGTTATTTCGCCGCAGATAATTCACTAATTGATAACAACATTCTGATTAATTGCGAAGGCACGGCATTGTGTTTGGATGGAGGCTATGGAGAGCGCGGTCGCAGTATACTACCTGAAGGGGTCAAAATTAGTAATAACCTCATTCACAGCACTTCCAATCCTGCGTTTAATACATACTCAGGAAACCTAGCAAACGTCGATTTTACCAAGAATATTACTACGATTAAGCCGCATCAAAACCGTAAGCATCCCAACGGGATAGCGCTCGAGGAGCTCGCACTAGAGCGCGGTGCTAGCGGTCTTTTCGACGCAACTTATTTAGATGGATCATCGGCTTTCCGATATAGTCAAAGCACACCAGAGCTGCTTAGACGAGGCGATATAGGGCCATCTTGGCATGTCACATTACCTCCTCTAGTGGTATTAAATCCAAGTCAAGTTAGCCGCGTCGTTCGCGGGGATATCCCAGAACTCAGTTTATTACTCGAAACTGTTATCGATAAGGCAGAAAAAATTGTAGCACAGAAAACAGTCTACTCCGTGGCGACTAATGACAAAGTCCCTCCAAGCGGAGACCTCCGCTCCTATTATAGTACTGGACCGTACTGGTGGCGTAATCCTGAGACTTCAGATGGTTTACCTTATGTTCGTCGTGATGGGGAGTTTAATCCTGAGCGAGACTTGGTGTCAGATCGCCCAGCATTACACGCGATGATCTCTGACGTATGGGCACTAACGATCGCCTACCAAGCTACTGGCTTTGAACCCTATGCGCTCTTTGCTCAAAGGCTAATCCATTTTTGGTTCCTGGATGAAAGTAGCGGTATGCTCCCTGATTTAAATCACGCCCAAGCGATTCCTGGTATAACAGAAGGTCGCGGTACGGGTATTATCGATACCCTAGTTTTCGTGGAGTTAGTCGACGCACTGCGATTGTTAGAAAATTCCTACACCTGGTCTTTGAGCGAACAAGTGGCAGTCAAAGTTTGGTTCGATAAGTTCCTTAATTGGTTAAGTAAGCATCCAAACGGAATAGACGAGAGAATGGCGAAAAATAATCACGGAACCGCTTACGATTTACAGCAAATCGCTATTGCCAATTACCTCGGCAAACATGACCTAGCGGTTCAAATTATAGAGCGCGTCAAGACCGAGCGAATTCCCAAGCAAATTACTCCAGAGGGATTACAACCACTAGAATTCGCCCGCACTCGCTCGTGGAGTTATTGCACTGAAAATATGGAACACTTTTCTCGCATTGCTGTAATTGCTGGGAAATATGGCGAAAATTTATTCGATTACCGATCCGAAAATGGTGCGAATCTTCTAAGCGCAATCAATTACTTGCTCCCACATGCTTGTGATCCAAGGGCAACTTGGAAAGGGAAGCAAGTGACAGAGTGGCAGTCCGAATATATCTACGCAACTGCTTCAATTCTAAGTCGATTCATAGAGAATGATGCATTTAGCCAGATTATAGATTGTATCCCTAGGCCGCATGATGCCTTGCTCTCAAAATTAATGAAGTAGTCTGTTATTTTAAATTAGACAGAATTTCTTCCGGTATTTAAGGGGACTCAAGCGATACTTGCTTTTGAAACTTCGGCTAAAGTGCGGCGCATTACAGAAACCGCACAGCGCTGCAATATCGGTCATCGAGGAGTGACCATGTTCTAAAAAATGCTGCGCGTTATTTAGACGAATTTCTACGAGTGCCTCATGCACACTCTTGTGCAGCAGTTCTTTAAAGCGCTTCTCAAGGCTACGCCTTGGAAGTGCCGCAGCTGCAGCAATATCATCAGTGCCAATCGACCTCCGATAATTTGTATTCATAAAATTCAAAGCCTCCACTATGGCCGGGTCCGCGATCGCTAAAGCATCGGTACTCTGACGCTTCGTCACTCCTGTAGGTGGGATGAGTAGTGCCTCTTCAAAGTAATCTCCATTAATGATCGAATCGAGGCGTAACGCTCCTTCATATCCTATGCGCTCAAGATCATGATTGACCGACGATAATGGCACTGGCTGATTCTCACAAATTAAACGATTATTATCCGTCCCCAAAAGGGCGACGCGAGCGGGCACGGACAGACCGCAATCCAAGCATAAGTTCAACAACCACGCCGCATCATCATCACTCTTGCAAAATACTGCAACCGGCTCTGAAAAAGATTCAAGCTGAGCTAGAATCTTTTTGCGGTTGGGTGCGCCGCTCCCAGATAAACGGCAAAAATTAACCCCTGGGGGCAATGCATCTCGAAAACCTTTACAGCGCGCCTCTCCGACTGGATCACGGCTCAAAGCAAACCAAGCAAAATTATGATGCCCAAGTATGCCGAAGTGTTCTGCTGCGACACGCCCAATGCATACATTATCAGCGACCACTCTCGGTAACTCTATATCCGCACGCCATGAGGACAGGTCAACTGTAGGCAATTTTGCCCGATGGATAAAAGATGCTAGGCGCTGACTTCGATTTAAAGATGTTATAATTCCATCGCCGCGCCATTGTGCAGGTAATTGGAAAGTCTTCAGTAAACTAACATCTAAATGCCAATTGAGCACACGAGCAGCCCGTGCAATTCCTGCATGCGCATGAGAATCATAGCTCCCGAGAAGCATAAGAATTTTACGGCTTCGGCTCATTGCGCAAATATGCAAATATTTTATTAATTTTACAATATTAATAAATAAGATTTTTCGCTATCCTAGTATCATGTCATTATTTAATCTAAGAAATAAGGTCTATGCTGTGACAGGCGCAAGCGGAGCGCTTGCAGGTACAGCTGCTCGATATTTAGCGCAAAGTGGCGCCCGAGTGGCATTCATCAGTCGCAGCCAATCTAAACTTGATGCGGCGGTGAAAGACCTAGGTTCTGAGGTGGCTACTTTTCCATGCGATGTCACAGACCGCGAGGCACTTGAAAAGACCTTTGCCCTCATACTTGAGCGATTTGGTCGTATTGACGGCCTTATTAACGGCGCTGGAGGCAATATGCCTGGCGCCACAATCAGTCCCGGCGCGACCGTCTTTGACTTAGATTTTAATGACTACGAGAAAGTGCTAGAATTAAACCTTTCGGGCACACTGCTGCCCTCACTAGTTTTTGGTGAATATTTTGCAAAATGCAAACAAGGCGTGATAGTCAACTTTTCCTCTGCCAGCTCTCAGCAAGCGCTCACTCGGGTATTAGGATACTCAAATGCAAAAGCTGCAGTCGATAATTTGACTCGTTGGATGGCCACCGATTTCGCTCAAAAGTTTGGTGACGCAATTCGGGTAAATGCAGTCTGCCCCGGCTTCTTTGTGGGTGATCAGAATCGCTCACTTTTACTCAATGCCGATGGATCCACAACGGATCGTGGTCGACAAATTATAAACAATACACCCATGGGTCGATTTGGTGATGCGCAGGAAATCTGTGGAGCAATCCACTACCTCTTGACCGATGCTTCGCGCTTCGTAACTGGCCAAGTTTTACACATTGATGGTGGGTTTGGAATCTATTCTGGAGTTTAAAATAACAATTTATGGTACGAATTTTACTCACAACAACCTCTTATCAAGATACACCAGGTCCGCATCATGACCTGCTTGCCAGTAGCGGAGCTGAAGTTGTCTGCGCGAGGGGCCCGCTAAGCGAAAAAAGCATGCTGAAATATGCGGGCGATTACGATGCTTTTTTATGTGGTGACGATGCGATCAGTCAGGCAGTTATTGAAAAAGCCCTACCCCGGCTAAAAATTATTGCTAAATACGGGATAGGGGTCGACAAAATCGATGTCGATTATGCGACCGATAGAGGCATTCCAGTAGCTTTTACCCCAGGGGTGAATCACACTACAGTAGCCGAGCATTGTTTCATGCTCATGCTTGCGCTGAGCAAGAAACTTATCGAGCATGTAGAATGGACCAAACAGGGTCTATGGAAGCGGGAAACGGGAAACGAAATCGCAGGTAAAACCTTAGGAATTATTGGCCTAGGCAGGATTGGTCGAGAGATGGCAATCCGGGCAAACGCATTTGGGATGAAAGTGCTTGCGCAGGACATTTACTGGCCAGAGGCGTTTGCACAGGAGCACCACATCACACGCATTGAAAATCTTGACCAGCTATTTAGCGACTCTGACTTCATATCACTGCACACAAATTTGACTCCAGAGACACAGGGCTTGGTCAATAGCGCGTCAATTCAACAAATGAAAAATAGCGCCATTCTTATTAATTGCGGGCGCGGAGAACTCGTCCATGTAGATGATATTCTACTTGCCTTACGGGGCAATACATTAGGGGGCTACGGAGCTGATGTACTCGATGTAGAACCTGCAGATGCAGATCATCCGCTGCTGTCTGCGCCCAATTGTTTGATTACGCCGCACATTGGATCTCGCACTCACGAAAGCGTTATCCGCCAAGCGACCAAAGCAACTGAAAACCTTCTGCTGCTTTTGCGGGGGGAATCTCCACACGCCCAGGTCAACGATTGCCAGCCACCTAAGGCTCTCATTTAAATAGAAATTAAGATGTCCGAAGAATTCCATGTCGTTCAACCAGCTGCTCACAATGCATTAGTCGAAGCTGCCTATTTGCACCGCGGGTTTAATCAACACGAGTCCGAGGCAGCCGCACGATTCGGAGAATACGCTGCGAGGCATGGTGTACGCACTCATAATGCGATCAAAGCCCTGCATCTTGACGAGCACTTTGGTAGCTCCGCTGGAGGCTGTAACCCCTGTGCTGAGATCGAGTCGATCCCTTCTCGGTTTGCCGCCTGCGAAGTGTGGAATGCAAATAAAAAGATTGGGCAAGCAAGTGCGTATGCTGCGATCGATCGTGCGATTGAGCTAGCCGACAAATATGGAATTGGTCAGGTCTCGGTAGATAATGCCTTCCACTATTTATGGGGCGGAGGCTACGTCATGGAAGCAGCAAAGCGTGGCTACATTGCTTACACGAACTGCACAGCTGCGCTTACTGAGGTCGTTCCATTCCAAGGAAAATTCCCTACCTTGGGCACAAACCCTCACAGCTGGGGATTTCCGACCACAAACGCCATTGGCTTTCCGATCGTCATCGACTGGGCTACAAGCGTAGTGTCGATGGGTCGAGTGCAACAATTCATTCGTGAGGGAGCGCAATTACCCTCTGGAGCTGGAGTCGATTCGAAGGGCCTACCGACAACAGACCCAAATCAGGTGAGCGCCCTCGTTCCATTTGGAGCCCATAAAGGCTACGGTCTCTCCTTGATCAATGAACTAGTTGCAGCTCTCATTGGCGGCAGCCTACCAACTCTACGCTGCCGTGATATTCCAGCGGGAGAAAAATCGACTCCTGCATTTTATTTTCAAGTCATTCATCCAGATTCACTCAATGCGGGCGCCTATGCAGAGGGGCGCGATCAAATTACCAATCTAAAAGCTGTCATCAATGACATCCTCGGTCACGGCAATGAGAACTGTCTATTGCCCGGGCAATTAGAGGCTGAGTGGGCAGAAAAAGTCGAAACCGCAGGGGGCCTACTTTTTACCGAAGCTGAGATTCACGCGTTTAACAAGATCGCCACCAATTGTGGAGCACAAAAATTAACATTCTAATATAATGCCACTAGATATAAAATCTTCCGAGAGCTGCCAGTATGGGTGCATCTCACTCGGTGAAGTAATGCTCAGGCTTGATCCGGGTGACGGTCGGGTTAACACCGCTCGTAAATTTAATGCTTGGGAAGGCGGCGGAGAATATAATGTAGCCCGCGGCTTGCGTCGCTGTTTCGAATTAAAAACTGCAGTGGTGACTGCTTTTGCCGACAACCCAATCGGTCGACTCGTCGAAGACTTCATACTTCAAGGTGGGGTCGATACTGCCCTCATTCATTGGCAGCCTTATGATGGACTTGGGCGTAAAGTCCGCAACGGGCTTAATTTTACAGAGCGCGGATTTGGCATTCGCGGCGCGCGCGGCACAGCTGACCGTGGACATACAGCTGCCAGTCAGATGAAAGTAGGCGATGTCGACTGGCACCACATTTTTGGCGAATTAGGCACCCAATGGTTTCACACTGGCGGTATCTTTGCTGCACTCTCCCAAAGCACTCCAGAAATGGTCATCGAAGCCGTAAAGATTGCACAGCAATACAATACGGTTGTTAGCTATGATCTGAACTATCGACCGTCGCTGTGGAAAGATTTTGGCGGCCTTAAAGAATGCCAAACGGTCAATCGTGAAATCGCAAAATATGTCGATGTCATGATTGGTAACGAGGAAGACTTTAGTGCTTGCTTGGGTTTTGAAGTAGAAGGGCTTGGTGAGCAGTTAGGTGCCATCGAAGAGGCTAACTTTAAGCGTATGATCGAGCAGGTCGTAAAGGAATTTCCAAATTTAAAGGCAACCGCCACCACTCTTAGAGATGCACATACAGCCACCCTAAATGAATGGAGTGCCTTGGTCTGGCATGATGGGCAATTCTACGAACCCACCCGTAAATTTCAGGGCAAGGACATTCTAGAGATTTATGACAGGGTCGGAGGAGGCGATAGCTTCGCAAGTGGCCTCATTTATGGTTTCTTAAAATACAACGATCCGTTGAAAGCAGTCAGTTATGGCTGTGTCCATGGTGCTCTTGCTATGACGACTCCAGGGGATACGACCATGGCAAGCCTAGGGGAGGTCGAGAAACTTTTAGCTGGCGGCGGAGCCCGCGTCGACCGCTAAACAAACGACGTATACATGGAGTTCATCAATGACAATTTTTTGCTCGAGACCGTGACTGCTCGTGAGCTCTACCAAAAGCATGCTCAAGATCAGCCAATTATTGATTACCATTGCCATCTGTGCCCTACAGATCTTGCCGAGAATCGCCGCTTCAGCAACCTCTATGATCTATGGCTCGCGAACGATCACTACAAATGGAGGGCCATGCGCCTCAACGGTGAACCTGAAGAGCTCTGCTCTGGAGACGCCGACCCATATGACAAATTCATGGCTTATGCTCGCACCATCCCCTACACCCTGCGTAATCCACTCTTTCACTGGACCCACTTAGAGCTCAAAAGGTATTTTGGTATTGATACTCTTCTAAATGAGACCACAGCACCTGAAATTTGGAAGAAAGCTAATGCGGCACTTGAGCAGAAGGACCACTCTACATGGGGCATATTAGAAAGGCATAAAGTCAAAATGATCGGCACTACAGACGATCCCATTGATGATTTGAGCGCGCATAAAAAACTGGCTCGATCAACCTGCCCCGCACGCGTACTTCC
This sequence comes from Opitutia bacterium, assembly GCA_002862945.1. Classification (GTDB taxonomy): domain Bacteria; phylum Verrucomicrobiota; class Verrucomicrobiia; order Opitutales; family Coraliomargaritaceae; genus Thalassobacterium. Next base: position 6,706 of record PKCJ01000012.1, on the reverse strand, counting down.
GAGTTTTCGTCCTGATTCAGCCTATGCTCTTAATGATCTGCAAACATGGAATAAATGGACTGACCAGTTAGCAGCGGCAAGTGGCATAGAATGTACGAACTTAGCCAATTTTAAGCAGGCTCTCCTGCAGCGTATTAAACACTTTAAAAGCCTAGGATGTGTAGCTTCTGATCACGGCCTATCTCATTGCCCGGAAAAAATCGCATCTGATTCAGAGGCTACAAAAATCTTTGAACATGCTCGTAAAGGGCAGAAGGATTCAAACGAATACAGCATAGCCCCTGACCATATTGAAGCCTTTACGGGACATCTACTTTGCTGGTTAGGAGAGCAGTATAAGAAAAATGCTTGGGTCATGCAGTTACACCTCGGCGCGATCCGCAATGTGAACCGATTCATCTATCATAGCTATGGCGCAGATGCAGGCTGCGACTCCATCGACGATACCCCGCAAATAAAAGGCTTGGCGGTTCTACTTGGCGAACTCTCAGCATGCGATCAATTGCCCAAAACAATTCTCTACAACCTCGATCCCGCTAAAAATTATCCCTTCGCATCAATGTGCGGTAACTTTTTTGAAACGAATGAACCGGTTAAGATCCAATTTGGCAGTGGCTGGTGGTTTTTGGATCAAATCGAAGGCATGACTAAGCAAATCAACGCTCTTTCTAACCTCGGACTACTCTCTCGATTTATTGGTATGCTGACGGATTCTCGCAGCCTGATGTCTTACCCGCGCCATGAGTATTTCCGTCGCATCTTGTGCAACATTCTAGGCAATGAAATTGAACGCGGATACCTCCCAAGCGAAATGGATTTTGGCGCCCTAGTGTCCGGGGTGTGCTACAAAAACGCTAAGAACTACTTCAATTTATAGTTAGATAAATTATTAACGCGAAGCTGTGATTCAACCGCATGTTAATTGTGATAAAGCGCATTTCTCATAGTGTATCTGCGTATTTACAATTAGCAATCGATACCTATGCTATAATGAATCAGGTAGAGCGGCTTTGTAACCACCTTCCATTATTTTCGAAAACTCACCTAAGCGCGGCTGATGTAGTTTCACCCTAGCTAAATTCTTATTCGGGAGGCTGCCCTGCCTTAAATCATAAAGCTCTCGATCGAGCAAATTACCGGTTTTTATATCGCGCCATTCGGTGTAGCGATAATCCTCGCTTCGCAAAGTGTAGCCTATGTTTTTGGGATTTTTATCCACCCAAATACTGAAAGCGGCTTTCTTCCAGTCACGATCTGGTTCGTCAAGTAAAGCTGTGATGCTGATACCTTCATTGTGATCTGGTGTCGCGATATTAATTAGATCGCAAAGCGTAGGATATAAGTCAATTAGTTCAACTAAGGCTGTGCTGCGCTGACCATTGCCCTTTGCATGAGGCGATTTGATGATAAGGGGTACCCTCGTATCAATCTCATTTGTAGTATGCTTACACCACCATCCGTAATCTCCTAGTTTCCACCCGTGATCAGACCATAAGATGATGATTGTGTCATCTGCATACCCAAGTTCCTCAAGTTCGTTTAGAACTTTGCCTAATTGAGCATCTACATAACTAATGCAGGCATAATATCCATGCGCTAGCTTTCTGGCATCCGACTCAGGCACCGATCCTTCTTCAGCCATTCCGTAATAGTTCCTCAATTCGCCATAACGCGTACGATTATACTCGGATGCTCCTTCTGGCGGATGGGAATAATTCGCCAACTCAATTTTTTTAGGATCATACATATCCCAATATTTCTTTGGCGCATTAAATGGTAAATGCGGCTTACGAAAACCCAAGGCTAAGAACAAGGGTTTATCTTTTTTGTTGCGCAGCACCTCAATTGCTTTCTGAGCATAAACTCCGGTTTGATAGCCATTATCGCTCACATCTGCAGATTCATAAGGTGGTCCTTTTTTGCCAAGTGCTTTGCGTGCATACTCTATATCTAGAGAGCTTTTGAGCGTGTAGCCCCTGGAGCCCCAGTCCCCAGAAACACTGCGATAATTCTGTGCCCAGCCGTTCTCGTCTTCGTCATCATGATATATCTTACCAATGGTAACGGTCTCGTAGCCATTGTTGAGTAGATGCTGATCAAGTGTAAGAGCATCAGGGATATTATTAATGAGAGGACCTCGATCATGGAGATTATTTTCAGCGGTCGGGCGGTAGCCGCTCATAATACTTTTCCTCGAGGCCATACAAATAGCCATTTGGCAATATGCTCGGTCAAAAACGATCCCCTCACTCGCAAGCTTATCGATGTTTGGCGAAACAATATGCTCAGCGCCATAGCAGCCTAACTCAGGCCTGAGGTCGTCGATAGCGATGAAAAGTATGTTCGGTTGAGTCGCATCAACTTTAGAATTTGAGCTTCCCAGCGCAAACATTTGCTTGGGATTGATGTTCATGAACGAGATTACCCCCAAGAGGAAAATCGTTTTATGCAAAGTAGCGCGTGGAGTATGTATGAGTACGGAACTCTTCATGCGACTTATCAATAATGGATTAGAGACAGGCGTATTTAATAATTATTAATGTAAGCCAGGGGCATTCCATAATGCAAACCTGAAAATTAAGCACTCACCTTCATGCGTAAATGCACTGCGGTTAAGCTAAGACATCTGATGAAGTCAGTGAGCAGTACTAGTTTATGAATCTCCAGTCGAAAGAGATTTGCCAATCGCAAAGCCATCGTGATCTTGTTGTGTATTCTAATATGCCACTCCGCCAACAACTTGCCGTTAGTTTTACCAAGAAATACCGCCAATTAGACTTTTGGTTGCACTGCTTATTGTTCGGACTCCTCGGCTTAGGGCTCTGGCCGCTAACCATGTGGTTTGCGCAGACAGCACATGACCAGAGTCGGATTTTGCACGCGCTGATCGTTTTGGTGATGGCCTCGGTCATGTTAGTGCGCTTTGGCGGGGTTACTGTAACGCGCCCACTGGAGCTGAACGCCTCAGCGCGGCGAGCTCTCTTTGCAGCATACGCAATACTACTACTTACGTATCTCGCTCCATTTGTAACTCAATCTGCCCTAGCGGGGCTTCTGGTGATCCCCGCCTATTGTTGTGCGCTAGCGGCAGCGGTCCGCTTCACCTTTGGCGAGGGGACGCGGCAACTTACACGGACGGGAGCGGGCACACTCTGCGCGTTTTTATTGCTAAGTATCTTTATGTCGCCACTCGATTGGCCCCTACGCTCAATGGCGGGCAAATGGAGCGCCTATGTGCTCGAGTTAATCGGGCAGAGCGCTGAATTAGGGCTATTCGGGCAAGCCAGTGAGCCGCCGATGTTAGTCTTGGTGGTCAACGAGCAACCCTTTAATGTGGCCTCCGAATGCAATGGTTTTGGCGTCATTATAACAAGCCTGCTCCTAGCGCTTTTGTTAGCGATTCACCGGCGCTTGAACATTTTTGACTTGGGCCTTAATCTGTTGGCAGGTGCGATCATCGGCTTTATGTTTAATATTGTGCGTATCGTGATCATCGTATTGCTGGCACCTTCCATGATGGAACGCTACCACCTGATGCACGAGATCGTAGGAGGATTCACATATTGGGCATGCTTGATTTCAGTTTGGATCGCTTTAAACGGACCGACAAAACCAGAACAAGCTCTGGCTAAGTAGCGCCTGTGCAATTTGCGCTTTCCAGCGGAAAGAATTCCCACAGCCTTTAACAAAAATGGAACTAATCGATAGCCACTGCCACTTAAAGGACTTCAAGGATAAAGGCGAACTAGCGCCTGTATTTGAACGCGCTAATGATGCGGGCGTGCACCGCTTTATAACAGTGGGCACTTCGCCAGAGGATTGGGTGCCTTATCGCGAAATGCGCGCGGCCTACGCTGGAAAAATCGACTATACTGTTGGCCTACACCCCTGCTATGTAGGTGATGACTGGGAGGCGTCCGTCAGCCAATTAAGCACCTTTTTCATGCCGCCTTATGCCCCCGTCGCCTTTGGTGAAATTGGGCTAGACTACTTCCATCTTCCGAAAGATCCATTACAGGCGGGAGAGATGATACTCATGCAAGAAGCGGCCTTTCGGCAGCAACTCATGCTGGCTTCCGAACTTGAGTGCCCGATCATTATCCACAGCCGCGATTGCTTTGCAGAGTGCCTCAAGTTGATCGATGAGTCGGGCGTCGAATGGCAACGCATTGTCTTCCACTGCTTCACCTACGGAGCTGAAGAGATGGCACAAATCATTGCGCGTGGTGGCCGAGCTTCTTTTACTGGGATCGCAACCTACAAGAGCGCCCACGCAGTGCGTGAGGCGCTTCGAGAGCAGGGTATCGAAAGGCTCATGTTGGAAACGGATTGCCCCTACCTCACCCCCGAGCCACATCGAGGAAAGTCGAACGAACCCGCCTATCTCGCGCTAATCGCTGAGCGTTGCGCAGAAGCGCTCGCGGTATCGCTTGATGATTTAGCGGCGAAAACAAGCGATAACACGCGTGATTTCTTTAACTTAAAATAACTATCATGCGTTGGCTATACAGGGTCTTTCTTCTTTTAACGATTATCGGATTAGCGATCTTAGCCGTTCAGCCCTATTTGCCTAAAATTGAGCGTGAAGTGGCGCATTTTTACGACACTTGGAAATCAATTCGCGAGGGACGAGGACTAGAAGTCATAAACGAAGATCCCGAGCCGAAAGCAGTTAAAGCCCCCGTCACCCGTGGCCGCAACTTGATCACCCCCGAGTTGCCGCATTTGGAAACTCTGAAAGCCCAACCTGCCAAGGACTCCTTTATTCTCGAAGCCCGCCGCCGCGCAAAGCAAGACCCCACTGCAGCAATGGACTGGCTCCAAAGTCAGCACTCGGGTAGTGAACGCCTACGCGGCATGCTCGAAGTGGTTGCGCTTTGGGCAGCCGAAGACTCCGAATCCGCCCTACTCTGGCTAGAATCGAATGCGCAAGGCCTAGCACGCCTCGAAACTCTTAACAATGGCGTCGAGCTCTGGGCAGAGCGCAACCCCACCGAAGCTTCCCAGTGGATAGACGGCATGGCTAATGACGGAAGTAAAGCCATCGCCGCGAAAGCGCTTGCAGCGAAGTGGGTACTGGCCGAACCAGTTGTTGCCACCAAATGGGTTGCCGGCCTACCTGAAGGGCCAATCCAGAAGAAGGCCAAGGAAGCACTTGTTAAATCTTGGGTCATGCGAGACGCCAAGGCAGCCAGCGTATGGGCTTTGGCGGAAGCAGAGTTTAATGGCGACTACGACTTACTCGGTGAAACCATCCTCGAGTTTAGCAAACAATCTCCCGAAGAGGCCGAATCTTTTGTCCGTGATCTTGCCCAGGCCAACTACTCCGAGATAGCGGTCGCTTCGCACGTAATGGGCCGCGCAGAGGAAGACCCCGCAGCCACCGCACAATGGTTGCTCAGCATGGCACCGACTGATCCGATTTATTCTGCCGAATACGCCAATGAGCTCATGCAAATCTGGGCAGAAAGCGATTCAATCGCCGCCTCAGAATGGCTGAGTAATCAGAGCCCAGGCGAACAACGTGATGCCGCGATCTCAGGATTCAGTGAGTCTATATTGCGCTACGAGCCGGAAGCTGCAGCAATTTGGGCAAACACAATTAGCGATGCTGATCGGCGTATGGAGCAACTTGGCCGCAATGTCGGGATCTGGGCCGGCGCCCAACCAGCCGAAGCTCTCAATTGGGTCCAGACTGCAGAGCTCGAACCGGCCCTACGGACACATCTAGCCAATCTGATCAGCGGAAATTAGTCCCCCGATTACTTCAAGTCTTCTTTTAGCAGTCGCCCGCGGTAAACTAGATGCGCGAGACCCTCCTGATAGACATAGCTATCAAAACCCTCCGTTATAAGCAAGGGACGGCCCTCTTCTACAGCAAAGCGCTCCGCCATCTGGTAGTCATTGGCACGCTTCATATCAGCTGAAATCCAGACGATGCCCCCGTCGCGCAAAAAGCCTAAAAAGCGCTCCGTGGTCTCACCATTAATCACCTCTGATTGCAGCTTACCTTCTTGAATGAAAGTAAGCGACCTCGCAGTTTGGAGACCATTATTCGTATCGGAAACAGAAATCCCATGAAGCTGGCCCTCTTCCCACCAGTATCGCTGCTCGACAGGAAAAGTCTCGCTATAACCTGTCGCCGTCGAGTGAATCGTAAAGTCGCCCAACCAACGGCCTTCATACTGCTTCAAGTAGTCGATCAGTTCATTACCCGGCAAGGCCAATGAACTATAAACTAAGAAAGAGAGAATTTGAATCGCCCGATACACGATACTTGAAATTAAAAAATTCAGAGTAGACTGGAAGAATAAACCACGGGGACATCACAATTATAGCCCTTACGAATTACAGCTTGGACTCTTTGGCATACCCAGCTTTAATCTACCGCATGATTTACGATCCCGAAAAACTTCTCCTTCTGGCAGGGCCATGCTCACTTGAAAGCCTTGATACTTGCCGCCCTGTCGCCGATGCACTGGCATCGCTCCAGCAGCGGCATTCTGAGTTAAACATACTCTTTAAAGGCTCTTTTGATAAAGCCAACCGCACATCCATTGGTAGTAAGCGGGGCACTGGGCTTGATGCTGGCATGGAGATCTTTCAAAGCATTAAGGCCGAATATGGTTTCAAGACTATTACCGACGTCCACTCCCCCGAACAATGCGCCCCCGTCGGCACGGTCGTCGATGCCCTGCAGATTCCC
>PKCJ01000009.1 GCA_002862945.1 Opitutia bacterium | reverse complement strand
GGGAGAACTGCGAATTTGAGTGTTTTCATAAGTAGCCAGCGTAGGTAAGCAAAAACGAATTAAATTGTCCCGCAAATCTCTGGCTTCAAGCCTTTTAATTGACATTTGCGAGCGAAGGTCAATCCGTGCAATGAGTGCCCATCAGAGTCATTAGTAGAACTCAAGCTTAGTTCTATAACTTTTGAGGCTCGCATAATATTTTTAGCCACTTATTGTGCTATAATGATTTCCGTGACGTCCAAAACTCGAGTCGCATTGCCCATAGGAACATTTGTAAAGGTTACAGTTGCATTTGCGTAGGGACCGCTGGTCGTATCAGGAAGCGTGCATTTGACCCAATATCGATTAGAGGCATCCGTTGTATCGACGCGGCCAAGATAGGTTGCGCTTACTCCATCGATATCAATTAAAGTGGGCGCCAAATTCGGGTTTTGTGGCGCGCTGGACCGCCCTGATGTTTCTTCAAGGTGTAAATAAATAGTGTCGCCTGTCACAACGGTGGGACCTAGATCCAAATCTTTTGCGAGTAATGCTTGGTAAGCATTGTAATGAGGGTCGCCGAGGACTGGTACACCAAGGGAAGTTTGCTCATTCTCGTCCTGCGACAGGTTGTAAATTTCATAGGTGGAGACGTCGCTCGCGATGGTTGGGTCGCCAAAAATAATGAGTTTATAATCGGGGTAATCGGACGAAATGATCGTGCGCCCATCTCCATTGCCACCACTACCAAATGCCTCTGAAACAATGTATCTCGAGGCACCATCCTGACCTTTTAAAATAGGTACAATACTTTGCGAATCGATCGTATCAACTGAGCTAGTAGCGGTATCGATATCTATGCCTGCGAGATCAAGAATCGTTGCAAATAGGTCAACGCAGTGGACAAGCTTATGACTGGTGCCGGTTAGCGGGATATCTGGACCAGCCATTATAAGTGGCACGTGAATGCCGCCATCGTAAAGTGTGCCTTTTGCATGGGAGCTATCGAAAGGTGCTTGGGAAACGGCACCCGGTGTACCATTATCGCCAATAATAATAACATTGGTAGTGTTCAGATCCACTGAGTTGAGTAAGCGACCAATTTCAGTGTCGAGAGCTTGTAAGGCTGCTTCGTATGCGCCACGGCGATTGGTGCCAGTCACTTCGCCATCAGTTTCAGCATAATCCGGGTAGCCCTCTAATAGAGTAGGAGTGGTTGGTGGATTATGGAAGGGTGTGTGTGGCGCATTAAAACCAATCCAAACAAACCAAGGATCTGAAGTTTGTGCGTCGATGAATGTGACGGCTTCGTTCACTTGATCGGTAGTGGTGTAAGTCGTTACATTTGGTGTGGTGACACCGTTTTCAGTTTTGTCCCAATTGGTGTAGCTGGTAACGCCACCACCTAGTATACCCCTGAACTCTGTCCAGCCACCAAGGTCAAGGGGCCCAGTCGCGCCGCCTCCAAGGTGCCATTTACCGAAGCTCGCAAGATTATAGTCTGAGCTTTCAGCGGTAAAGATTTCTGGTAGTGTGAGTTCGGAGGCTGGTAAGGTAGCACCTTGAGGCCAACCAACTGTATGGCGGAAGGCGTATCGCCCAGTCAAAATACTAGCGCGAGTCGGAGAACAGACCGGTTGGGAATAGGCATTGGTGAAGCGTAAGCCGCGGGCTGCCAAGGTTTCTAGATTTGGCATTGGCGCATAGCTTGTGCCGGGGTTTAAAGTGGCATTGTTATCGACAGGGCTAGAGTCGATCGCCCAGTCATCGACAATCAAGAGTAGTATATTGTGTTGGGTTGCGACCGTATGAGCATTGGTCGATGTGATTGTGCTCAGCAACCCCCCTGTCGGCGTGTAGTTAACTTGCGCAGTGTAAGTTGCACCTGCGCTCAGGGTGTCTTCATCAAAGTCGAGACTTAGACTGCTTGTCGCTGCATCGTATTCAATAATGGAAGCGGTGACGCCGCTGAGGGAAACGCTATTAATTTCTTCTAATGGAGGGAGCGTTGAGAACCTGGCAATGAACTTGGGAAAAGCGATTGGATCATAATCGAAGCCCTCATCGTCGAAGGCTTCGATCGCGGTGAGGCTTGAGCGGTAGAATTGTTTTACTTCGTAAAGCACACGGGTTAAATCGGAGGTCGATCCGAGTGAGCCTAGTTCGTTTTCAGCTGTATCGCTTAGCATCTTCCATTCTTCAAGGTCAGCACTGTGCTCGATGAGATAGGTGCCGCCTTCGGGTCCACTCCAAGTGAGCGTGACATCACCAGTGCTGGCTTCGACTTCAAGGCTTTCTATGGATGGCATGGCTTCTGGACCACCTTCAAAGTAGATCTCGGCGTTAGCGGGCAGGCTGTTTACATCGGCACCTGTGGGACTCCCGTAGAAAGTGCGACCGATATTGTAGGGGTAGATCGGGGTTCCGAGGGCATCAATAGATACAAAATAGGCATAGATGCCATCGGGATATTCGGGGGTTTTACAGAAACGACCATTATGCTCATCAAGGTCAAAATCAGTGCCTAATGTAAACCCTAGATGGCCGAGGTAATCGTAGTCTTCAATATAATGTCCAAGTGGATACATTGCACTCACGGTGGGTCCATACTCGTCCGTCGTAAGTACGGTATTGATTTCTTTTACGACTGCTGCCCAATATGGCAGCGAGACACGACCTGTATCGTTTAGGTTTGTTGTGCCGTTTGATCCGTCGCGGGCAATGTAACCTGTGATCATGCGTCTGACGGTGCTGTAGGTGTCGTCTGGATCATCGTAGCCGTATGGACCGTAGATGGGGTAGCCGTCTCGAACCCAACCCACGATCGGGGAGTGCTGTCCGTTAAAGTTTTCCGTGTAAGTGTTCGTTGAAGCGTCGTAGTCAACGCTATCGCCAATTAAGTGTCTTAGGGCAGGGGGGTTAGCATGGTAATGATGATTTATACCAGCTTGGTGTGCATGTGCAGAGTCGAAGGTGACTGACTCGTTGATGTAGGCATCTCGATTCCAAATGCCATCACCCGTAAAGTCGCTATTAGGTCTGGCGTCGCCTTCATTCGCATTACTGTAAGAAAAAGCATCTCGGCTATCAAACATACCGATACCGTCAACGAAATATCCTATGGTGCCATTGCCAGTTGCGGTTTTAGAAATAGGGGGTGTTCCGGGGACACGTGGGAAACGAAAAATTGCAGATGTATTACTAGGGTAGTTGGGAAAGAGGTTGGTTCTTTCCTCATCAAGATACCATGGCCCCATTACATGAAAGCCTAGACCACTCGTACGTATGTAAACATTAGTATCAGTATAGGCAATTTCGTGAACGCCAGCGTAAGTAGGTAGCGCTTGACCAGAGCCATTATTCGGGTGGCTCCAAGTAGTGACTGGGTTGAGTGCCGATTCATCCGCAGATGTTTCGTAAATCCGCGCGTATTGGCCGGAGTGTTCAGTAAACCATGAACTCAAAATCGGATCCGCTAACAGTTTTAGAGCAAATACAGGCAGAATAAATAGGAGTCTTATTGAATGCGTCATTATGGATATTAAATTAATCGTAGACTACCTTCATTCGTTAAAACGTTAAGTCGCCGAATAAGTTTCAGGAACTTAGATATATGGAAAAAACTCACGAGAAGTTGTATTTAAACTAAATATCAAGGATATCGATCACAAGCCTTACTCGAAAAGTTTTATCACTAAGCCCGCTTAAAAGACATTTTTATCGGCAAATGACTTTGCTATCTTGTAAGCAATCGTAAGACTAGACGTATGCCTGAAAAGAAATCTATTAAGAAAGTCAGCTCTAAGAAGACCAAAGCCTACCAAGCACCGGATTTTCTCGTCGACCTACTCAATGCACGCTCACCTACGGGTGCCGAGTATGAAGCGCAAGCAGTCGTCGATCAATACGTCGAAAACGAGGTCGATACCTATCGAAGCGATACCATGGGCAATCGATTTGCGACAGTGAACCCAGAGGGAGATCCGAATCTTCTATTAGCTGGTCACATTGATGAACTTGGCTTAATTATCACTTATATAAACGACCAAGGCTTCGTTTATTTTGATACCCTCGGCGGTCATGACAAGACGATGATCTCTGGTCGACGTGTTTCGATTATTACAAAGAATGGCATTGTCAAAGCGGTCACAGGTAAGCGCGCCATTCATCTTATGAACGCTCAAGACCGCAAGAAGGTGCCTGAGACCCACGAAATATGGATCGATCTTGGCGCAAAGAACAAGGAAGAGGCCGAAGCACTCGTCGCTATTGGTGACTCTGCTGTTTACGACCAGAGCTTTGAATTGATTCGAGGCAGCGTCGGAGTGGCCCGCGCATTTGATGATAAGGCAGGTGCCTACGCAGTAATGGAAGCTGCCCGCCGCCTGACCAAGGGTAAGCTCGCTGCGCGCGTCACTGCCGCTGCCACTACACAAGAAGAGATTGGGACACGAGGTGCCATGACAGCCGCATTCTCAGAGAATCCAGACTTCGCAATTGCCGTCGATGTCGGGCACGCCACTGACTCGCCGGACTGTGATCCTCGTAAGTATGGAAGTTTCAAGCAAGGGGGAGGCCCCATCGTCTGCCGTGGACCTAATATTAACCCAGTAATTTTCGAACGCATTATTCGTGCTGCAGAGATGAACAAGATTCCTTACCAAGTTGAGGCGGACCCACGCCCAACGGGCACCGATGCACGCGCCATTCAAGTGGCTCAATCCGGCATTGCCACAGGCTTACTTTCGATCCCACTCCGCTATATGCATACGCCAAGCGAAATGGTCGACCTCGCTGACATCGAGCACACCGTGCAATTGCTAGTTGCCGTTGCGCGTTCGCTTAAGAGGGGCGAACGTGGCATTTGGTGAAGCTGAAAACTCTAGGTCAGCGTCATCGCGTTAAGTAGGGTAGTGCAGTCGAGTAGGAATTGAGGACAGTCATTAGGTTTAATATTTTTATTATACTTGTGAATGAAGTGCCAATATTAGCCCTTGTAAATACGAAGCAATGCGTCAGCAATTTCAGAAGGATTGCGCGCGATCGACACGCCTGCGTCTTCCATAGCGGCAAATTTAGCCTCGGCGGTGCCGGCACCACTTGCAGATACAATCGCTCCGGCGTGACCCATTGTGCGACCCTTTGGCGCGGAGGCGCCTGCGATGAAGCCCGCGACTGGCTTTTTAACGTTTTCCTTTATGTAAGTACAGGCTTCTTCTTCGGCGCTACCACCGATTTCGCCAATCATAATAATGGCGTCGGTATCTGGGTCTTCGTTGAGCATGCGTATCGCATCAAGTTGTGAGGTACCGTTAATGGGGTCGCCACCTATACCAATACATGTCGATTGGCCGTGGCCACTTTGAGTAAGCTGCCAAACGGCCTCATATGTGAGTGTGCCAGAGCGGGAAATTACGCCAACGCGTCCAGGCTTGTGAATGTAGCCTGGCATAATGCCGATTTTACATTCGCCTGGCGTGATAATACCAGGGCAATTGGGCCCTATTAGGCGCGTCTTTGTATCTTTGAATTCTAGGCGTCGGCGAACCTCAGCCATATCGCGAACAGGTACTCCTTCGGTGATGCAGATGACGAGTGGGATCTCTGCTTCGATTGCTTCAAGTATAGAGTCAGCAGCGAAGGCAGGCGGTACGTAAATGACGGAAGCATTGGCCCCGTGTTCTTTGACGGCTCCGGAAACGGTGTTACAAACGGGGACTTTTTCTTCCCACATTTGGCCACCTTTACCAGGTGTCACACCGGCGACGACCCTAGTGCCGTATTCAATGCATTGCTGCGTGTGGAAGGTTCCGGTCTTACCGGTGATTCCTTGAACGACCAGACGTGTGTCTTTGTTGACTAAAATACTCATCTTATAATTAGTTTGATTAAATCGGATCAGGATTAGCCAGGACTCTGGACTTGCTCGACGATAATCTCGGCGGCTTGAGCTAGACTGTCGGCAGGGGTCAAGGCGACACCACTTTCGCGGAGTATCTTCTTGCCGGCTTCAACGTTAGTGCCTTCGAGGCGAACGACGAGCGGGACAGTCATGTCGACGTTCTTGGCTGCTGCGACGATGCCGTTAGCGATAACGTCGCACTTCATAATGCCACCGAAGATATTAACAAGGATGCCCTTAACATTCGGATCAGAGAGGATGATTTTAAAGGCCGCCGTCACCTGTTCTTCGCTGGCACCTCCACCTACATCTAGGAAGTTTGCAGGGGAACCGCCAAAGCTTTGGATGATGTCCATTGTTGCCATGGCAAGACCCGCCCCGTTTACCATACAGGCGATGTTGCCATCGAGCGCGATGTAAGCGAGATCATGCTTGGAAGCCTCAATCTCTTTAGGATCCTCTTCATTGAGATCGCGGAGCTTCTCGATGTCAGGGTGCTGGAAGATAGCGTTTCCATCAAAGGATACTTTAGCATCGAGTGCGCTGAGATTGCCATTCTTGTCAGTGACGAGAGGATTGATCTCTACGAGCATGGCATTCTTTTCCCAAAACATCTTGTAAACGCCTGTGAGGATACGTCCGAATTGTTTGACTTGTTCACCTTTGAAGCCGAGAGCGAAGGCGACTTGACGGCATTGGTGACTGCGAAGTCCCATAGTGGGGGAAACAGGCACTCGAATCAGCTTCTCGGGAGTCTTATCGGCGACTTCCTCGATGTCCATACCACCCTCAGTTGAGGCGATAATAACGGACTGAGCTGTTTCGCGGTCAAGGACAATGGCAAGATAATACTCATGCTCTATATCGCAGCCCTCAGTTAGGTAAAGCGTTTGCACCTTTCGCCCTTCTGGGCCAGTCTGCGCAGTGACGAGCGTGTTACCCAGCATGTGATTGGCGGCTTCCTTCGCGGCTTCGAGAGTTTTGACCACCTTGACGCCACCCTTGTAGCCATCAGTGAAAGTTCCTTTGCCGCGACCTCCCGCGTGTATTTGGGCCTTCACCACGATCATGTCGTCGCCAAGATTAGAGAGAGCGGTTTCAACTTCGAGGGGATTCGTGGCTGCGTAACCGCGCGGGACGGGGACTCCGTATTCCTGAAGAAGATGTTTGGCCTGATACTCGTGGATATTCATTTATTTATTAGGTGATGCGTGCAACGCGATGTAGTTGTCGAAGCTAAGCATGGGGTGCAATCTCTTTTGGTAAATTTTCGCAAAAGAAAATGCAATTACCACGCACATCCGCGCGAAGTCTCGCAATTTGGGCGTGCAACGAGGCCCTTAATCGGTTCATAGGGGAAGGGTTGTTCGGCGCGGCCCTTATCGACGAGGTGGCGGTCGCAAATCGCGTCGAGATCGTCCTTCGACTTCGCGCGGCGCATATCGTGGAGAAATTGACCGTCCACATCGACACCTAAGCCAACGAAATTAAGGAACTTTTTCATGTGATTGATATGATGCTGCCCATTCAAATCGGGTCGACTTGTGACCATAATCAAGTCTTCAATATACTCACGCACATCACACAGCTTTGGCTGAAAGACCTGTTTTCCGGAGAAGACCTCGCGGTGTTGGCGAAAGATCCACGGGTTACGAATGCAAGATCGACCGATCATAATACCAGCGGCCTTGGTCTCGGCCAGCACCCTTTGACCTTTAACCACGGAAGTGATGTTGCCATTGGCCAGAACTGGGCAGGTCGCACGCTCAACGGCGCGCTTAATGTATTCGTAATGCACCTCACTACGATAAGCTTCTTTCACAGTGCGGGCGTGAAGGCTGAGCAGGTCTACCTTGTGCTTTTCGATTAGGTCGAGTATCTCTTCAAAGTGTTCGTCGCTATCAAAACCGATTCTCATTTTAACGGTAAAACGACCTTTGACTGCGGCGCGCAGGCATCCTAGCACTTCATCGACTTTAGATGGTTCACGAAGAAGACCACCCCCTACGTTTTTCCTATAAACTTTGGGAGCAGGGCAACCCATATTGAGGTCGATTCCTGCTACGGGTAATTCAGCCTTTTCAATCGCCGCGACTGTTCGCTCTATATCGGGCAAACTTTCACCGATTAGCTGAGCGAAAACAGGACGGCCTGTATTGTGATGACAGATCGAGTCGACGATGTGTTGCTCCAGAGTCGAATGACCGTGAACACGGAAATACTCGGTAAAAAGTAAATCAGGTGCGCCATATTTGCCTAAAAGACGCATAAAGGGTAGCGTCGTTACATCTTGCATGGGTGCGAGCGCGGTCCATGGCTGCCCGGGTATGATCGGCTCGGGTAGGGGCATCATGAGTTCAGGAACCTTTTTCTAAAATTTTCGCTAAGATTTCCGTCATGTCATCTACCGAATCAATCACAGCTTGGGCAACATAGATCGGCTTACTCGAAGCGAGTGCCATCACGATGGAGTCGCTAGGACGGGCATCCAATTCGATGATTTTATGGCCGAGCTCATTTTCCATTGAAAGGATTATTCGAGCGAAGAAAGTGCCTTCGTCAACGTGGTTAATCACGATGCGTTCGACCTCAGCGCCGAGTCCGTCTAACATCGTGAGCATTAGGTCGTGCGTCATTGGACGATCAGCTTTCACTGCGTCCACCGCGCGCTGGATCGCATCGCCGATACCTTGATCCACATAGATAACGAATGTTTTTGCCTCATCACCAAGGAAGACAGCGCAACCACTTGAAGTGGGCATTACGCCTTTTACTAGAACTGGAACGACCTGGTTATCCATAACTCCTTTATAGCCCTGTAAGATTCGAAGGTAAGTCGCTACCGCCTCCAGACATATCACCCATTTTCGATTTCATAGCTTTCATCATTTTACGCCCTTTACCACCGCGCATCATTTTCATCATTTTTTGCATTTGGGTAAACTGTTTAATTAGGGCATTAACATCGCGCACCTGTACGCCAGAACCGTCGGCGATTCGCTTCAAGCGACTACCGCGCAAAAGTCGGGGTGTACGGCGCTCTTTCAAAGTCATGGATAGGATGATCGCTTCACTGCGTGCCATTTTCTTTTCCTCTTCGTCTCCAACTACAACGCCGCTCATGCCAGGCATCATGCCCACAAGCGATCCTAGCGAACCCATCTTTTTAACCTGCTGCATCTGCGAGAGGAAGTCTTCAAGATTGAAGTCTGTCTTGCGCATCTTTTCCGCCATGCGTTCGGCTTCATCCTGGTCGATATTCTCTTGGGCTTTCTCGACAAGAGAGACGACATCACCCATTCCGAGGATACGGGAAGCCATTCGGTCGGGGTAGAAAATATCAAACTCATCAGACCTCTCACCTGTACCGATAAACTTTATTGGCACGTTTGAGATCGACTTCATCGACAGGGCAGCACCACCTCGGGCATCGCCGTCGAGCTTGGACAAAATCATACCGCTGCAGTTAACCGCTTCATGGAAGTGCTTTGCTACGTTGACCGCTTCCTGCCCTAATGCGGCGTCTGCAACTAACAGAATTTCGTCAGGCTTAACGGCGTCTTTAAGGCGCTTAATTTCATCGATCAAATCTTCGTCGATTTGTAGGCGGCCAGCAGTATCGAATATGATTAGATTAGCATCAGCATTTTTAGCTGCTTCGAGACCACGCAGGCCAATTTTAACGATGTTCTTCTCTTCACGGTCCCCGTAAAAGTTTGCCCCTTCGTTCTTGGCCAGCGTTTCAAGCTGATCAATAGCAGCTGGTCGATACACGTCGCAAGCTACTAAAGCTGGTCGGTATTCTTTTTTCTTCTTAAGGTAGCGAGCTAGCTTACCACTACTGGTGGTCTTACCTGAGCCGTGGAGGCCCACCATCATAATTCTAAGTGGCTTCTTATCCTCCAGTTCGGTGGCACCTTCACCGAGTAACTTGACCAATTCTTCATGAATAATTTTGATGACCTGCTGCCCTGGTGTAACGGACTTGAGCACTTCCTGCCCAAGGCACTGCTCTTTGACCGAGACGACGAATTCACGTGCCACTTTAAAATGCACGTCTGCTGAGAGGAGGGCCTGACGCACCTCCTTCAACGCATCGGCCATGTTATCTTCGCTTAGTTTACCAACACCGCGCAAATTACGTAGCGTGCTGCCTAACTTATCTGTTAAATTTTCTAGCATAGGTATTTTGCCTGTAATGCTTAGGAAGCCATTTTATAGCTGACAATGTGAAAGTGATCTAAGGGTGTTTCTCTGACTTAGACCCCGACAACAAAAAAGCCCCGATCTAAACAGGACGGGACTTTATTTAAAACCTTTAGATGACAATTATTTGTTCTTCTCGTCCTCCTCATCCCCTGGAGGAGCGGTGGTTTCTTCGTATTCTTCTTCCTCTTCTTCTTCGTCCCACTTCATGGTGTCGTCTTCTTCGATTTTCTCATCAACGGCAGCGCCCGCATCAACATCGGCTAGGTCTTTTTCGAGTTCATCTTCTTCTGACTTAGGCTTAGCATCCTCGTCTTCATCGAGTTCAAAACCATCAGGCACATACTCGAGGATCGCTGTAAGTTCAGTGAAAAAGTGAGAAGCACGGCCTTCCATGAAGTCAGCGTTCTGGGCATCACGGATCTCTTCCTCGAGTTCTTCGACTGTCAAATTCTGCGAGAAGTCGATCACATCATTGAGCATTTTAACTCGAAGCTTAGTGATGTGGTCGAGCAGATCTGCATAAGGACCCTTTTCTTCATCAAGCACATCGGGTAAGGCGAATAGAGGATCTTCACTTTCTAGAACGCTGTCTTGTACGCGCTTGAGGTGAATGGCTTTGTCCTTGTCTACATTATCGACCCCGAATGAGTAAAATGCATCATCAACTAGCTCGTTTTGTAGACCGTAATCACATAGCGGTTCTAACAAATCGATTAAATGCTGAAACTGACGTGGGTCAATGATGCCTAGACAATCGACATCCCAATGGACGGGATCACTAATCTCGTAGATCCACCAGTTCATATCTTCGCCTAAGCGGGCATTGCACCATGTAAGTTTGGTAGTAGGTTTCGACATATAATAGGTGATAACTCTTACTCTTGTTAGATGTTTACTCTAAATGAGTAACATACTTTATAACTGGTAAAAACTTCGTGTAACCCTTTGTAAAGTGCTTTGTCAGAATATTTTTAATTGTTTTGCTTATAGTAGCTGTTAGGTTCCCAATTTTTAATTAATTTAAACTGTTATGGGATTTATCTACGAAAATATAGTGCGTCCAGTTTTATTCAAAATGGAGCCCGAGCAGGCACACGATCGCGGTCGAAGCGCGTTAATGACAATGGGGGCACTGCCCATATTGTGTAAACTGGTGCGTAGGTATAACCAGGTCTGCGAAGACAAACCGGTAAAGCTATTTGGACTAGAGTTCTCAAACCGTGTCGGTCTCGCTGCGGGAATGGATAAAGACGGCGAGTATCCCCGCGCGATCGAGGCTCTAGGCTTTGGCCACGCCGAAGTTGGCACAGTGACACCAGAGGGACAGTCAGGTAATCCAAAACCTAGACTTTTTCGCTACCCTAAAGATAAAGCGCTTATCAACCGTATGGGCTTTAACAACAAAGGATCTGTAGCGATGCTCAACGCGCTCTCAAAGAATTACCCTAAGGGTAGACGTAAAATGCCTGTAGGCGTTAATATTGGTAAAGCTAAAAACACGCCACTTGAGAAGGCCGTGAATGATTATTTAGCTAGTTTTCGTACGCTAGCGGATCAGGCTGACTATTTCACAATCAATGTCAGCAGCCCAAATACACAGGGTCTGCGCGACCTTCAAGGCGCAGCCTATCTGCGCGACCTACTACTAACGATTCGTAACGAGAATCTGACACAAGCGAAGAAGCTAGGTCGTGAACCACACCCTTTGCTGCTTAAAATTGCGCCCGATCTGACTTTTAACGCACTAGACGAAATTTTAGGTATACTTTTAGAACTCAAATACAGCGGTATTATTGCTACAAATACGACGATTCAACGTCCGTCGAGTTTGACTAGTGCTGAGACGGGTGGTCTTAGCGGCGGGGAGTTTATCCGCAAACGCTCTAATGATGTAATTAAATATATCCATAAATCGACCGAGGGCAAATTGCCGATCATCGGCGTCGGCGGCATTGACTCTGTCGAAGCCGCGGGCGAGAAAATTGACGCAGGTGCCTCGATGATACAGGTTTACACTGGTTGGATCTATCGCGGTCCATTTTTCGCGCGCGAATTAGCCCATGCGCTCAAATCCAAGGGCGAAGATTGGATCTAGCGCAGTAATGCCTACCCGAGGCAAGCACTGACGCATTCAAGTCTAATGCAAGACCCAAAGGATGACTTTGACTAACTAAATGCTGTGGATCGCATTACCGTCGACCGCGAGAGCAGCTTCTTTCATAGCTTCGCTCAAAGTTGGATGCGCATGGATGGTACGGCCTAAATCTTCGGCGCTGCCTCCATATTCAATATGCGTGACGGCAGAGGCAATTAGCTCTGAACCACTTTTGGAAATGACTTGTACGCCGAGAATCTTATCTGTCTTCCTGCAAGCAGTGACTTTAACAAAGCCGTCAGTCGCATCCGTAGCAATGGCACGGCCATTTCCAGCCAAGTTAAACTTGCCAGAATTAAAATCGATACCTGCATCTTTGAGTGCAGCCTCAGTTTGACCGACACTAGCAATCTCTGGTTCGGTATAGATAACATTGGGGATGACATTATAATTTACATGCCCTGCCTGGCCAGCGATTCGCTCCACACAAGCCACACCCTCTTCCTCCGCCTTGTGTGCGAGCATAGGACCAGGGATTACGTCGCCGATCGCATAGATGCCGTTAGCCGTAGTCTTGTAATGGGTGTCTACAGGGATACGACCTTTGTCATCAGTTTCGATACCGACGACCTCGAGTCCTAGTCGATCTATATATGGCTTACGGCCCACCGCGACGAGAACCTTGTTCGTCTCAAACTCTATTTCCTTGCCATCTTTTTCAGCTAACAAGACCGACTTGCCTTTCGACTTTCTAAGCCCCGTGACTTTTGTCTTTAAATGGAAATTGAGCCCCTGCTTCTTAAAGAGTCGCTCAGCCATTTTTGAAACATCCTTATCAAAGCTAGGAGCAATCGTAGGTAAGAATTCAATCACATCAACCTGTGAGCCAAGGCGCGCCCATACTGACCCGAGCTCAAGACCGATGGCACCTGCGCCGACAACAGCTAGTTTTTCAGGCACCCTATCAAAGGCAATGGCTTGGTCGCTGCTAACGACGGTTTCGCCATCGAATTTGAGAAAAGGTAGTTCGATAGTAGCAGAGCCCGTTGCAATGATAATATTCTTACCTGTAATTACAGTCTCGTCGCTCTTTTCCTTGATTCGCACCTTGCGGTCGCCTGCTAGCATACCAAGTCCTCTGAAAACCTTGATCTTATTTGCCTTCATCAAGTGCAGGACGCCGCCCCGTAACTGGTCGACCGTCTTCGACTTCTTAGCCATAAGCTTCTCAATGCTTATTGAGAGATTTGTGAGATCAATACCGTGCGCTTCTGCGCCATGGCCTGTAAAGTGATACATCTCTGTTGAATGAAGAAGCGCCTTACTTGGTATGCAACCAACATTCAAACAAGTGCCGCCAAGATTTTCGTCCTTCTCGATGATAGCAGTTCTAAGGCCGAGTTGTGCGCCCCGTACCGCCGCAACGTAACCGCCGGGACCTGAACCAATGATAATAAGATCGAATGTGTTTCCTTCAGACATGATAAATGGGAAGTTTTGAAAAAGTTAGATATCAAATAAAATTCGAGCTGGATCTTCGATCGCTTCTTTGACTTTCACGAGGAAGGTGACGGCTTCTTTGCCGTCGATTAGGCGATGATCATAGCTGAGCGCGAGATACATCATAGGGCGTGCCACAATCTCGCCATTAATGACGACAGCACGCTCAGTAATATTGTGCAGTCCAAGGATAGCAGGTTGTGGGTGATTGACGATAGGCGTGCTGAGCATCGAGCCGTAAATACCACCGTTAGAAATAGTAAAAACACCGCCTTCAAGATCACTCATTTGCATATTACCATCACGGGCAGCTTTCGAGAAGCCGATGATATCACCCTCGATATCAGCAAACCCCTTATGATCGCAGTCGCGAAGCACTGGCACCATAAGCCCTTTGTCAGTACTAACGGCGACACCAATGTCATAAAAGTGCTGGGTAACGACTTCGTTTCCTTCGATGCGTGCGTTGACTTGCGGAACAGCTTTGAGAGCGTGGGTCACAGCTTTGGTAAAGAAGGACATGAAACCAAGCTTAAGGCCGTGGCGTTCGACGAATTTATCTTGATTTTCTTTTCGCAGTTTAATCACCGCACTCATATCGACTTCGTTAAAGGTCGTAAGCATGGCGGCCTCTTTTGATGCGGCGACGAGGCGCTCGGCGATTTTGCGGCGGAGCGGTGACATCTTTTTACGAGTCTCACGTCCACCTTGCGGGACAGTGGCTTGCGCTAATTTATTAATCTTCTCTGGATCGGGGGAGGGCGAAGTGGTAGTTGCAGGAGAGGCAGCTATTGGATTACCCGATGCATTGATGATATCGCTTTTCGTCACACGACCATCTTTACCGCTGCCAGAAATGCTTAAAGTATCGACGCCTGTTTCTTCGGCCACTTTGCGAGCAGCAGGTGAAAGTGAGGTCGCTAAATCCACCTTAGATTCGACTAGATCCTCTGCTGTTGCAGCGGGTGTGATCGCCTCAACCAAAACAGGAACTACTTCAGGCATAATGGCTACTTCTTTTGTGGACGTTTCCGCCGCACTTTCGTCAATTAAAGCAACGACTTGACCAATGTCGACCTCTTCGTCAGCCATGACTTTGATCGAAATTACACCTGCGACTTCGGCAGCACCTTCGGAGGTGATTTTATCAGTTTCTAGCTCGTAGAGAATTTGTTCTTTTTTAACGTAGTCGCCGTCTTTAACGTGCCAAGCGGCAAGGATGCCGCTACTGATGGATTCACCCATTGCGGGTATTTTTACTTCGGTAGCCATAGTTGGAAATTTAGAATTGGAAATTTAGCTTGTGACTGTTATAGCGACAACCATCAAACTGCGAATGCGTGTTCAATGAGTTTTTTCTGCTCATGACGGTGGCGGGCAAGCGAGCCGACTGCTGGGCTAGCAGATTCCTTGCGGCCTGCATATTTGGGCAAGCTACCGAGTGTTTCCATGAGCCGGGGCGCGATAAAGCTCCAGCCACCCATGTTCTTGGGTTCCTCCTGGCACCATACGATGCTCTGAGCATTCGGATAATTGGCTACGATACTTTTAAGCAGATTTGTATTCAGTGGATAAAGCTGCTCTATGCGAATGATCGCAGTGTCCTGGACTTTGGATCCTTCACGGTGCGCGGTAAGATCGAAATAGAGCTTACCTGAGCAGAAAATGATGCGCTTAGCTGTCTTGCGCTTGACTGTTGCATCGTCGAGGATGGACCAGAATTCGTTTTCGGTAAAGTTTTCGACTTTGGAAACGCATTCGCGGTGGCGCAACAGACTCTTGGGTGACATGATAATCAACGGTTTCTTAAACTCGCGCTTCATCTGACGACGTAATAAATGAAAATACTGTGCTGGCGTTGTCACGTTGCAGACTTGTATATTATTTTCCGCGCAAGACTGGAGGAAGCGTTCAAGACGCGCGGAAGAATGCTCGGGTCCCTGACCTTCGTAGCCGTGTGGCAGTAGCATGACGAGCCCACTGGGGCGGCCCCATTTTGACTCACTACTCGTAATAAATTGATCGATGATTACCTGCGCACCATTTACAAAGTCTCCAAACTGCGCCTCCCATATGCAGAGCATTTTCGGGTAATCAAGCGAGTAACCGTAATCGAAACCGAGCACAGCCGCCTCAGACAGGAGCGAATTATGAACACAGAATTGAGCTTGGTCCTTTTCTAGGTCGAGGAGGGGAACATATTTTTCGCGCGTCTGGTTATCATAAAGCACGGAGTGGCGATGGCTGAAGGTGCCGCGCTCGCAATCCTGCCCGCTTAAGCGCACTGGTGTGCCGTCTATTAGTAAACTGCCGAAAGCGAGTGCCTCGCCCATACCCCAGTCGATACCAGTATTCTCCTTAAACGCTTTCAGCTTGGTATTGAGTTGCCGTATGATTTTTTTGTTTGCGTTAAAGTCCTCAGGCACATGCGCGAGTTGCTCTGCGATCATTTCCAGCTGCTCTTTAGGAACGCGAGTATCGAAACTTTTGAAATTGTAAGGCGGCTGTTTCTTCGCGTTAGATTCAGCGAAGGGATCGGAGGCGGTATCTTCACTCGCTTTCGCCGAGTCGAAAGCGGTTTCCAGCTTTTTCTGGTAATTTGTTTCAATGTCCTTGATTTCGCTTTCTGTGAACTCGCCGCTCGCGACGAGGCGTTGACCAAGTGCACGACCTATCAGGGGCATATCAGAGATTGTCTTGTAAAGTAGGGGCTGGGTAAAAGCGGGTTCGTCAGATTCGTTATGCCCGTGCTTGCGCCAGCAATACATATCAATCACTACATCGCAGCCGAAGGCCTGACGATAGTCGAAGGCAGCCTCAACCGCCGCAATCACGGCGAGCGGGTCGTTACCGTTGACATGAAAAATGGGCGCTTCGACGATCTTGGCCACGTCGGTGCAGTAGCGACTCGAACGCGCGTCGGATGGATCAGTGGTAAAACCGATCTGGTTATTAATGACCAAGTGGATAGTACCGCCAGTGCGGTAGCCCTTGAGTAGGGAAAAATTAAATACCTCGGCCACTATGCCTTGGCCTGCGATAGCTGCATCTCCATGGATGAGGATCGGTAGCACTTGCTTGCGATCAAGGTCTCCGCGGATACGTTGACGCGCGCGTGCTTTACCTTCAACGACAGGATTGACTGCTTCGAGGTGGCTAGGATTAGCAGCAAGACGAATATCGACTTCATGCCCATCGGTAGTGCTACGCTTGGTCTCAAATCCAAGGTGATATTTCACATCGCCATCACCATAAATGGTATCAGGCACATAGTTTTCGGAAAATTCGCGTAAAATATACTCTAAAGATTTGCCGAGAAAGTTGGCTAATACATTTAGACGGCCACGGTGAGCCATGCCCATTACAATTTCATCAACGCCGTTTTTACTGCAACGCTCTAGGATACTCTCCAAGCATGCGATCAAAGTCTCGGCGCCCTCAAGTGAGAAGCGTTTCTGACCAACGTAGCGAGTCTGGAGGAAATTTTCAAAGTCCTCAGCTTGCATAATTGTACTGAGGATACGGTGCTTTTCTTCCTTGGTAAATCGAGGAATGAAACATTCGGGCTCGATCCGGGCCTGAATCCAACGGCGCTTGGGTGTCTCTTGGATATGAATATACTCCACGCCTATCGTATGGCAGTAGGTCTTCTCCAGTCGCTCGATTAACTCGCGTAGTGTCATCTCAATGCCGCCAAGGTAATTACCAGTATGGAAGACCAAATCGAGGTCAGACTCTTCAAAGCCTAATCGCTCAAGAGTTAGACGCGGGTTAGAAGGAGCTTCCTTGGTTAAAGGGTTAAAGGCTGCAATTGTATGCCCAATAGAACGATAAGCGTAAATCAGACCTATGGCGCGGGCCTGCCGAGTCGCATCATTATCCGCGGAGGTAGTCGTAATGCTGGCGATGTCCGACTCATTGTAATACTCTTCACTAGCTAAGGTGAAACCCGTAAAAAATGCTCGCCATTCCTCATCAAGATTTTCGGGGCCTGTGCGCCAGATCTCGTATTTTTCGTCGATCAAATCAGCATTCCAGCGATTTGCGATTGTTGAGTGATTCATGAATTTGGGGTGTGCAAGTTTGAATGAACACCCTTAAGATATACTTATTAGCAATGCAAATCCTAACGCTATAATTTATTTATTATTCGATATGCTAATACTGGAACTGCAAATTGGATTGGTCTTGAATGGGTTTATCTTGATGTAAAGTCTTTTGCACAACCAATTCTAAGAATTCATAGTTCAATGATACCAGATATTTTGGAGCTCTAGCTAAGTTCAAGTGACATTATGCGGGCAAAATTTGCCCCAAATAGACAGTCTAACTCAGATGCGTTGAAGCCAGACTCTTCTCGAATCGTTTTAATAAATGTAAGCATCCCAGGGCTCTTTTCGAGTTGAGGAAAGATGCGTAGAGGGTAATCGGAACCGAAGAGCAATTTATCTATGCCGACAAGTTCGACCATGTTCCTAAAAATGCCCATATGGTAGAGGAGGGGACTTGCTGCGCAGTCGTAGTAAACGTTTTTGAGAGACTTGCGAAGCCTAGGATTTTGCTCAAAAAAGGCAAGCCCTCCGCCCCAGTGCGCAAGAATCAGTTTTAAATCAGGCTCAGCCTCAGCCAGACTAATAAAGTCCTGCAGAGCAGTCGGAACCGATCCAGGATGATCGTGTCCCGCAGATTCGGTCGCATGGCAATTAATCGGCCACTCGTTCTCGACGCACCATCTTGCCATTGCTTGCCAATGCCGCTTAGCTGTATCAAAATGTTGCACTCCTGAGTGTAATTCTCCCACGCCTCGAAAACCCAAATCCTTAGCGGTTTCAAGTTGATCGATAACATTCTCGTTTGGATAAATCGCAGCAAACCCAATCAAACGCTCAGGCGCTGCCTGCATCCATTCAGCCATCGCTTCATTATGCCATCGGCAACTTGATTCATTCTCCCAATACCAACCGAGGAGCACCGCCTGATCAACGCAGGCCAGATCCATCGAGGCTAGCATCGAGTCCAGATCACTCCAGCCTTGGATACTAGGCCGATCGACTGGTACAACTAGATCAGCCCAATGTGATTCTCTCTGCGCCTTCGCCCAATCACGCGGGTTGGTGACGAGCTGGCTGGGATAGGCGTGCGTATGGCAATCAATGATCATAGCGTCTAGGTTTGGTAATCGTAACGTCTGAGCATGCAAGCTCAGACAATACGACAAATACAACAGTATTTGCATACCGAGCAAAACCAATTATAAATCAAGCCAGATGCCTGAACTTGCCGAAGTCGAATATTATCGTAAACAATGGCAGCCAGCTATCTCGCAGAGTATCACAGGCGTCTATCTCAACGCCTCTAAGCGAGTATTCCGTGGCGTCGATTCGGAAGCACTTAAGCGTGACCTCGTTGGCGAGGTATTCACCGATTCCTCGACTCACGGCAAAAAGATGTGCTTTCGCTTTGGCACAAAGCACTGGCTCGGAGTTCATTTGGGCATGACTGGCAAGACGCACATACATGAGCCTGGTAAAACGCTCGACAAGCACGACCATCTTGTCCTTTACATGAGCAGCGGCGCTTCGCTCGTATTTACCGATCCGCGCATGTTCGGACGCATACTTTACTCCAATACAAAAGATAAACCTTCCTGGTGGGCGATGCTACCGCCCGAAATCTTATCAACTGATTTTACTCTAGAATACCTTAGCCGCTTTTTAGAGCGTCGAAGCAAGTCGCCAATCAAAGCCGTGCTACTCATGCAAGAGACTTTCCCTGGTGTGGGCAACTGGATGGCGGATGAAATACTATGGCGCAGTCGAATACATCCAAAAAGCAAAGCTGGAAACTTAAGCAAGCATAAGCTCAAGGAACTCTATCATAGAATACGTGAAGTTAGCAGTGATGCACTTAAAGTGATCGGCACTGACTGGAGCACCCCGCCAGACCACTGGCTATTTAACCATCGCTGGAAGAACGGCGGCACGTGTCCACAAACAGGGGCACCACTCAAACGCGAACAAATCGGAGGCCGCACTACTTGCTGGTCGCCCAAGTGGCAAAGACTGTAATTTTATTACTAAGTCAGAGCACTTATCTAACGCTCTACAGAACTATTACGGCAAGGCAACAGGATTGAGTCCAACATGCGCGTGCACCAGAAACCACATTTAAAGCATTTTTTGTTCGCACCTAAGTTAATTGCTTCTCCACAATAAAAAGCGTGAGTTCATCTGAACAGTCTAAACCAAACCTCTATCTCGTCGGCTTCATGGGGGTCGGCAAATCGGCATTAGGCAGGAGGGCTGCACGAGAGCTGGGTTTGCGCTTTATTGACTCTGACCACCAGATCGAGAAGAAGCAGGGCAAAAAGATCCCTGAAATTTTCGCAGACGAAGGAGAGTCGTATTTTCGAA
>PKCJ01000121.1 GCA_002862945.1 Opitutia bacterium | reverse complement strand
TTCGCATCAGGGAAATTGTATTTGCCTTCAAACTTCCCAGTAAAGGTCGAGCCTTCCGGCACATCCTGCAGAGTCAGCGCGCGGACGCATTGCTCGTCAAAACCAACATCTTTCGAATAGATGGAGCCGCCTAATGCCATTGGATTACCCACAATTGCCGTCCGGTAACCATGCTCACGTAAGACCCGTGGGAATGTTAGATGCTTACTCACCCAGTTCCATCGCGTCTGCTTCGTGCAATTGAGGCGCAAGTCATTGTGCCAGACGCCGGTGCGACTCGCATAACGACCTGTCACCATGAGCGCACGCGTTGGCGAGCACATCGGAGTGGCCCATGCAGTGTTGAACTTCACGCCACCTGCGGCAAGCGCATCCAGATTCGGCGTATGGTTCACCTCATTATCGTAGCAGCCAAACTGTTCTGGACTCAGATCATCCACCATAATAATGAGAAAATTCGGGCGCCCTTTTGGCTCTGCGACCTCTGCAAATACAACACCCGTCGAAGCTGCCAAAATACATACAATATTGAGTAAATGTTTCATTCTTTCATGTGTTTCAGAGGATAAGTTATTTATTTGAAATTTAGCGCAATCACCCGCGCCCCGGAGTGACTCGAAGTACGACATTTTGCACTTCGAACGGACTACGTCGCAGATCAAATTCACCAGTCAAGGTTTCACCCTCGTACTGTACAGTGACTGTATATGAGCCGTAAAATCCTCGGAATTGAGCTCTACCATCCTGAGCAGTAGTCGCTTCGATTTGAGTGTTCCATTCATGGTTGATCAACTGATCTAGTGCGTGATATACAGGCTTTGCATTTCCTTCTGCATCGAGCAGCCCAGCAGGCATTCCTCGCCAGGGTTCTAGATCGGTAATAGTCCACCAGATAATAGATTCAACCGCGGGGTGGCTAAAAGCTAGTGTATAGAAATCACGCGCTAGCTCGGCTTGGTAGCGCTCTAACTCTGGGGTACTTTTAATTGTCGGGCGGTCCTGCCCTCTGGCGTCATAAGCATCCACTTTAACCTTCCAGGAGTTGAAGCTATCCCAATCGCTAAAACGCTCGCAACTTAAAATACTAATTTCTGAAAGATGCAGAGGTTTCCCAAAACGGCCATACGTTTCCAATGCTTTCCAGAGACGATCTTCATCAATGGAGTCCATCTCTGTGTGCATATGGGTCTGGATTCCTATGACCTCAAAATCAGCTCCCGCCGAGAGGCAATGCTCGATTGATTCTTCGTATTCCACGTCAAGGTCGGTGTAATGGTTGAGGATGTAGCGCCCATCAGGATGGATGGAGCGAGCCATGCGAAGCATTTTTTCAGTCACTTCTGAAGGACCGCCCACTGATTCAAACCAGCGCCTAACACCCTCTTTCTCGCTACGCCATTTGATGCCCGGGGCTTCATTATAGACATCCCACTCATCGATCTCAGGAAAGCTCGTCAATAAACGATCCACGTGGCGCACGATGTCAGCCTCTATGGCCGAGGTATCGCGCTCCGAGTCGGTCATAAAATCAGGCAATACTTCGTGCCACATCAGGGGATGCCCCCGTAGAGTCATACCCTGCGCTTTTGCCCAGTTGAGTTTTTCCCTAGAATCAGTATTATAGCTCCATTCGCCAGGCTCTTTCTCATGGACAGCCCAATAAAAATCTATTGTCGCATAATTAAACAAGTTGGCAAACTGTGCCTTAAAATCATCATACCAATCTTGCTTTGGAGCCTGCCAATCCGATGCCAAGGATCCGCCAAAATTAAATGCGTGCCGAGTTTGGCTTAATGAGCAGACCGACTCCTTCGGGATAGTTTGCCCATCTGGCAGCACTAAGCGTAAGCGGCAGTCACCTTGGCGAATCGCTTCAATTCGATCCTGAGCACCATCAAGTCTCCACGGAGTGTGCTCTGCAGAAGCGAGGTTCAAACAGAATATAGTGACTAGAGGTAGTAATAAACTTTTAGACATTAAAATTTAGAGTCTAGGATACAAACAACGGATGGGCAATCTGGATTTGTGAATCAACTAGATGGGTTTTGGATTTACGCAGAACGATCTCATATGAGGTTTGAATTAAACTAGTCTCTCTGCCGGCGCACCTCGCCTCGGATTGCAATAAGCTCCTTCATTAAATCGAACTGATTTTCGGCATAGTCCTTTGTCCCGAACAGATCATGCAAGCGAATATACAGTCTGAACAAGCGCCCATAGATCTCTTGATTGGCTGCGATTGGCTCATAAACGGTATCCGACACGGACGTCATTGCCTGCGCAGCAGTTCCAAAGTCTGGATAGATACCTGCCACAACAGCGCCAGCCATCGCAGCTCCAAGGGCGCAACTTAGTTCATTCGCGGAGACTTCCATTGGGCACCCCAGCACGTCCGCATAAATTTGCATTGTCATCGGACTCTTAATTGAAATGCCTCCGCAATTAATGACCCGCTCAATCGGAACCCCATACTCCTTGTAGCGATCAATAATCACCCGCGCCCCAAAAGCCGTCGCTTCCACCAAAGCCCGAAAAGTTTCCGCTGGTGTGGTATGTAAGGTCAATCCGAGGATCATTCCCGTCAGTTCAGGATCAGTTAATGTTGAACGATTGCCATTGTTCCAGTCCAGTGCCAGAAGGCCAGATTCTCCGGGTAAAAGCATCGCCGCTCGATCACCCAAGTCTTGATGCGACATACCGCCCCCCGGTTCGATCTTATGAACTAACCAATTAAAAATATCGCCGACTGCGGCTTGTCCAGCCTCGAGGCCATAACAACTAGGCAAGACCGACTCATACGCCACTCCGCAAATACCCGGAATATCAGGTAGCTTGCTTTCGAGCGAAGCGACCGCGATGTCGCAAGTCGAAGTACCCATAATTTTAACCATTGTGCCAGGTTGGATACCCGACCCTACAGCACCGGCATGCGCATCGATAATCCCCATCGCGACAGGGATTCCTTCAGGCAAGCCGAGCTTACCCGCCCACTCTGCGTTGAGCCCGCCAGCGACATGGCCTATATGGTATGCTTGATCCGGCAGCCCTTCGCGAATTCGCACCAAACACGGATCAACCGCTGCAAGAAACTCCGTATCTGCATAGCCACCCCAATCTGGGCAATAGAGCCCCTTGTGCCCGGCGGCACAGAGGCAGCGGCTCAGTTGACCCGTTAATACAAAGGGAATCCAATCGGGCAGCTCGATCCAGTCGTGTGCAGCTGCATAAACCTTTGGCGCAACACGGGCACAATGCAAGACTTTGGACCAATACCACTCAGAGGAGTAGGTCCCACCGCACTTAGCCAAATACTCTGGGCGCAGCTCCGCCGCCTTGGCAGTGATTTCATTAGCTTCGACATGCGAGCTGTGATCCTTCCATAGCCAAGCCATGGCGTCGGGATTTTCCACAAAAGCATCCGTCAAAGCCAGCGCTTGGCCCTGCGCATCCACTGGCAATGGTGTACTTGCAGTCGCATCCACACCGATGCCAACCACCTTAGCTGGTTCAACGCCAGCCTCTAAAATGGCTCCTCGCACAGTCAGCTTCAAACCTTCAAGGTAATCCGCAGGGTGTTGTCGGGCGACATTCGGATCTTTAACATCGCCTATCACTCCCATGTCACCATGCGCATAGGCATATACTTGCGACCCGCAAATCTTTCCATCCTTTGTATCAACGATAATCGCTCGCACCGAGTTGGTGCCGTAATCCAGTCCTAATGTGTAAGAAGCCATGGTCACATTTCTCAATTAATATTCAAACACGACTGCGCAGTGGCAAGAGAAGGCAGGAATCGTTAGAGTAAGCTTACCATCCACAGCACTGAAGGGTAACTCGACCTTATCTGGCACAAGAAATGCACGCTGAATGACCTCTGGTAGATCAACGCTCAACGGCACCTCCCTTAAATCAGGCAAATCTTCGATCACCTCACAATCACCCCGCTGAATGGGAGGCCCATACATCAGATGGGCAACATAACGCTGGCACTGTGCTTGGTGAAGCAAACTGATTCTCCCTGCACTTGGTAACTCAGTGCTTACCATCGGATGATAATTTATCAGCTTTAACACATTCACAAACAAATCGCGATGTAGGCGTGCGCCATGCTTATGATACATCCTGTCCAGGTCGTGAGCGATATAGATGGCACGGTTCTTTCGAATAATCCCTGGATGCGGCGCATCTACTAATTGATAAGGCGTATTCTGGTGCGAAGTGTACTTCGCATAGCTACGGCTAAAGTATGGCTCACGGATACTGGACAGCACTTCGCTATCCGCATGTGGCGCCACCCTCATAGCCGCCTTAAAATTAAGAAAAGGTGTTTCGACTAAGCCTTCGCTGATCGAGGGGCTTACCAGCGAATAATCGACATCATACGCTGCCTCGCCGAGGTAGTCTGCACCCACATCTAAGAGCATACGGGTGCCTTCACTATTCAAGGCTCCCGCACCCATCACCACGAGGCTACCACCGTTTTTGGTAAATGCATTCAGGCGCTGCGCATCGGATTCAGTTAGGCAGGCAACCGAGGGTATCAACACTAGTTCAAACTCAGCGAAGTCCTTTGAGAAATTAGCCACATCGAAATTGATATGCGCTTCCAGTAGCATTTTTGCCATGCCCTCATCGCTCGCTTCGTCCAGACTACGCCAGAGTCCCACCCGTGCGACAGGGATACCCCCGACACCATAGTTCTCGATTTTCGCCACATAAGCATAGGCATCACCAATATTTTTATACGTCGCGACATCCATCTCTGCGCAAGGATGCAATTGATCCCCAAAGTTACAATTCGCCCCCCAGGAAATCATCGATGCGGCTTCGTAACGTAGCGCATTCGGATGCTTAAACCCCCCAAACTCTCCCCATGCGGTATGAAATTTGCCACTCATTGCAGTGATTGGATAACCCGCCTTTAAGAAATACTTCGATTGCAAAGGCAGCTTGTCGTAACCACCCCAAACGGTAGGCAAATCTTCCAGATCTTGAACTGTATTTTGTGTATACATGCTTTGGCGGAAATTAATACCCCCTTCTATCGCAGTCGTTCCGTTGAAAAAGACTCGAGCGCTTGGATGATAGCCTGCAATCAATTCCTTCAGGGCCGCACAATGCGCTTTCATATTACTGGCATTAAACGTCTCTACTGAAGCCGTGTCGTCGAGATCTATACCAGCCTCCTTCATATCCTTACGGCAAGCGTCGCAGAAGCAGTGACGATGCGCTTGATAAATATCGAACCAAAATCCATCAGTCTTGTAACGCTCGCATAATTCCGCGACTTGAGTTAAGATGTGATCGTGATATTCTGTATTAGGGCATAAGAATTTCCAATGGAAACTTGGGAGTGGGTCACTCGGGGCGATATCTTCGGGTAAAATGCCGCTAGTGACAAAGTTTCCCTCACGATCCCGCACACACCATTCGGGGTGGTCTTGCGCATCATTTGCGGACCAGCCAAAAGTGTAATATATCTGGGTCTTAATTCCTATTTCGGCACAAGCCTCCAATTGTGCTCCGAGTAAATCGAAGTTTAGATTCGGATGCATCCGCCCGATCTCTGTTGGATAGTAGCTCCAACTATGGTGACATTTTGCGAATAGATTAATAGAGTCAATCTGCCCTATTTTTAAAGCCGCTTGAAAACCTTCTTTACTAAATGCACCTGCAATATTCTCGAGATGTTCAGAAGTATGAAAATCAAGATGTACTTGGCGCTTACCTATGGGAGCTAAGGGCGAAAGGGCCATCGTGTAGCAGAATTAAAAAAGTAAGCCTGAAATTTAAGGACGTAGGAAATTAAAGCTCATGCCTTCAGTTATGAACTAGGTTCGTTCTGCGAGTGCACTTTAAGATCTGCCAAGACTTGATCATACTTTTCTTTACCCAAGCTGTAGTAGAGTAACGCAATTAAACATGCGAGTGAAAATAGGCCTGGGAATATATTGTAGAGAACCTTGATACCACTTAATGCGGATTCTGGTAATTCAGTGTTCGCAACAAATCCGGTTGCCCAAAGAACGAAGGAGGCGACCCCTGCTCCAAAAGCCATTGCAGACTTCTGCATGAAAGTAAAAAAAGTTAAGGGAAGGCCTTCCGCTCTCATACCAGTTTTCCAATGCCCGTATTCTATTGTATCAGGAACCATCCCCCATTGGCAGATGGAGCAAAACATCATCGACGCAGACCCGACCATCGAAAGTCCAATAAATAAATTATAAACTTCAGTCGTTGGAATCGGGATAAAGTGCCTGCCAACATTAGCAAAGAACACGATTAAGCTCCCTAAAATAAAGATGTTTTTTTTCCCAAACTTCGCAGTTAAAATAGGTGTCAATACAACGCCGATTATATTCGCAGGTAACATCCACTGGAAGAATACAGTCAACAAAGATTCCGCACAGACTACATACTTGAAATAGTATCCGGAGACCGCGTTTTGGATAACCCAAATCGCTGTATTCAAGAACATAGATAAGGATAGGATCATCAATGCATCATTTTTAAAAAGGATATTTTTCATATCCTTTAACTTATACTTTTTCACGGGTTCACTGACTCTTTCCTTTGTCGTGAGAGCGGTATAGATAAGAATTATTGTAGAGATGACTCCAAAAATTATAGAAGTGTAGAACCACCCCTGAGCCTCATCTTTGAAACTAGGGCCCTGCAAAGTAAGCAATTCCTTACCAATGAACTCGAACACGATAGGCTCCCCCATCACAAACGGTCTCACATATGAGCCTACTATTGTGATAACAACGACCACGGCAAAAAACATTCGCATAGTAGAAATCTTTGCGCGCTCTTGCTGATCTTGCGTCACTAGGGTCCCCATTGCGCTGTAGGAAGTTCCAACTGCGGTGAATACCATCCCATGAAGAATATATGCAAAGTAGCAGTAGACGACTTTCATGGTATCGCTCAGTTCTGGCATACAAAAGCATGCGATAAGAATGAGGTTCAGAGGAATCGCGCCCCAATAAATGAATGGCTTATAGGTGCCGATTTTGTTACGTGTTCTATCTGCGATAATACCCATCATTGGGTCGTTAACCGCGTCCCATAATCTTGAAACTAGCAGAATACCCCCAACGTGTAGTACATTAATGCCGAAAACATCGGTATAAAAATACATGAGCCAAAAACTTAGTAGTTGGAAATTTAGGTTGATGCCCAGGTCTCCGAGACTGAAATTGAAAATGTCACGTTTTTTTAGGGGAGATAGCATAGGTATGATCGGTAACTAGACGAGGAAAGGCTAGAGTGTGCAGTGTGAAGACGGACTTTCTTCGGGCATAGGGCGGGTGGTCATTGCATTCGAATCCATCCATAAGATGTTAGCGACAATTCGTGGGTAGTAGAGGCTGCCGATGGGCTTACCAGCACCAAACTGATCGGAACAGGCATAAAACTCCGAGCCCTTGACCTGCCAAGATACGTGCGCCGCATCCGCTCGATCCTCCCCATCGTAAGACATGCCTAGAATTTCGCGGACGACGAACTGGCTGATGCTGATCTTGCTCATCCATGAGTTATCCGCACTACTGGAAAGTTTCCATCCTCCATCTTCATATAAGCACATCTCAGGATTAAGGATGTTCTGTAAATGGCGCTTAAGCATCCGAATATACCCGCCAAATGGACCCTCCTCATCGACTGCGTCCTTTAGCCCCATTTGCCAAGGATAGACTAGCGCTTCCGCTGCAGGGATAATGGCACTTTGATTATTGTTCTCCAAAACTGCTGGAATAAATCCTAAGGACTCATCGTATGCAGCCTCGAGCGACATGGCACAACGAACCGCGCCAGCGCGTGCACTGGTTGCAGCCTCTTCCTCATCTAATTGCCCCAAAAGTTGTTCTAGTGCCAAATAGGATGCCCAGCATTTACCGGCCAGATACACATTGCCGCGAGCCTGCCCCAGCGAATGATCTAGTGAATCATAAGTTGTAATCTCCCCGCCTCCGTCAGTGCGCGAGCTTTCAAAACTCATCAAGCCATTCCGCTGACTCGCTTCTGGATGGTCACGATTCAAAAGGCTTTCCAAGCACTGGAGCAAGAGCTCATGGTGCTTGCTCAAAAACTCTACATCCCCTGTCTTGTGCAGATAAACCCCCGCGCAAAGAATCCAATTAGTCAGCTGTTCGCAGGTCATATAGGAAAAGCACTTCCGATCCAGTCCAGGGCATTCGTAGCATGAATTTCCTGGCCGACTGAAATGATTTCCGACTCCCATATCATGCGAAAATGAAATCCCACCTGGATACAATGTCCCTGGATCTTCTGGCGAGAATACTTGATCCAGATAGGAGTAACGATCCACAAACTGTTCCAAGACATTGCGCACCGTCCACGGATTAAATTTCAATTCAAAGAAGATCATATCCACTGTTAGATCCAGGGTGTTAATCATCAGATACTCGCCCTCATTCACGACCCAAAGCGGCTTACCGTCATCCAGCCATTGAGACGAACCATAATAACTTCGTGTGGCGTGTGCGATGAGGAATTGTTGCTCCTCACTCAAACCACTTGTCTCCAATTCTGTATCACGCGCCGCCGTCTCAGCTAGGTAGCGCTCCTGATTGGAAAAAGCATATTTAAAGACTTCATCGATACTCTTGAAATACTTCGTATACCAATAGCTGGCGGCATGATTAAAGGTCACTTCACCTGCCAGATAATAAGCCAGCACGACCCGAATCGTCTGAGTTTTCCCGGGCTCGACATCAAAGGCCAAACCGGAGATCGGCGGCAGTAGGAAATTGGCTCCATTCGGTCGCATATCCAAGCCTTTGGTAATATCGAAATGGGTGAATTCATCAACGAAGTCCTCTTGGCAAGCAAAGCCCATCTGATTGCGCGTCACCGCTCCCTTATAAGGGCCACGCCCAGACATCGGCATCCACGTACTTCGGTTTTCCAGGGCGAAGAATGCCTCCCAGCGCTCGTCACTGTCATTACTTACGCTTAGCTCTAAGAAAGTCACCGGGCAGCTGGCGAATTTCAAGTCATCCGCGCTGGCACTCGCTGGATCGGGTATGGAGAAAAATGGCGAGCAGACCGTAAACTCAATGCCTGGTGCATGAAAACGATCGGTCGCCCACTTGTAATCACGCTGAATATCTGCTTCGCCGAAAATAACATCTGCTCCATTCTGATCCGCGGCATCAGACTGGCTATAGCGCTCCGCCTCACTTGCTGCTTCCTTATAAAATGGGAGTTTATAAAATTTTCCCGACTCTGTCCGGTATCCGATATGTAAGCCACCATCGGCTGGGCCTCCTTTTTCAAGCGCCATTCCTCCCTCTGCACCAAACATGCCAACAGTGAATGAACTATGCGCTCCCATGGGGGAGTGTTGCGCGTGAAAAGAACTGCTAATTTTCATGATTCATTTAATGCAAGAAGTAACATAGTAGCTAGTAGCGTTGGAATCATCAACCCGTATTAATGATATAAAAATCATTAATTACGAAACTCTTAGTGCCTGATCTAAGCGCATTTTCACGATATCAGCTACCCCTGAGAAAGTGCCCCATTCATTCCCCTAATTTAGGTTCTAAAAAATTAAGGGAGCATAAAAAGTCGTCCATCCTTACGAGTGTTTTTTTTGAAATAACCATTTTTTCGATCGGGGTAAAAAACCATAAGAAAACAACAAAAGCACCTACAAAATGACACTTATTCATATATTATTTTAATCGATCGAGTTCAAACATAACCGCCACCCTCAGGAGTGGGAAATCCAGTAACCCAAGCTAATCAAAGGCGCTTTGGGCAAAAAAGAACCCCACGCAAAATACGTGGGGTTCAAAGTAAAATATAGTAGAACCAATTACTTGCGGCGGCGAACCATAATGCTCGCTAGTGTCAGCATGCCAGCGATGAGTGCATACGAACTAGGCTCCGGCACTGCGGTTGCTTCTGCGCTAAATGCGCGAACTCCATAGTTGTATCCACCGGTATTCACAGAAGCGCTAGTTTCTAATAAAAAGCCTACTTGCGTGATGCCTGTTAGCGACGAACCTAATACGGTGGTAGTACCATCCACCGTCAGGTTCTTCGGATGTGAATCTAAACCTTGGAGTTGATTGTTACTTGAGAGCATACCATCCATTAATGTCCATGTGGCGCTTGCAGCGTTTTCTGTCAACGTATGTGTGGTTGAATTAGCCCCACTCAGTAAAGACAAATCTATGTTTCTGAGAGTACCTGCATAATATTGGCCGTCTGCTCTTACCATAGCCCTGTAGGTAGCAAGCGATGATCTGTTCACACTTCCAGTTCCTTCGCCTGCCCCCATATTGTTAGGCGTTGCTAATGTAGCTACCAAAGTGTCAGTAGCACCAAATCCGTAATCGATCGTATCTGCATCAGTTGCATCGAACATGAATACAGCTTTAAAGTTTATATCACCACCATTGCTGTCGATATCCGATTGGGTTACATTATTAACGCGAATGCGATAGCCGTTACCATTTGTGTGAATTACACCAGCGGAGCCTTTATACGCGTCACGATTCAATCCCGCGTAGAAAGTTGGACCAAAATATGTTGTAGTTTGTGGATTGGAGCCTGTACTTGTCCTTTGGTCGCCTGTGTTGATGACAGAATCCGCGCCATTAAAATTAGTAGTTACACCAGATCCCCAACCGCTTCCATTTCCACTGTCTGTCGTACCGTAGATG
This sequence comes from Opitutia bacterium, assembly GCA_002862945.1. GTDB lineage: Bacteria > Verrucomicrobiota > Verrucomicrobiia > Opitutales > Coraliomargaritaceae > Thalassobacterium. The sequence goes on along the minus strand of PKCJ01000121.1, from coordinate 9,544 downwards.
TCGTAAATACCGCCATTGAAGTTATCAGCAGTTGTTGTTGGATATGTGTTGGTGGAGGTTGTGATGTTTAATATGCTGATGGCGTTTGCGTAGCTATTAAGAGCAGTCAGCGCAACTAAAAGTCTGAACAATGATGTGATATTCATGTTAGTGGGGATTTTTGTAAGTTAGGGATGTAAAGTGTATAAGAAACAGTAATATGCAACGGGATGAACGCAATAGCAATAAAATTAAAGATTAATATTTTTACATCATTTGCGCAATCCATGATACTGAAACTGGAGTGTCCGCTTTTGAAACCCCAAGCCGCTTTGGGCCTTCGATTTAACCAGAATAGGCACAAATGGTCTGTTATTAGAGCCGATCGGTCGAGTGACAGTATCCGCCTCCTCCAGTCTAGGGAAATCCAGCAAGCCAAGGCACAAAAAAGGAGCTCAAGCCCGGTTATTCTTTACAGTGGCACAGGCTCTGGCTACCCAAAAAAGACTACTTTAGGCAAAAAAGAACCCCACGCAAAATACGTGGGGTTCGATTTAAAATATATTAGAACCGATTACTTGCGGCGGCGAACAATTATGCTCGCTAGTGTCAGCATGCCAGCGATGAGTGCATACGAGCTAGGCTCCGGCACCGCGGTTGCTTCTGCGCTAAATTGGCGAACTCCAAAGTTGTATCCACCACTGTTTACAGCTCCTGTTGTATCTAATAAGAAGCCTACTTGTGTGATGCCTGTTAGCTGCGAACCAATCACCGTAGTAGAACCATCTACCGTCAGGTTTTTCGGATGTGATGCATTACTTTGGAGTGAATTGTTACTTTTCTCAAAATCATCCATTAATGTCCAAGTAGCGCTCGCACCATCCTCTGTTAAATCAAATGTTTGAGAATTTGAACCGCTAAGAGCTGATAAGTCTATGGTATTGAGAGTGCCTGCATAATATTCACCATCTGCTTTGACCATGGCTCTATAACTGGCTGAATATGCTCTGTTTTCTGTCCCCATATTGACTGGCACTGCTAATCTTGCAACTAAAGTGTCAGTAGAACCAAATCCGTAATTAATCGTATCTGCATCTTCTGCATCGAACATGAATACAGCTTTGAAATTGATACCATTTGTTCCGCCTGCTCCACCAGCAGCTGCGCTAGTATTTATGTCGGTTTGAGCAATATCGTTAACACGAATGCGAAAGCCATTACCATTGCTGTGTATTACGCCACCGGCACCTTTGTATGCATCGCGGTTAATACCTGCGTAGAAAGTGGGCCCAAAGTATGTTGTAGTGTTAGACCCTTGTGTTGATTGTTCGCCCGGGTTGATGACAGAGGACGCGCCATTAAAATTAGTGGTTATGCCAGATCCCCAACCAGTTCCACTACCACTGTCTGTAGTACCGTAGGTGTCGTAAGTACCGTCATTGAATTTAGCAGCTGTTGTTGTTGGAAAGTTGTTGGAGTCGGCCGCGAAACTAAAGATTGTGACGGCGTTCGCGTAGCTACTTAGAACAGTCAGCGCGACTGAGAGTTTGAACAATGAGGTAATTTTCATGTTAAAGATGGGGTTTTTAAAGGGGATAATAGGGACTGTTAAGCCCGCAAATGCATAAAGTCAACTGAACAAGAATAGTCTAGATAGAAAAAATAACATTTTTACATCACTTGCGCAATTCATTGTACTGAAACTGTAATACCCACTTTTGAAACCAACTAGCCCCTTATGGACCACCGATTTCGCCGAAATGAACCAAGATACCTAATTTTAGGGCCGAATCGGCCAATTCTTAGCCAGATTGACAGCCAATTAAGGATTGGGCTGTGTGCTTGCATGCGGATCGACTAAGCCGGCGACCGGCGCTGAGTGTTCCTCGGGCACGACATAATTAAATTGCTTCTCAGTCTGGTTGAGTGAGTGCTTTTTAACCGCAAAAAGAGTGATCGCCCCGTCCTCGCTGAGGTGATCGTTTTGCTGCTCCATCCACGAAAAAAGAGCGGCTTCGAGGCGCGCCTTAGTCTCTGCCAGTTGAGAAACCTCGGCGAGGTTCTTGAATTCGAAAGGGTCTGCCTGGGTATCGAAGAGTTGCTCTTCTGGGAGGCCGTGTTCTTTAGCGCCTCGCTCTAAGAAGTAATTGATCGCCTTTCCGGCGGCTCGCTCGCGCTCGATGCGCTCCATGCTGTTAAAATTCCGCACATAATGATAGCGCCCGTCATGCACAGAGCGTTGCGGAAAGACACTGCGGCGTTGGATGCCCTGATTGTGCGAGACCCCATAAACGTAATCGTGGTGCTTTGATGTGCGGCCGCTCAAGACCGGTAGTAGGCTTTTGCCGTCGAGATTTTCGGGGACCGTGCCGCCCGCCAGTTCAATCGCGGTAGGGACAAAATCGGCAAAACTTGTCAGCGCCGCAGTGCGACCCGTCGTAATCTTACCAGGCCAGCGCGCCATGAAGGCCACCCGCAAGCCACGGTCAGACACTGAAAATTTACCCATGTCCGCGCCATGATCATCGGCATAGAAAACAAGGGTGTCCGACTCGCGCTTGTGCTTCTTTAATAAATTCAGGACCGCCTGAAATTCTTTCTCTTTTTGAGCGATGCTGGCGTAATATTGCGCGGCGCGCCTGAGGTTTCCTTCAGTCGACGGCAGGTAGGGAGGCATCTGGATATCGCTCGCGGTAAAAGGGGTGTCTTTGATGTAGGGGCCGTGTGGATATTCGCTGGCCACGATCATGCAAAAAGGCTGATCGCCGGAATTCGCGATAAATCGATCCATCTCTGCCAAAGGAATGACTGGACGAGGAAGTCCTGGCTCTCGCACAGGGTTCATATGCTCGCTCCAAGGAAACTGGGAGCGGGGATTCACATGCGACTTGCCCGCGAGGATTACTTGGTAGTCGAGCTCACGCAAATAAGCAGCGATGGTTTTCACCCCCGAGCGAACAGAGTAGTGGTTCAGGAAGCAGCCATTACGAATCGGATAGAGCCCCGAGTAAAGCATCGAGCGACTCGGCGCACAGACGGCCTGCCCGGTGTAAGCGCGGTCGAAGACTAAGGCCTGCTTCGAAAAAGACAGCGTAGTGGGTGCAGGCACCTTAGTATTACCGTTGATGGCGTGGTCAGGGAAACTCTGGTCATCCGCGAGGAAGAAGACGATGTTGGGACGTGCGCCGCGCAGGTCGTCTTCAGCGGAAAAGACGCTTTGGTTTAGAATGCATCCAAGTCCGGATGCGAGAAGAGCGATTTTTCTAAAAAGATACATATAATGCTGATCTAAGCAGTGTTAGCGGCCTTCTTCCCTCTCTGCATCTCGAGCGGCTTCATCGCTTACTGCTTCGGTTTCTTGTACCTCATCATCTGTCTCATCCTCAAAAGGTAATTCGTCACTTAAAGTAACACGCTTGTATCGCACTCTTCTGAGGTCTCTAGTGTCATGATAGAGAAAAACTAGACTACGCTCCCCTTGCTTAATCGATATCCGGCTTCTCTCGATGATCACTGCTTTATCTCCCTGCCCATCTGTTGCTAATATCAGTGGAACCAGAAATTTGCGAGTGTCTCCGCTAACCTCAAAATCGCTAACGCTCATGGGAGATAAATCTCTTATGCGGCTACCTATCTTGGCGCGAATTTGTTTTCTAGCCAAATTAATGCACCTAACAGAATTTTCTGAAAATTTAGATCCACTAATGTCAAATACCCTGGAAACTAAGCGGCCGCTCGGATCGCGAATAACTAATATCACCTTACGTCCTTTGGCCCCAAGGTCTGCGCCAACTATGGGTACATGAGTGACTACGCCTTCCTCATCAATTACCTCTTCAACAAAAGAAAAATTACGCTGTCCTGTGTAGCTAAATTCGCGAGTTAGCGAACCCACTCTGGCGCCAATGCGTCTAACTTCACCCTTTGATATATACTTTAGATTTATTCCTGTAGTCTTGGTCCTAGGGCTGTCTGTTTCTTGGTAATTGATAAAAAATAAGCTCAAATTATAGAGCTCCACCTTTGGGGTAGCTCCAACCTGAGAATATAGATTAGACCCAATTAGAATTGAGCCAACTATAAGGTGTAATAGTGTAAATTTCATTACCTAAGTTGGTAAACTAAATGTCTTCTCGTGAGACCCAACCTTGCGAGACAATCTGGTATTTACGTCCAAATTTCTGATTAGTCGCTGAGATGACTGGATCGTAAGCAAATTGCGATGAATCCACATACTCAGGAGTGCGTTGAACGATGATTTCGTAATAGGCCTGCACAGATGGCTGATTTGCTCCAGCACCAAACCCGTTTATGGCATCGCCACTCGAACGTATAACGAAGGTATCACTACGAGCTTGAAGCAAATGTCCTATCTTGCTAAGCAAATCCGCTTGTGTCAGCGAGCCTGGCATACCATCTGTGCGGGGTCGCTCTTCAGCAGTCAGATCCCCGTCCTCGTAAAGTGGATAATGATCAATGTTTGAAGTCTCCCATAAGCCAGAAGAAACAGACTCTAATCCATTTATCCCTGACTTATCAATAGCTGCCTGTAAAACACCGCTGAGAGCGAATGCTCTTGTACTCGTATCCAAGGAGCGGTTAACGAAATTAGAAACACTCGTAAATGGATAGGTGGATCCCGTAGCATCGGCGGTTGTGGCACGTAACCTAATCTCAGCGACGATCGCAGATGCTAGACTGGCTATTTGAACATCAGTCAGACTACGAAAACCTGCAGCAATCGAATCAGCATCCGATCTTATATCAGGCAATGTGCCAGTCGAGTCTTCAAGCGCTTTTGCAAAGCGCGAGAAGTTGTGCAACTGATCGGCGGAACTAGCGCTACCCCCTTCAATATTGTCGATCTCGCGCATAGCCCCGAGAATAGATTCCCATGCAGCAATAGATGTAGAATTAATATTAAATGCCCCGTCTAGTTGTAGGCGTGCTGCCGCTTGTTTTTCGTCTAAAAGAGTAGTGACATCATCATAAGCTACTTCTTTCAGACGGGAATTTGGCAATGGAAAGATAGTCGGCTCATTAGGATCGATTCCCGAAAAATAATACCCATCCCAAAGCGCAGAATTTAGCTCATAAGAATAGTCATAATGACACCATTTTACAGATGCACCCCCGTTCGTGGTGTAACCTTTCGCGCTTGGATCAAGCTTGGATGCATTCAGCGGCAAGTGAATATCCGGAAAGGAATTGCCTATGGCGTGTGCCGGTATTGAGTAAAGTGCTTGATGAACATTGGCGTTATACTTTCTGTGATCGCTTGTCGAGCAACCATTAGAAATTTCTAAATCATTGTTGGTGCCGTAATAATTGAATAGATTAGCATGCATTAGGTGCCCAATACCTAGGGGCCTAGAGATGTCATAGAGAATCGCTTCGTCCGAGCCACTTGTACTATTGATGCCAAATTCTAGCCCAACCGGTGCGTTAGCATACTCAGTCCCTGGAAGATAATTCGCTGTATTATCGCCCCCGAACCTCGTGCTGGGACCTCGCGTATACATTGTGGCAATAGATCCCCAATAATCTTCTTGTGCATTAATTGGTCTCTGCACGACTGGAGCGGTTGGATTAAAATTCCGGTATAAATGAATCGGCAATTCCATGTCTGTATCACTTCCATTTCTTGTGGAATGATACGGCATATCTGGGAATTTAAGAGCTGCAGAAATACCAAAGGTCCTGCCAGCTAGCTTCCAAGAATCCATAGCGTTAAGATCAGCTGCTGTGTTTGTGCCAGGATTTATATAACTTGCCCCATCCGATGAGCCTAGCGGCTGCAAGAAGTTATTAAAGCGTGGGTTGTCAAGAAACTGCGCGCTGAGATTGTCGATCCTGTTTAGCCGAATCACTCTGGGATTGAGGCCTGTCTTCTGGCCGTTACCAGTCATTATGTCCCCAATCCAACCATTTAGACCCCAAAATGTAAGCGACTTGAAGCGATTCGACCCATCAAGGTTGAAAGTATCATCCATGCTCAAATCGTACAGATTAAGCACCGGTCTCCATGGGTTACCACCAGCGTTTTCGCTGCTGCTAATAACTGGCATCACCCTTTTACTAGCATGTTGCCAAGGACTTCTTTCACCTGCATTATTGGTAGCCGATGCGTTGTAAAAAAATTCTTCGGCTCCTGAACCAGTGATTGGCTGAGTATAAAAACCATTCATATTTCCTCCCGGCCAACCTCCGGGGACAAGGATATTGTTTCTGCCATGACGCGAATCTTCTGAATCAAAAATAGAATTATTCGGCGGAGTGAAATTGTATGCCTGGCCAGCAGGAATGGTCACAGGCTTTATCCTAAACTTAATGACATTTCGATAAGTCGTCCCAGCAGACCATTTGCCCATTGTAATTTGTGCCACACTTTGCCGGTCATACTCAGTTCCATTGATTATACCTTCGTCTTGAATACGACAGGACCAAACCTCCATTCTACGGGGGAATTCACACTCTATGCCTATTTCTGGAAGCTCTAGATCTTTGTTATACGGGTTCCATAGAGTTATCAGTGGAAATAGCCCAATGCTGTAATTATAGCCTCCAGTTGTCCACTCATCTCCCACACCATTGTAGTCAGCAAAACCGTAAAACGGCAAATTCCAACGGGTGACCACTGGCGCTATCCCTACCTGCTGGGTCGTAGGCATACGAAATTGAAGCGACTCTGCACCTTCTGTATTAATTGACAATTGATAATAATCAGCAAGTTGCTCCCAGTTAGGGCCTCCTGGATCTCCTGTCGATTGCGTAGCTCCGAAGGGCTCAAAGATTGGTCCTGACATGTCACTTGGCAAACTAAGCAGTGCAGTCGAAAGATCGCGCTTGAGACCACCCTCTTTTGTGTTGGCGAGGACGCCGCTTGAATGAACCGTAAAGTCATGGAAAAATTCACGGGACACGTTTTTCAAATCTACACCTCCTAAATCACCCTCTAAAAACATGGGGATATTCTCTAGGCTGCCGATCTTTTCAGGGTCTAAGGTTTCATCCTTCCACCGAGAATTGGCCCCCGTCAGTAATTGATCACCATCCGAGTTACTGACCGCTGTGGGGTCAGCCACTTGAGCCATCGCAGTTCTATAATATTCCGCCGCTGGGTCTGCACTGTATAGATGCGGGTCCGCCATGTTCACGCGCGCCTTGACTCCCTCGTCGCTTACCCAATAAGCGTAGTGACCCGCCAGGACGTTATTCTCCCCAAGGATTTCAACCTTCGGTGCTTTCACGGTGTCATCCTGATTGATATTACTTTTATTGGTTACACTGCCGCCAAGTGTGGCTAGCTCAATTGTCTCGACTGTTAAGGCCACACTGGGGTCAAGTGTTGAGGCAATTGGATCGCTAACATTCCCGCTCACCAGCCATCTTGCTTGGCGATCATCCAAACCGTCTACTGTATCACGCGGATCATTAGTAATTTCCTTAGAGGACCAAACACCCGTCCAACGCTGCTGCCCAGCGGGACCACTCTGCCCGGGCGCTAAGAGAATGTCTGAACGCGCCGTCACACGCTGATCAGGACCCGTGTAGCGTTGTAAGTCCCCCAGTGCGACCATTGCCCCAAGCTGGGCATTCATGCGTGCCTCAAGCTGATCTAGCTGGATATTCGCGCTTTGGGTTTCGACTCGAACCAGCGTTGTGATGCTCAGAGTCAGCAGCAGTATGAAGGCCATCAAAGACAATGCGATGACTAGCGCAAAACCACGGGTTGATGCAGGGTGATGTTTCATCTGAAGGGGGATGAGGATAGACAATATAGGCAAATTAAGCCGCCAATAGAAAAATGATCCTAACAGCTAATCAATTACAATGTAATAGTCCCTTACGTAAGTAAAGCACTACAGATTATATCACAAATCGCTATATTTGGAATATACATAAACAGCTAAAAGATGCATATAAATGAATCCACGGCACAATGCCAGAATTTTCAAAGACGCACAACTAGGCGCTTACAATCTTGCACTAATATGCACTTACTAGGGTAAAAGAGTTTCATTTTTTTGTATTTAGTGTTCAATATTACCCCTTAAATAACCTCACCATCTACATTAGAATAAAAAAGGTTCTATAGCCCCACTCCTCTAAAGGCCGACCCCTATATGTTACGGCGCAAACACATCCTGCTCCTACTTGAATGGTATGACTACCGCATTCACCGCGGTGTTGCACAGGTTGCGCGTGAGAACGGTTGGCAACTAAATTGCCCAAAGAGCTTTACCCGCAACGAGGGTATTCTTAACAACTGGCAAGGAGACGGTTGCATCGCCCTTCTGCAATACACTAAAACACTCGATTTTTTTAGTAGTCACAAAGTCCCATTGGTCGACCTTGGCCTTGGCGATCACAAGTTGCCAATTACAAGGGTTGTGACTGACAATGAAGCCATCGGCCGACTTGCTGCTGAACACTTCAGAGACCATGGTTATAAAGAAGTCTTCGCCTTAAATACAGATGATATTCACATGTATGAGGAGCGTTTAGAGGCTTTTACCGCACATATGGAAGTAGATGGTGGTAAGGTCACCGTCCTTGATTCCGCGGGCCGGACAGAAAGCAGAGTCATTCAGGAGTTGCATGATCTCGCTCAATCTCGTGGGCGTAAGTTGGAAGAACTCTCATTGGGTTTCTTTGCATATGATGACACTGCGGCGGCTGAGATGATCTCCATCTGCCTTAAAAATAAACTCCGCGTCCCAGAGAACATCGCCGTGCTGGGGGTCGACAATGACGACTTGGTCAACAAGGGCCTGAGCGTTGAGCTCAGTAGCGTTGATAGCGATCTGGAAGGGCTTGGCCTGACGGCAGCAAAAACACTTCAAAAATTATTGGATTCTAATTCAACGGCAAGCGCAGGCTCCATTCTTCGTCACCCTCCAAAGGGAGTAGTATCAAGGCTCAGCACAGATTCCTACGCAGTCGCCAATCCATTAGTTGCCAATGCCCTGCACTGGATTAAAAACAATTTCTATCATGGCATACAGGCGACGGATGTCGCAGAGGCCATGGGTGTGACTCAGCAGGGTCTGCAAAAAGCATTTGCCAACTGCTATAGCAAATCACCTGGGCAAGAAATCCGCTACCAACGCACGCATGCGGTCGCTCGTCTTCTGCAAACAACGGATGCTAACTTGGACGAGATTGCTAAAAATTGTGGCTACTACTCGGTCAATTCTCTGATCAATAGCTTCCGCGCTGAACATGGAACCACGCCAGGGAGTTATCGTAAAAGCCTTAAATCGTCATCGAATGCTTGAGCCCATTAGACTGAGGAGTGAATCAGCCGCTGAACCAAAAGATTGCGTATGCATGCCCAGACAAGAGGCTGCAACAGTTTATGGGTGGAGAGATACCAAAGGCAGGCGTCTGTCTACGGGTTCTTAATCACCCTCCAAAAAGCATGGGTGGCCGCCTGATCCACAGTAAACTCCCAAATCATGTTAGATTTATCTGCAGTCAAATCGCTCTCTAATACCATCCATCCGTTAGCTAAGTTTAACGACTGCTCCAATCGATAGGAAACGCCCAGTTCGGCGTTCCA
>PKCJ01000082.1 GCA_002862945.1 Opitutia bacterium | reverse complement strand
TAACCAATCAGTTCAAAATCCTCCTTCTTACTTTTAAGGAAACGATTAAGTAGAAGTTTGAATGAAGCATCTGCAGCCTCGTAGCCATATCCTCGAAACTCAAGCCTCTTCAGCTCGTCAAGAAAATCTTTTAGTTCAGGCGAGCGAGCATCAATATCAACGCCAATTTCCTTGGCTTTCATCATCACACTACTACGGCCCGACATGTCGGAAACAAGTACTCGCGTATGATTACCAACTAGCTCAGGCTTGATGTGTTCATAGCTATGTTTGACTTTAGCAGCTGCATCGGCATGGATACCACCTTTGTGTGCAAAAGCAGCGGGTCCAACAAAAGGTGCCGAATTATCTGAAGCTCGATTTGCTATTTCATCCACGAAGAGTGAAAGCTCACGAATTTGATTCAGATTGGCAGCACACTTTAATTGCTTGTCCATTTTAAGGATCAAATTGGGAATGATCGTAGTGAGGTTGGCATTGCCGTTACGCTCACCAAGTCCGTTGATTGTGCCTTGAACGAGAGCTGCGCCAGATTCGACCCCCGCGAGTGAAACCGCAACGCCCAATCCAGAGTCATTGTGGCAGTGAACGCCTATGGGCGTATCAGGGAAGTGAGCGATCACTTTGGTAACGATTTCATTGATCTCGCTCACGAGCTTGCCGCCATTAGTATCGCAAAGTGTAAGATTAATCGCGCCACCACGTTTAGCCGATTCGAGAGTTTGTAGAGCGTATTCAGAGTTATCACAAAAGCCGTCAAAAAAATGTTCCGCATCGTAGATGACCTCGCGGTTGTTATTTGTCAGCAAACGGACGGAATCCTCAATCATTTTGAGATTTTCTTCCGCAGTAGTGCGAATTACCTCTGTGACATGCAACAGCCAAGTCTTACCAAATATAGTGACGACAGGTGTATTTGCATCGAGTAAAAGTTTGAGTTGTGGGTCCTCTTCAGCGCTAAGGCTAGCACGACGAGTTGAACCGAAGGCAGTAATTTTTGCGTTTTTAAGATTTAAACACTTAGCTTCCTCAAAAAAGGCCATGTCACGTGGATTAGAGCCAGGCCAACCGCCTTCAATATAATCAACACCGAATTGATCTAATTTCTCTGCAATCCTGATCTTTCCAGCCACAGTGAAAGATACTCCTTCGCCCTGCGTGCCGTCACGTAAGGTCGTGTCGTAGATTTTGATGCTTTGCGTCATAATGGTACAGAACTTGAATAACAGAAGAAAAAGAATGTCTAGCAGTGGTGGGCGCAAACAAAAAGACGCCCCGTAAAATCGGAGCGCCCTAAAAGTGGCAGGCTCACAGGGATTTGAACCCCGACTGACGGTACCAAAAACCGAAGTGCTACCATTACACCATGAGCCTAATCAAAGCCGGGAGAGTAGAAACCAAGACCCTCTCGTCAAGTAATCTATTCAATATTTTATCAGTTATTACCCTGTAAAGAACAAGTAAAGTAAAGCAGGCTTGATATTGACGTATCGCTCAAGAATCCAGAATCTTTGTGCACGAAGTCATGGTAATATGGAGGTCTCAAATTTAATGGATACGACTCTCATACTCATTCTCACTCCGTTCATTACGGCTGGCATCGGTTGGCTAACAAATTGGGTGGCCATCCAAATGCTTTTTCACCCGCGCAAACCGACTCGTCTGCTATTTTGGAACTGGCAGGGGCTGATACCGCGCCGCCAGAAGCAGCTGGCCGCAGAATCGGCAGAAATAATTGAGCGCGAAATTCTTCAGCAACATATGATTCTGCATGAAATCAAAAAAATAGAGCTCGGTCCTTACTTAGAAGATACTGCTAAAACAATTGTCTGGGAGAGAATCGGTCCTCAACTACGCGCGATCCCCCTTCTCGGTGGATTTATCAACGACATCACGCTTGCGAAATTCGAAGTCATTGCAGCAGCATCTATGAAAGAAGAAGCAGGACCACTGATAGATAAAGTGGCCACTCTGTTTGAGGATACGGTCAATCTAAAGCAAATGATTGAAGATAATATTGCAGCCTTCGATCTAGACCGCCTCGAGACTATCGTTAAGCAAGTCGCTGGCCGCGAGTTTCGCACAATAGAACGCCTGGGTGCAGTTCTTGGCTTTATCATAGGTTGCTTGCAAGTCGCCCTCTTTTGGACCACTGGTGCGATACAATTTTAAATTAATTCACCAATGATAAGTCACGACAGATCCAAGCTTATTTACTGCAGTTCTCGATTTCAAGCCCGTCGTCGCGACACTCGTGTTATCAATGTTGGTGGCATCTACATTGGAGGGGACAATCCGATTCGCATCCAGTCAATGACGACGACAAGGACGCAAGACATTGATGCTACAGTATCGCAGACCCTTGCACTGGCAGAGGCGGGTTGCGAGATTGTCCGAATCACTGCGCCTAACAAGGCTGCAGCCGCAGCTCTGGGAGAAATCTCAAAAAAAGTTCGCGCCGCGAAATGCGAGGTCCCGCTCGTTGCTGATATTCACTTCTTGCCTTCAGCAGCTATGGAGGCCGCTAAATATGTCGATAAGGTACGCATCAACCCCGGTAACTATGCTGACAAGAAGAAATTCGCTGTCCTCGAATATACCGATGCCGCATATGACGAAGAATTAGAGCGCTTGCATGAAGCCTTCTCCCCTATCGTGCTTCGTTGCAAAGAGCTTGGCCGCGCCATGAGAATCGGCACCAATCACGGTTCCCTCTCAGATCGTATTATGAATCGATATGGCGACAGTCCTCTGGGCATGGTCGAGTGTGCGCTTGAATTTATCCGCATTGCCGAGAGCCATAATTATCAAGACATCTGCCTCTCTATGAAGGCCAGTAACCCGAAGGTGATGATCGAAGCTTACCGCCTTGCGGTCGCTCGTATGAGTGAAGAAGGTATGAATTATCCCCTCCACCTTGGAGTGACCGAAGCGGGTGACGGCGAGGACGCACGGGTTAAAAGCGCCATCGGTATCGGTGCTCTGCTCAACGATGGCCTCGGTGACACAATCCGCGTCTCCTTAACCGAAGACCCTATTTACGAAGTGCCTGTTGCCCGCGACCTAGCTGACAAGGCAATGATCCACTGGAAGCAACAGTCCAAAATGCCCCTATCTGAGGTCACGAAAGATAGTATCAACCCTTACGATTTTAACAAACGCTCAACGCGTGTTATTCAGCTCAGTTCGAATTGCGCTATAGGCGGAGAAAACACTCCCGCTGTCATCGTCAAGACGCATCACGCTATCAGCGAAACGCAGTCGATCGTTCAAGATGTTTGCGCCACTCAGATGAAGCTTAAAGATACTAAAATAGAAGGCCTTCAAGTCGTCATCAATGTCGCCCATGATTTGGATCAATTCACCCTTCTTCACGAAGCCCTCAATACAGTTGTAGAATTCTTCGTCCTTGAGATTGGTCGCGCAGTCGATGTCTCTCATCTTGAAAATTTTACTTGGCCAAAAAATAGCTTAGCAGGGATTATGCTACTTCAGCACATTCCCAAAGAAGACGCTTATTACGCAGCGACACTCTTACAATTTTGCCGTGACATGAAGTTCAACTGCGCGATCGATTGCATCGCATCCGACTTGCGTGAAGAGATCGGCGCACAACTCGCGCCCATGGGTAGCGAGCGCCTCATTTTAAGCAGGAGCATGACCTACGACGGCGTCTGCAATCAGAATAATCATCCTATTGGTAGTTATCGCGAACTTGCCGAGGTCTCACGGGATTTTCTTCCCGATGCTCCCATCTGGATTCGTAATACAGCCAATAACACACTTGCACTCAAAGACCACTTTTCAGACCGCCTGCTGGAGGCCAGCATGCTGAGCGGCGCAATTCTATGCGATGGAATCGGAGATCTTATCAGTATAGAGACTGAGCCTCTACTGGATAAGGCCACAGCCCTTGCTTACAATATTCTGCAAGGTTCACGCGCAAGAATTACGAAGACCGAATTTGTCGCTTGCCCTAGTTGTGGGCGGACACTCTTTGATCTACAGAGCGTCACTCAAAATATTAGAAGCCGCACCGACCATCTCAAAGGTGTGACCATCGCGATCATGGGTTGCATCGTTAACGGTCCTGGCGAAATGGCCGACGCTGACTTTGGCTATGTTGGCGGTGCTCCCGGTAAGATAAACCTCTACGTGGGTAAAGAGTGCGTCAAATACAATGTCCCCGCTACAGAAGCCCTGGATCGGCTGATCGTGCTAATCAAAGAAAACGGGAAGTGGGTAGATCCTAACTAATGTATTAGCTCGAAATCGCTTACTTTTACCACTATTAAAATTATAAATTTGACTGAGATTCTAGGTTTAGAGGACACAAGTCAAAAATATGTTAGATTCGAACTTTAAGGGCTATTTATTTCAGACACCGTTTCCTTTTATTTATAAGGAAGTCTGTTCAATTCCGTTACTTTTTTGTGTTTGATCCAAACCAAGAAGCCGCAAACAAGGTTCTTCATACTTTCTTGCCTCGAGCCGGCGTTGAGTACGCTAGCACTCGTAATTACGACTATGGGTCCAAGCGGCGTGAAAACGTGTCAATGCTCTCGCCATGGATACGGATTCGCATGCTTCCTGAGTGGCAAATTTTGAGTGCCGTTTTAGATATTCACTCTAAGTCTTCCGCGTCGAAGTTCATTGATGAGGTTTGCTGGCGTACTTATTGGAAGGGCTGGTTAGAGTTACGCCCCTCGGTCTGGGGAGACTATCTAATAGAATTAGCTGAGGATCGAGAACGTTGGAAAAAAGATGTAGATTACACTCAGATAATTACAGCATGTAGCGGGATAGCCGCAATGGACTCCTGGACTAGTGAACTGATCAAGACTGGCTATCTGCATAATCACACTCGTATGTGGTATGCCAGCATATGGATACACACACTCAAGTTGCCTTGGACGCTAGGCGCTGATTTCTTTTTAAGGCACTTACTAGATGGGGACGCTGCTTCTAACACACTGAGCTGGCGATGGGTGGCGGGGCTGCACACCCAAGGAAAAGTCTACCTCGCTCAAGAATCAAATATTTGTAAATTCACAGCAGGACGGCATGAGGTTGAGATACCTCTCGCAACACAGTCAGCTGAGATCAAAACTAGTCAAAATAATACGACCCCAAGGATACTAGCAGCCTATGATGAACCGATTCCAGGCGGGCGAGTCGGATTACTTGTCCACGAGGATGACCTGTCAGCAGTAAATTGGCTGGCCGCTTCATCTGAGCTAGTTGCAGTCGCAGGTATGTTTCCATTAGCCGCTTACCAGAAGCATGGTATTGAAGAAAAAGTAATACAATTTCGCTCTGACTGTATGCGTTCTTTATTACCTGAAAAAGTAGAGATATTTAATTGCCCAGAAAAAGTGGCTGAATGGGCGCATTTACAAAAACTTGATGCAGTCATAATGGCCGCGCCCCCCGTTGGCATATGGGATGATCTAATCTTAGATTTGGAGTCTTCGCTCGCGGCACTTGGGATTGTAGTAATTAAGCGACGTCATTGGTGGGATGCTCACTTTTATCCAGCCGCAGGTGCGGGCTTTTTTAAATATAAAAAATTAATCCCCTCTGCGCTCGACAAGCTGGTAGACCAAGCATCCAACCTATGAAGACCATTTACAAAAATGCCATGTTAGGCTCACTCGCAGCTGACGCTCTTTCTATGCCAGTTCACTGGTATTATGACACACGTAAGCTAGATCGTGATTATGGCCTACTGACGGGGTATGTTGCACCTAAAAATCCGCATACCGACAGCATTCTCTGGCGCTCGCACTACAATCCACGCAACGAGAAGGGCAACATACTCCACGATCAAGCGAAGTACTGGGGTCGTCGCGGGGTTCATTATCATCAGTTTTTGGCAGCGGGTGAAAATACTGTCAACTATCAGTTGGGTAAAGAGCTTTATCTGAACATACTTCAGAATGGTGCCTACGATTCAAATAAGTGGCTGACTCGTTATATAGAGTGTCTTCTAGAAAAGGGGTGGCATCAGGACACCTATCTTGAAGAATATCACCGTGCTTTTTTCGATAACTATGCAAAAGGCGTAGCTCCTTCAAATTGTGGGATCGACGACCTACATATAGGTGGACTCAGCCATGTTCCCTGTCTTTTAGCTGGGCTCATTGAAATAGGTGTAACTGGTCTCGATGAGCAATTGTTTCAGGTAGAAAAGCACGTTCGATTGACGCATCGAAACCGATATGTGGGCGAAGCCGCTGCCGCAATGACTCGTATCCTTTATTCTCTTGGGGATGGTATCGACTTGTTAAAGGCATTAGAATGCCACGCAAAACCTTGGGCGTCTGCAGGGCAGTTTGACACATGGACTCATTTCCCTGACCGAACCGTAATCGGTCGTCATCTCACGATGGCATGCTACTTGCCCGAATCATTCACCGCTAGTCTCTTCCTATGTTGGAAATATGCGGACGACTTTAACTCAGGTATTCTTGCAAATGCACATTGCGGCGGTGATAATTGCCACCGTGGAGCGGTAGTTGGCGCACTCCTTGGCGCCGCTAATGGCGTGCCAGAAAAATGGAAAGAGGGCTTAACAAAAATCCCCTTCTAATCTAGCGATACTATCTATCGTCCTTCAGACCCGGAGCACGTATTCCCTTTAATATGGTATTGTATGACTAACCTGCCTCCTCACGCGCAGCCTTAGTCATGCGTACGACGTTACGGACTGCGTTTTTGGTGATGATGTTACCCCCTGTGCTACGACCTCGCACGGAAAGATTTTTGAAGAACACTTCTTCCTCAATCTTACGTAGTCTAGGCGCTGGCTTGAGCTTGATCTTCACCGCGTCAGGTTCGCCATTTTCAGTCGGATAACATGAGATGTAGAGGACGCGTGATCCAGGCTTACCTTTAGTCAAGTCATACTCCTTGTCTCGCGTGACACCACCGGTAGTGAAGTGCTTGGCCAGAGTCGAACCAGTTCTTCCGTCACGATAAACCATGCAATAGGTCAAGGCATTAGGCTCTGCGCGATTGAAGATATCTATATACAAAATATTCTTACCGAAGAATGCTTTCTCACTAACCTTACTGACGATGAGTTTACCCTCCTGATTGATCGCAATAACGTCATCGAGCGACGAGCATTTACAAACGGATTCGTCCTTCTTCATACTTGTGCCAGCGAAGCCTTCCTTCTTGTCGACGTATAGCGTCTCGTTAGCGATGACGACGTCTTGAGCGACGACTTTTTTAAAGGATGACAGCTCTGTCTTACGCTCACGTCCCTTGCCATATTGCGTCTTCAGTTCGGTAAACCATTTGATGGCATACTTCGTCAAGTATTTGAGATGCTTTTGAGTTGCTTCGATGTCTTCTTCGAGGCCCTTGATCTGTTCGTCGGCACGTAAAGTGTCAAATTTGGAGATGCGCTTAATCTTAATTTCAAGTAAACGAAGAATGTCATCTTTGTTTATCTGACGTTTAAATACTTTTCTGTAGGGCTTTAGACCTACATCTACGGTTGTGATGACGGATTCCCAAGTCTCCTCTTCTTCGATCCGTCGGTAGATCCGCTCTTCTATGAAAATTTTCTCGAGTGAGCTAAAATGCCACTTTTCTTCAAGCTCCCTGAGTTGGATTTCGAGTTCGAGTTGGAGAAGGTTGCGTGTTTTTTCAGTAGCGAGATAGAGTAGATCCTGGGCGGAGAAGAAATGAGGCTTTTCGTTTTCAACCACGCAAATGTTAGTCGAGACTGAGAGTTCGCAATCGGTAAAAGCATAGAGAGCTTGCTCTACTGTTTTGGGATCTGAGCCAGGTGGTAGATAAATGAGGATTTCGACGAGGTCGGATGTGTTATCCTCTACGCGTTGAATCTTAATTTTGCCCTTTTCGTTAGCAGATATAATAGAGTCGATCAGGCTAGTTGTTGTTTTGCCAAACGGAAGCTCGGTGATGGCGAGCAGGTTCTTCTTGCGAGCTACGATCCTCGCGCGAACTTTTACACGGCCACCACGTTTACCATTATTATACTCGGAGACGTCAGCGATGCCGCCGCTCGGAAAGTCGGGCACGAGTTCGGGCTTCTTTTTTCGAAGGAGCGCAATACAGCCGTCGAGTAGCTCGAGGAAATTGTGTGGTAGAATCTTGCAGGAAAGTCCTACTGCAATGCCTTCAGCACCTTGCGCGAGGAGTAGTGGAAATTTAACGGGGAGCGTCTCTGGCTCTTTATTACGACCGTCATACGAGGATAACCAATTGGTCGTCTTGGAATTAAAGACCACATCGAGAGCAAACTTAGAAAGGCGGGCCTCAATGTAGCGAGGGGCAGCAGCAGAGTCACCTGTTAGGGTATTACCCCAGTTACCCTGCATATCGATAAGAAGCTCTTTTTGCCCTAATTGCACCATTGCGTCAGCAATCGAGGCATCACCATGTGGGTGATACTTCATGGTGTTGCCGATCACATTGGCCACCTTATTGTATCGACCATCTTCCAACTCGCGCATAGAATGTAGGATTCGGCGTTGAACAGGCTTCAGACCGTCATTGGCATGGGGAACTGCACGTTCTAGAATTACGTAACTGGCGTAGTCGAGGAACCAGTCGCTGAACATTTCATCGACATGACCAGAGTCTGTCTTGAGGGCAAAAATGTCATCGTCTGAGAGTGGCTTTGTTTCGCCAGACTCGTAGGGCTCGTCGAACTCGAGTTCAAAATTGTCTTTCTGGGGAGTCTTTTTACGTGGCATGGAGGGTTCTAGGGTCAGGGAAGCAAAATTTACTCTCGAAAATACAAACAATTAAGAAAAACGAAAAAGGTAGAATAGCGAGTCCGACTCAAGGAGATTCGTTGATGAATATATTTTCAGATGACTAAAGCTTTTTTCTTACCTTTGGCATGCCCAGTGCTAAACTTATTAAATGTCGAATATAGCTTCACCCCACACCTCCCATAAAGCACTTCTTAAATGGGTAGAAAAGATGGTCTCTATGTGTAAGCCACGCGCTGTTCACTGGTGTGACGGTTCTCAAGCTGAGGCCGATTTACTCTTCGCGATGATGGTCGATAAGGATATTTGTATTAAACTGAACGATGTGAAACGGCCCAATAGCTATCTATTCCGATCGGATCCTGACGATGTGGCTCGGGTTGAGTCGAAGACTTTTATCTGCTCACAAAGCAAAGATGCTGCAGGCCCTACTAATAATTGGGAGGAGCCGCGAGTCATGCGGCGCAAACTGAAGCAATTGTTTAATGGCTGCATGCATGGGCGCACAATGTATGTTATACCATTTAGTATGGGTCCAATCGGTGGTCCGATATCGAAGATTGGCGTCGAATTAACTGATTCGCCCTATGTAGTCGTCAATATGAGGATCATGGCGCGGATTGGTGCCCCTGTGCTCGACATGTTAGGTTCGGACGGATTCTTTATTCCTTGCTTGCACTCGGTGGGATGTCCGCTGGATGAGGGCGTTGAAGATGTTGCCTGGCCTTGCAATCCTCAAGATACGCACATCGTCCACTTCCCTGAAGAACGCACTATCGTCTCTTACGGATCTGGCTACGGAGGAAATGCCCTACTTGGCAAAAAGTGCCTTGCGCTACGGATCGCATCGACTCTCGCCCGTGATGAGGGATGGATGGCCGAACATATGCTTATACTGGGAGTTGAAGAGCCAGACGGCACCAAGTCCTATGTGACTGCGGCCTTTCCTAGCGCTTGCGGGAAAACGAATTTTGCCATGCTCATTCCGCCTGAAGAAATGAAGGGCTATAAAGTTACCTGCGTAGGCGACGATATCGCCTGGATCAAACCAGGGAAGGATGGCTGTCTTTATGCGATCAATCCCGAAGCTGGTTTCTTTGGTGTCGCACCAGGCACATCCGTTGGGACAAATCCCAGTGCGATGGCTTCTTGTTCAAGGGATACTATTTTTACCAATGTTGCGCTTACAGACGACGGCGACATCTGGTGGGAGGGGATGACCGAGAATGCACCTGCACATTTAATAGATTGGAAAGGTGAAGACTGGTCGCCTGACAGCGAAACCCCCGCCGCGCATCCAAACAGTCGCTTCACTGCGCCCGCCGCGAACTGCCCTGTGATAGACCCGGACTGGGAGAAGCCTGAGGGCGTGCGCATCCATGCCATGATCTTTGGTGGTCGCCGCATGAATGACGTGCCGCTCGTTACGCAGTCATTCAACTGGGGGCATGGCGTTTATCTAGGTGCTACCACTGGTTCGGAAATCACGGCAGCGGCTGAAGGCAGTCTTGGCCAAATACGTCGTGATCCAATGGCGATGCTTCCTTTCTGCGGCTATCATATGGGCGACTACTTTAGTCACTGGATAAAAATGCAGCGAACGCTCAGCGAGACCCCCCTCATTTTTAACGTGAACTGGTTTCGTAAGAATTCAAAAGGCATGTTCATGTGGCCGGGTTTTAGCAATAACATGCGACCGCTACGCTGGATTGTTGAACGTGCCAGAGGTCGTGCTGGAGCGAAAGAAACAGCCATCGGTTGGATGCCGCGCTATAGTGATCTCGACTGGCGTGGTCTCGACATGTGTGAAGAAGATTTTGACGAGCTTATGCATATAGACCGCGATCGTGCACGTATGCAGACACTTCCGCACGAGGAACTTTTTTTAAAGCTCCATAGTAACCTACCCAAAGAGATGATTTTCCAACGCGAGTTGTTAATTTCAAGGCTCTAGAGTGGGTAGTCAGGAATTAGCTCCGACAAATATGCGTAGATTCTCGAGATCTTTTCGAGCTTAGTGCGTCTCCCAACATTATGCCTAGTCTCGGTTCTTGGAACTAGGCTTATCTCTAGGATAAATTCCCATAATTAAGGTTGGAAATAAACAGTTCTATGGTTGAACATAGTGGAAATTATGTCCCGCATATACTTATCACCCCCAGATATAGGCCCGCGAGACCATGCGAGCGTGGATGCTGTATTAACTTCTAACTGGGTTGCTCCAACCGGCCCAGCGCTAGATTTATTCGAGTCGGCAGTCGCAGCTCTCGCCAACCGCCAGCATGCTGTAGCGCTCAACTCAGGTACAGCCGCTCTTCATCTAGCTTTGCAAATTTTGGGCGTCGGCGCAGGTGATGCGGTGATCTGCCCCACATTTACTTTTGCTGCGAGTGCCAACCCAATCTGCTATCTTGGTGCAGAACCAATCTTTGTTGATAGTGAACCACGTACATGGAACATGGATTCGGTGCTCCTAGAGCAAGCACTTAAACAAGCTAGTAATATCAAAGCCGTCATCGTCGTGAACCTTTACGGGCAATGTGCCGAAATGGAAGCCATTCTAGAAATCTGTGCGAAATACGATGTGCCACTGATTGAGGACGCAGCCGAAGCACTCGGGGCAAGCTACTGCGGACGCCCCGCGGGTTCAATGGGTGCTTTTTCCTTTTTCTCTTTTAATGGCAACAAGATTATTACCACCTCTGCTGGTGGCATGTTGCTGTCAAACGATAGTGAGTCCATTGCGCATGCCCGCTATTTGGCTACACAAGCTCGTGAACCTGAAGCCCACTATGAGCACAAAGCAATTGGCTATAATTATCGAATGAGTAATTTGCTCGCAGGGCTCGGAAATAGTCAGCTTTCTGATCTTCAACGCCGTATCGATATCCGTCGAGCTCATTTCGAGGCATACCGCGCTGAACTAGGTGCGCTACCCGGCATTGATTTTATGCCTATCGTGGACCCTGAAGCTGCTAACTATTGGCTCACCTGCCTAACTGTAGACAGCGAAACCAGCGGTAGCTCACGCGATGCTCTAATAGCTGCGCTGGAAGCAGTCGACATTGAAGCACGCCCACTATGGAAACCGCTGCATCTTCAGCCCGTATTCAAAGAGAAAATCTGCCATGGTGGCGAATTGGCAGCAAGGCTCTTCAAGGACGGCCTTTGCTTGCCTAGCGGCTCTGCAATGCATCAGTCTGATCGCGAAGCTGTAATTACCGCGATCAAAGAAACTTTAGCTTGAGGTTAATCTAGATTATGAGCGCCAATGTCATAGTTAAGTATCTCAACCTGAGGACCCTTTCTTTGGTTGTTTTTTATGCTATCGTTTCGCTAGCCAGTTACTGGTTTGCCTACGAATTACGCTTTGATTTTAATGTCCCAAGCAATCATGCTATCGATCGAGTTAACATGGTCGCATGGATAGTTGGTCTTCAATTGATGCTACTTCTAGCCAGTGGACAGTTAGACTCAATTTTGTCTTATTTTCGTTTGCCAGATGTGTTTCGCCTTTTTGGCGGCCTTTTTACAAACGCACTCATCCTGCTATCAATGTGGTATGTCTATAAAGGAATAAACGTACCTCCTCGAGCTGTTATCCTTACCTACTTTTTAATCAGCCTTCTTTCTATCGCATCCTTCCGAATTTTGATGCGCGTTAAATCTAGCCGGGGCGTCGAAGATTGGCTCACGATGGAAGCCTCCGAGAACGTGATTATTATCGGTGCGGGCGAAGTTGGTGCGGGCCTCTGCTCAGACTTAATGAATAAGGCTCGTCTTGGTATGCGTCCAGTCGCCTTTCTAGATGATGACGTAAAGAAAATCGGTCGCTACGTTCACGGTGTATTAGTTGCTGACGCAGTCGATCAATTAGCCACAGTAGCCAAGCGCTATAATACTTCCAAAGTAGTCATAGCATTTCCATCAGCATCGGCTAAACGTATGCGCCATGTCTTTGAACTAGCTCGTGATGCTGGACTTTCTGTCGATACTGTACCCGCACTAACTGATCTTGTTACCGGGAGAGCTGAGCTCTCTCAACTTCGTCCAATCCAGCTCGAAGACCTTCTTGGTCGTGACCCAGTCGACCTTAACTCTGAAGGCATCCTTACATTGTTACAAGGTAAGCGTGTCATGGTTACGGGAGCAGGTGGCAGTATCGGTAGTGAATTAGTCGCTCAAATACTCGACTATGCTCCTCAAAGTTTATTTTGCATTGATCAGGCGGAAATTGCCATTTTCAATCTTCAACAAAGTGTTCTAAAATTGAAAGTTTCAAGTAAGACGCGGGTGACCTCTCAAGTGCTCGATATTCTTAATGCCGAACAACTAGAGAAAGTCTTCGCTCAATATCGTCCGGAGGTCGTCTTTCATGCAGCGGCACACAAGCACGTTAATCTGATGGAAACTCAGCCTGCTGAGGCTCTACGTAATAATTTCCTAGCCACTCAACAGCTCGCACGCATCGCAAGCCAATGCAAAGTCGAGCGTTTCATTTTAATTTCTACCGATAAGGCAATTAATCCTTCTAGTGTCATGGGCGCGAGCAAACGACTGGCTGAACTTTCACTGACAGCACAACAGAATTCAGAGACCAACACCACGAAGTTCATGGCTGTTCGCTTTGGTAACGTTATTGGTTCATCTGGAAGTGTGATTACCATTTTTCGTAATCAAATCGCGGGAGGTGGGCCCATAACGGTGACTGACCCAAATGTCACTCGCTACTTTATGACGGTCGAAGAAGCCGTTGGCCTTGTCTTACAATCAGCCATCGAAGGTCATGGCGGCGATATCCTTGTGCTAGACATGGGTAATCCTGTCAAAATAATTGATATCGCGCGCCAAATGATCGCTATGAGCGGCCTGCGGGAGGGCACTGATATCGACATTGAGTTCACAGGCCTTCAAGCTGGTGAAAAGCTTTTTGAGGAAGTACAGCATCTTAGTGAAACATTAGAGGTCACGCAGCATCCTTGCGTTATGAGGTTAGTTGCCCCAAATGATTCACAAATCAACATGAGCCAAATCTCTCAAGATTTAAAGTCTGCGATGATCAATACGAATGTAGCAGTCATCAAAGGCGCTATTCAAAAGCACATCCCCGAATACACGCCGTCGGTCGAAGTTTGAATTGACGAATGTATACGGTCGCACCTTTAGCCATTTGCGTACAGCTGCAGTAGTAGCACATGTAAAAAACTATACGACAGGTTGATTATCGCTCTTTGCGTCACGATTTACGAGCGTATTGTTCGATACAGGATAGGGTCTTTTGAAGACCCTCATCTTTTTTTTATAATAGAGTACTGCGGCTTGCCAGATGATCCTAGGCATACTGTTGAGTGCAGTATCTAAAGGATGGCACAAGGCATAACGGATGATACTTCTATTCGTTAAGCACTGACCTTGGCCTTGTATATGAGTTTTCATGACACACGCCTGATCTTTGAAGAGGTCAATACCTAGAAATATTTCATTTTCCTCAACACGAAAGGTAAAACGATATTCTCCAGTCATGTCGTTGAAGGGGGAAACGTGAAAGTCTTTCATACAACGTGTTACCCAAGTTTGATCGTTTATTTGTTCTAATTCTCTTAGCGGATAAACGTGTCGATCACCAAATGTATTGTTGACCTCTGCCACGGCGCAAAGCAGACGCTTTCCCTCCATGCGCAAATGAAAGTTTACAGGATTGAAAGCGTAGCCGAAATATCTAGGAGAACTAATTAGTATCGTGTGTTGGCTGGGCTCCTCAGCGGGCAGTAACCGATCCAGTTGCTGCAGGATTGGTTCAGGACTACCATGTAGATAGTCGCTATCATTCAAACGCAAAGGCCTTGCCTCATTGTAACCGAAAATAGAGGCCTGCGCATTGATAAGTTTTAGCTCAGCTAGGTCGAATCCGAAGAAATTCATTGGGTAGCTAAATTTGTGTGACTGAGGGCTGAACCTCTCGTGCACAACTACCCCACGGAATATCTGTGAATTCAAAATCATATGACACACTTTCGATACAAAGTTCGACGCTCCAAAGCTACGCGGCAAAACACCGAGAATTGATCTCTATTGAACCTCATAGTTCGATTCCAAATCCTTGCGCGACTTCGACTGCAGAGCGAACGGCATCTTCGTGAAAGCCATAGCCAAAATAGCTTCCGCAAAACCAAGTGTTTTGGCTACCGTTATTGGCACGGAGTTTGTCTTGCGTATCCATCGACTCAAAAGAATAGAGCGGATGGGTGAGCGTAGTGCGGTTGACCACACTCTCCTCGGGTATCTCAACGCCTGGGTTGAGGGTCACGATGTAATTATTTTTGGTTTGTAGATTCTGCAGACGATTCATATAGTAACTAACTGAAACTGGTCGCTCATCTGATTGACTCTGTTCGCGCGTGAAATTCCACGAAGCCCAGAGTTTACGATCCGGTGGTAGGTGCGTTGGACTTGTATGAAGCACCACTTCATTCTGCTGGTAGCGCCAAGGGGAGAGTAGCTTTTCTTCTTTCTCACTGGGATCGATCAGTAACTTGAGTGCCTCATCCGCATGGGTGCCAATCACTACATGATCAAATTCCAACGAATCGCCTTTGTGCGTAAACAATGTGACACCAGTATCATGACGGCGGATGCCAGCAAGTGTCGAGTTCAACCTCGGAGCGTGCTCTAACTGCTTGAGTATTTCTTCAACATATGTGCGGCTTCCTCCCTTCACAAACTTCCATTGAGGACGATTTGTTAAGCGTAGCAGTCCGTGGTTTTCCAGAAAGTGTAAGTAGGGTTGTGCAGGGAAACCATGCACCTCTTCAATCGGTGACGACCATATCGCGGCACCCATTGGATAAAGGTAATTATTCAAAAAGGCATGTCCGAAACGTCGTTCCTTGCAGTATTTACCAAGGCTCTTTCCCTTAAGATAGCCACTATTTAAATCTCGATAGCCGATCCGAGAGAAACGCAATAGATCCAAGACGAAGCTTAAGTGCTTCGGCTTATAATAATAACTAGTTGACGGAAATAGTGTCTTCAGACTATTGCCTGCGTAGCCATAGTCCGTTTGTTGGTCGTAAAAGCTGAAAGTCATTGAGCTATCTTCTACCGCCACGCCAAGCTGCTCTAATACCTCGGTAAAGCATGGATAGTTTCGATGGTTCATTACTATAAAGCCAGTATCAACGGATGTCCCCGCATCCGCACCGTCCGGGATTTTTAGTGTGCGCGTATGCCCACCAGCGTAGTCGTTTTTCTCAAATAGGTGCACATCGTGTTTACGCCCAATAAGCCACGCAGCAGTTAGACCAGCCACACCGCAGCCAACCACCGCTATCTTCTGATGTTTATTAGATTCAGACATGGCTTATTGCGTTTTAGCAAGGTAATCTTTGGAGGCCCACACACCGAGCACAATTTCATCCACACACATCTGCAGTAGAATACTCATACCGCCCAGTGACATGGTGTTTGTGCATAGACCATGTTTCGCTAGTTGAATACCAATGTGCATGCTGAAATTGTAGAATTTGAACGTCGACGAAGAGGGAAACCTTACTCGTATATGTAAGTTTTTCTATCTGCTGTCGCTTATTTATGTAGTGACTATTCCTTACCTTCAAACTTTAACTCTAGCTGCCATCGCTTTCAGCGTGATGGCATGTTCGACTACATCCGATATGCATACACAGACCATTCCAAACGCACGCTACCTGCAAGCACTCACACAATCTGAGCCTTACCTAGAAGAGTCGCCCGAACCAGGGTCAGAAGCCGAGACTGTCATGCTTGAACGTGTTGAGTCATTATTTAGCGACTATTCTTACGAAAACCTCTCCAAAAACGTGACAGAAGTTTATGCTGAAAAGACGTATTTTCGGGACGCTTTTAAACAGTTTGAAAGTGCTGAAGAGATCCGCGAGTATATGCTTGCTGGTCTCAAGCCCCTAGAAGGAGCTGAATTTGTATTCAATCGTTTTGCCCGTAGCGGTAGCGACTACTACCTAGACTGGACAATGCGCTTAGACTTCAAAAAAACTCCCTCTGGGACATGGGAGGAATCCATTGGCGTTAGTCACATGCGTTTCAACAGCGATGGTAAGGTCATCTTTCACCAAGATTACTGGGATCCCACCGACATAGTCTACCGCCGCATCCCTATTGCCAAACAACTGATAGCTTTCGTCAAAGGCAAGATGTGAGTCAGTGTGCGCTTATTTACTAAAAAAGGCCGCCCATATGGACGACCCTTCAAAATGGTGGTGAGAGCCGGATTCGAACCAGCGAACTCATAGAGAACAGATTTACAGTCTGCGTGCTTTAACCACTTGCATATCTCACCAAAAAGTTGAGAGGTCGTGGACTGTAGGTCTCAATCGCACGATGCCAAGTAATTTTTTGAGATTTCTTGTGCACAGCAGAGCAAGCGATTTATCTTTACTGCGAGATCACTAAGACCCGAAAAAATGACCAATATACTCAGCGAAATAGGCATCAACATAGACATTAAACCCGAGAAAGTAGATTAGGCCTGCACCTGCTAGCATTGGACCAAAGGGAACTTGCATACCAAACTTCACGCGCTCGCCCTCATTCCCAGATTCATCCACTAAGCAATCCGCACTGCGTCTTGATAAAAGGCGTCCGAGCAGAAGGCAAGGTAGCAAAATTATTGTCCCAATTAAGGCGCCACCAAACATGGCAAACACTGCACCCTGCCATCCACAGAAAGCTCCAATGAAACCGGCAAACTTAACATCCCCCTCCCCCATGGCAGGCTTTCGAAAAATGACTTCGCCCATTACTGCTATCCAGTAGACTAAACCTGCACCAACTAGTGCACCAGTAATTGCAATCAACCCCGACTGGATATTAGAGATAATAGGCAAGCTCTCAATCCCATGTAAGGCAGGGAATAAGATAGACAGTATAACCCCAATCACCATCCCACCGACAGAAAAGCGATCTGGTATTATCATGTGATCTAAATCAATAAAAGTAGCACAGATTAGAAAAGAAATATAGAGCATTCCCAAGAAGGCAACGGTGGGAGGATGAATCGACCAAGCCCAAAAGAATAGAATAGCAGTGAGCAACTCGATTGCTGGATAGCGCAGACTAAAAGGCTGCCCACAGCAACTGGCTTTACCCCTAAGTAGTATCCAGCTTAGGACTGGAATATTGCGATAAAATGCTATGGAGCTTCCGCACACGCAGGCAGAACCCGGCGAAATGACCGAACGATCTGCGGGTATACGGTAGATGCAAACATTGAGAAAACTTCCGACTATAGCGCCCAAGATCGCGACCAAACCAGCGAAAAACCACGGGAAGTCCTCATTAATAAATTCAAATGTTTCAAACATGAACTATATGATAACTGAGCATTTAGCGTTATAACACAACACACTAATTATTTAGCTGTTAAAATGTAAAATGCCTCCATGTTGTTTACTAAACTAGTAATTTACTAAAACATAATCTCTGCCGCTCCCTGTTTTAGTTATTGCTGAAACTTTTCTACTTGCAGCGGCGATATGAAATGTAAGCAGCACATCTGCTGCGGATAAAATAGTAAAAATCAAATTATATCCCATGCATAGTAAATCAATACTCCTAATGCTCATAAGTGCCACACTTATTACCCTGAACTCTCAAGCGAAGCCAGAGAGAGAAGATCGAGATAAAAACCGTATGCCTCCTGCACCCGATCAAATAATTGAGCGCTTAGACATTGATGGTAGTGGCTCAATCATTAAGGGCGAGGCGAAAGGGTTCATAGCAAAATACTTCGATAGAATAGATGCTAACGGTGACGGTAAAATCTCCGAGGAAGAATTACTCCATGCACGCGAAAACCGTGGCCAAAAGCCCAAGGGGGGTCGTGAAGACATAATAGCCGCTGATACCGACCAAAATGGAGCAATTTCAATAGACGAAGCGACAGGAGCAGGTCTCAAGAAAATGGTAGAGAACTTCGATAGGATGGATGCGGACGGCGACGGTCAAATCTCCGAGGAAGAATTGCGCTTGTTAAGAAAGCATACAGATAAAAGAAAGCGGGACATCCAATAGCGACTAAATCCGAGTAGTTAAAATGCCAAAGGCCCAGGAGAATGTCATCTTGGGCTTTTTCTTTGCAATTAATTAGCTCCATTGTTTCATTGCGCGCTTACCTTTCTAACATGATCACAATCAATCAAGTTACTCATAACTTCGGCAAGAAGGTTCTCTTCAATAAGATCAACTGTGTCATTAACGCGCACGACCGAATTGCCCTCGTTGGCTCCAACGGTTCGGGTAAAACTACCCTGCTCCGCATGCTCATGGGTGAGCTAGACAGTGACGGTGGTTCCGTCGACAAGGCTTGCTACGTCAGTGTCGGCTACCTGCCTCAAGACGGTATCTCGGTTTCAGGAAAAACCCTTTTTGCAGAGGCGGAAAGTGCATTTGGCGACATTCTCGAGCTACAAAAAAATCTCGAGAAAGCCGAGGAGGAGATGCTCGAAATGGATACCTCGGCAGACGAATACTACGACTTGATTGATTTAATGGGAGAATGGGAGCAGCAACTCGAAGACCACGAACCTGCCAAAATGAAATCTCGGATCGAACGCATTCTTCTCGGTATGGGCTTTAAAGAGAGCGACTTTGAGCGAGATACTGGTGAGTTTTCAGGAGGCTGGCAGATGCGTATTGCATTAGCCAAACTTCTCTTGCAGAATCCATCGCTAATCATACTCGACGAACCGACCAATCACTTGGACATCGTCTCTCAGCACTGGGTCGAGCAATACCTCAAACACTACCAAGGCGCACTCATCGTGATCTCCCACGATCGTGCCTTTCTCGATGAGGTGACTAACCGCACTTTGGAACTCAAGCTTGGCAACTTGACCACATTTAAAGGTAACTACAGCTACTACGTAAGCGAGAGAGACAAGCGCCTTGAAACTTTACGTAAAGCCTATACGAATCAGCAAAAGGAGATCAAGGAAGTCAAAGACTGGATCAATCGTTTCCGCTCCAACGTGAAAAAAGCCAGTATGGTCCAGAGCCGAATCAAGACTCTCGAAAAGATGGAATTGATTTCCATTCCGCGCGAGGAGAAGAAGATGTTTTTTCGTTTCCCAAAATCTCCCCCTGCAAGTGCCAAAGTAATCACAATTAGTGATCTTCATAAAGCCTATGGGGACAATGTGATCTTTGATGGTCTCGACCTACGCATCGATAAAGGCGACCGTATAGCGGTGGTCGGTGTCAACGGTGCGGGCAAGTCAACCTTAGCTCGCATAATAGCTGGAACCGAACCCTTCCAGAGCGGCGAAGTCAAAAAAGGCATCAACACCGTGCTTGGCTACTTTGCCCAGTCACAGGCTGACGAACTCGACCCAAACAATAGCGTTCTTGAGGAGGTCGAAAAAGCTGCCATTGGCAATGATGATGCTAACCCTCGCGGCGCCCTCGGCGCCCTCCTCTTCTCAGGTGACGAAGCCCTCAAGAAGACTTCAGTCCTATCTGGTGGCGAGAAGAATCGAGTCGCACTAGCTAAAATGCTCATGCACCCAGTCAACTGTATGGTTTTGGACGAACCAACTAATCACTTGGACATAAAATCGAAGGAGGTTCTCCAAGAGGCGATTAATCTGTATGAAGGCACCGTAATTCTAGTGAGTCACGACCGTGCCTTCCTTGACGGCGTAGTGAATAAAGTGCTAGAAGTTTCCCCGGGAAGCACCAGGATGCTCACTTGCAACGTATCTGAATACATTCAACGTCTCGAACAAGAGAAAGCGGAAAAGCTGGACGAATAATTGACGCAGCGCTACTTGCTTATTGGCTGCTCTAAATTAAGTGTTTTCGTACCTATGTCTTGGCAGTTCTTGCAGTTTCGGCATACTCTCCAAGATTGCGGAACTTAGCATAGCGATCATGAAGTAGCTTCTTGGTGCTCTTTTTTTTGAGCTTAGCCAGTGAGTCAACGATAGCATCCTTCAGCGCCTTAGCCGCAAAATCGAAATCGCGATGCGCACCTCCCACCGGTTCAGAGATCACACGGTCGACGACGCCAAACTTCTTTAAATACTCAGGACTAAACTTCAACGAATCGGCCGCCTGCGGAGCCGCCGCACGATCTTTCCAAAGGATTGCCGCGCAGCCCTCAGGCGAAATTACAGAGTAGTAGCCGTTTTCTAAGATCATGACCTCGTCGGCCACGGCCATACCAAGCGCACCGCCGCTACCACCCTCACCGATCACGATGGAGATGATGGGGACTTTAAGGGCACTCATATCGCGGATGTTCACCGCGATAGCTTCGGCTACATGACGCTCTTCAGCACCTATTCCTGGGTAAGCCCCTGGAGTATCGATCAAGGAAATCACGGGCATGTTAAACTTCTCCGCCATTTCCATCAGACGCATCGCCTTACGATAGCCTTCGGGGTGTGGACAGCCAAAATTACGCTTCAGATTATCGCGAGTGTTACGACCTTTTTGCTGACCGAGTACCATCACGGCTTGGCCGTTGAGGAAAGCAGGGCCACCCACAATGGCAGCATCTTCTTGGAAGCGGCGGTCACCATGGAGCTCCTCGAAATCAGTAAAAATTCGATCGATGTAATCAAGAGAGTATGGACGCTTAGGGTGTCTAGAGAGCTGCACTCGCTGCCAAGGTGTCAAATTAGAGTAGATATCCTTTTTGATTTTTTCGATCTTGATCTCGATCGCTTCAATTTCGCTCGACACGTCTACCCTAGAATCCTGCGAGACTTGGTTTAGTGTAATTAGTTGCTTCTCAAGCTCGCGCAGCGGTTTTTCAAATTCCAGCGTGTAGGTAACATCTTCCATGTTGCTTAAGATTTAGGTGGCTAGATTCGGAGCTGTCAATGCCTCTAAATGTCATCCTTTTGCGGGGGTGACTTGAGTACTTCCTTCCAAGCTAACATCCGTGCCTGTGCACCAAAATGTTCTGCTTTATCCTTGTCACCCAGCTCGACCCAAATTCGGGAAAGACTTGTATTAATATGAATGTCGCTAGGGCAGAGTAAGAGGGCCCGCTCGCCTGTCCGGAGTGCGGCACCATAATCACCCTCTGAGAAATAGATTTCGGTCAAAGCATGTAAAACACCAAAGGACTCGGGATGAGTTTGTTTGAGTTGAGAAAGTTTTGCGATAGCCGCCCCACTCTCACCAAGAGTGTAGTCGAGAGTGGCATCGTCGATCTGGTCCTGAAGAGAAGTGTCGCTCATTATTGCTTTTGTGTTGCTCTGTAAGTAAGCCTACGTTGTCACTAATAAATATATCCTACTTATGCCCGACCCGCAAATCGAAAAACTCCTAATTGTCCAAGACCGCGACGTCGCGCTACAAAAAATT